>MBRE01000063.1:0-79086 GCA_001698425.1 Oscillatoriales cyanobacterium USR001 | reverse complement strand
TCTTTCATCCCCCCTTAATAAGGGGGGACAGAGGGGGGTCGAAATGATGCTAGTAGCGGGATTTTCAGGGATTGGAAAAACAGCAGTTATCAACGAAGTACATAAACCCATTGTCCGGCAACGGGGTTATTTTATCAAAGGCAAATACGACCAATTTAATCGCAACATTCCCTTCAGCGCATTTGTGCAAGCATTCCGCGATTTAATGGGGCAATTATTATCAGAATCAGATACACAACTCCAAACATGGAAAGACCAGATTTTAGCCGCAGTAGGCGATAATGGACAAGTCTTAATTGATGTAATTCCTGAATTAGAAAACATCATTGGCAAACAACCACCAGCGACAGAATTATCAGGAAGTGCCGCTCAAAATCGCTTTAATTTGCTATTTCAAAAGTTTCTGCAAGTTTTCACAACAATTGAACATCCCTTAGTGATGTTTTTAGATGACTTGCAGTGGGCTGATTCTGCTTCCCTAAATTTATTAAAATTACTGCTGCAAGATACGGGATATTTATTAGTATTAGGAGCTTATCGCGATAATGAAGTCTCACCAGTGCATCCATTTATCTTAACTGTAAATGAGATGGTGAAAACTGGGGCAACAGTAAATACAATTACCTTGCGCCCGTTAAAGGAATCAGATATGAATTGCTTGGTAGCAGATACTCTGAATTGCGAGTTGTCTCTGGCCAAACCTTTAAGCAAATTGGTTTATCAAAAAACCCAAGGAAATCCTTTCTTTGCGACGCAGTTTCTCAAAGCTTTACATGATGACAAGTTAATTAATTTTAATTGGGATATTCAGCATTGGCAGTGCGATATTGCTCAAGTTAAAGCCTTAGCATTGACTGATGATGTCGTGGAGTTTATGGCATTGCAATTGCAAAAGTTGCCAATAGAAGCTCAGGATATACTTAAATTAGCAGCTTGTATTGGGGCTGAATTTGATTTGAATACTTTGGTAATTGTGAGTGAGAAATCGGCAGGAAAGACGGCTACGGCTTTGTGGAAAGTATTGCAAGAAGGTTTGGTAATTCCGAAAACAAAAGTCTATAAATTCTTTACACAATCGGATAGCGAACAAGTTTTTAAAGCTTCGGCTAATGTGACTTATCGGTTTTTACACGAGCGCGTTCAACAAGCAGCTTATTCTCTAATTCCTGACGATCAAAAGCAAGCAACTCATTACCAAATTGGGCAACTGCTTTTACAACAAACTGCGATTCAAGAACGGGAAGAGCAGATTTTTGCCATTGTCAACCAATTGAATGTGGGATTGAACTTAATTTCTCAACCTACAGAACTCGAAGAACTGGCGCGGTTGAACTTGACGGCAGGACGCAAAGCCAAAGCATCCACAGCCTATGCCGCAGCCGTGAAATACCTGAGTACAGCAATGGATTTGCTCTCGAGCGATCGCTGGCAAACTCAGTACGATTTGACTTTAGCAATCGTTGAGGAAGCGGCAGAGGCAGAATATCTCAACACCAATTTCGCTGTCGCCAATAGTTTAGTCGAATTGGTATTGCAGCAGGGAAAAGCGCTGCTCGATCGCATCCAGGCTTACGAACTCAAGATGCAAATTCACATAACGCAACGCCAATTTAACGATGCCATTGACACGGGATTGCACGCATTGGAACTACTGGGCTACCCCGTTAACCTGAGCGACCAGGACTTTTTAGTGGAACTGCCCGCTATAGAACGGTTGGAAGACTACCCCTTGATGACCGACCCGGCGCAACTGGCAGCCATGCGGATTCTTAAAACTTGTTTGGCTAGTAGTCTCATAGGCAGACCGCAAATTCTGCTGCCAGTCGTCCTGACGCAAGTAAAACTGTGTGTCAAATACGGTTACTCCCCCCTGGCATCGGGAACCTATGCCTGGTACGGCACGCTCCTGTGCGGCGCTCTAGGCAACATTGATAGGGGATATCAGGCAGGGCGACTGGCACTGCAACTGCTCAAACAGTTTGAGGCCAGAGAACAGAAAGCCCTCGTCTATAATATGTTCTACTCCTTCATTCAGCACTGGAAGGAGCCTTTACGAGAAAGCCTATCTCCCCTTGCCGAGGGCGTGCATAGCGGTTTAGAAGCTGGAGATTACGAATATACAGGCTACTGTACCACTAACTATTCCTTCGCCAAATTCCTGGGGGGAGAAAACTTGGAAACCGTTAAACAAGACCAGGTAAAATACCACGACTTGCTGTTGAAGTTGAAACTGGAACACACCATCTATATGTCTCAGATATGGCAGCAACTGTTGTTGAATTTGTTGGGGAAGGCAGCAAATCCACTTGAGTTAATTGGTGAGGTTTTTGATGAATCCGTCATGTTGCCTGTGTTCCACGCCGAGAACAACTATTACGCTCTGTTTATTGGTTATTTGGCCAAGACGATTCTGTTTTATTTGTTGGAAGAGTTCGATCGAGCAGTTGATAGTGCCGCTAATGGAGCCAAATACTCCAGTGCTTGCATCGGCGCTGAATATTTTGTCACCCTGCATTTCTACCAATCGCTGGCACTACTGGCGAACTATCCCAACGTCAGTTCGGAAGAGCGATCGCATTACCTAAATCAAGTTGCTGCCAATCAGGAAAAAATGCAGCTTTGGATGCACCACGCTCCGATGAACTACGAGCATAAATATCGTTTAGTGGAAGCTGAAAAACATCGGGTTTTCAATCAAAAAATAGAAGCTATAGAATTGTATGACCTAGCGATCGCAGGAGCCAAAGAAAACCAATACCTTCAAGAAGAAGCGATCGCCAACGAACTCACAGCCAAATTCTACTTGGAGTGGGGCAAAGAAAAAGTTGCCGCCAGCTATATGCAGGAGGCATATTACTGTTATGCCCGTTGGGGAGCCAAAGCCAAAGTAATTGATTTAGAAAAACGCTATCCCCAACTTCTCGCCCCCATCCTGCAACAACCTCGCGCTACTGACTTTTTTAAGGAAACATTTGGACTAGGAACTATCTCTGCTACTCATACTTCTAGCAGTATCTCTGAAGCCCTAGATTTGGCAACTTTGCTGAAAGCCTCTCAAGCAATTTCTGGGGAAATTGAACTCGACAAACTCATAACTACTCTCCTAGAAATAGTCATTGCTAATGCCGGGGCAAGTAAGTGTGTTTTGCTACTAAAACAGGATAGTTCGTTAAAAGTAGTAGCTCTGGTAGAAGAGGCACAATATCCACAGTTATTACCCTCAATTCCCCTAGAATTAAGTACAGATGTGGCGATTAGTTTGGTGAATACTGTCAAGCGAACTTTGTCACCTTTAGTCTTATTGGATGCCCGGATAAGTTCTCAGTTTGCGGCTGATATTTACATCCAAAAACACCAACCTAAAAGCGTTCTTTGTAGCCCAATTTTGAATCAAGGGCAGTTGATTGGGGTTTTATATTTGGAAAATAATCTGACGGTGGGAGCGTTTACTAGCGATCGCGTGGAAGTTCTTAATCTAATTTGCGCTCAAGCTGCCATTTCCTTAGAAAATGCCCGTTTGTATCAAGCATCTCAACAAGCATTCCGGGATTTACAACAAGCACAATTACAAATAGTGCAAAGTGAAAAGATGTCAGCATTGGGAAATTTAGTGGCTGGGGTGGCTCACGAAATGAATAATCCTTTAGGCTTTATTTCGGCTAGTCTTGCACAAGTAAAGCCTACATTTGTTGAGATTGCGGAACATCTCAGATTATATCAAGAAAGTCTACCAAATCCTAGTGAAGAAATCCAAGAACACGCGGAAGAGATTGATTTAGAGTATAGTTTAGAAGACTTGCCAAAGACGCTTGATGCGATGGTAATGGCTTGTGACAGGCTCAAAAATATTAGCACCAGTTTGAGAACTTTCTCCCGTGCGGATAAGGATTATAAAGTTGCATTTAATATCCATGAAGGAATTGAGAGTACACTTTTAATTCTCAAACATCGCCTGAAAGCTAATGAAAAACGCCCAGCTATTGAAGTGGTTACATATTATGGTGATTTACCCAAAATCGATTGTTTTCCAGGGCAATTAAATCAGGTATTTATGAATCTTTTGAGTAATGCGATCGATGCTTTAGATGAGTCAAATAATGGGAAAACCTTTGATGAAATTAAGGTTAATCCTAACCGAATTACGGTGAAAACTTCAGTTGAAAGTAATCAAGTAACAATCTCGATCGCGGATAATGGAATGGGAATGCCAGAAGCAGTAAAACCAAAGATTTTTGACCATTTATTTACTACGAAGGAAGTCGGAAAAGGTACGGGATTGGGACTCGCGATCGCGCGACAAATTGTAGTAGAAAAACATTGCGGCAATATTTATGTTAACTCTATGTTAGGACAAGGAACTGAGTTTATGATTACTTTACCCATCAAAACTGCATAAAATAGCTTTGTAGATAGTTTTTCACCAGCACAAAAGCGATCGCTAGATACCTTATCTGCGTTGGCAGAAATGCAAGTATGGCTAAAACGCAATGTGGTAGCGGTGGCGCGATCGCGATATTGCTTGTTAACATTGCACACAAATCTTAAAATTACTTCATAATAATTAATATACCGATAATTAATTCTTTGGAGCCATCATCATGCAGCTAAAGCTTACTGAGTCAAAATTGCCCTTTGCGCCGCTGTTGCTAATCGCACCGTTTTTCCTGTGGGGAACGGCGATGGTAGCGATGAAAGGTGTTATGCCCCATACAACGCCCTTATTTGTCGCCGGGGTGCGTTTAGTGCCGGCGGGTGTATTGGTGTTGTTAGCAGCAGCGGCGATGGGTAAACCCCAGCCCCAGAGTGGGAAAGCTTGGTTGTGGATTTCGCTGTTTGCATTGGTGGATGGTTTGCTGTTTCAAGGCTTTTTGGCTGAAGGTTTAGCTAGAACCGGTGCGGGTTTGGGCTCGGTGATGATTGATTCTCAACCGCTGGCGGTGGCTATTTTATCGCTGTGGCTGTTTCAGGAGCGAATTGGACTTTGGGGCTGGTTGGGGCTGGCGATCGGGATTGTGGGCATCAGTTTAATTGGTTTGCCGCAGAGCTTAATTTTAGGTTGGTTAAATCCCGAACTCACTCAGACGACCTCTGCGGGGCTTGGGGAGTTGTTCCAAAGTGGGGAATGGTTGATGCTGTTGGCGGCGTTGTCGATGGCTGTGGGTACGGTTTTGCTGCGCTGGGTTTGTCGCTATGCCGATCCAGTGGCGGCGACGGGTTGGCACATGATTTTGGGTGGGTTGCCATTGTTTGGGCTTTCGGCTTTAACAGAATCACAACAGTTTGTGAATATTGATTTTTCTGGCTGGATGGCGTTGGGTTATTCGACGGTATTTGGCAGTGCGATCGCCTACGGTTTATTCTTTTACTTTGCCTCTAGTGGTAGTTTGACAAGTTTAAGTTCCTTAACTTTCTTAACTCCTGTTTTTGCTTTATTGTTTGGCAATTTATTCTTAGGTGAGGTACTGAATCCCATACAGTCAATGGGAGTAACGCTAACTTTAGTTAGTATTTACCTGATTAATCAGCGAGATATTTTAGCTGAAAAGTTGAATGGGATGCTAAATAGAACTAAGGCGGATGATGGGGAATCAAAAGTATTAGAATCTGGCGATGGCAAACCTGTGGAAATACCGTTAGAAGTACGGGCGAAAGAATTAACTTGACGATCTGGTTCGTAGTAAGCGCTTTAGCGCTAAAGCGCTTACTACGAACAAGCGAATTATTTAATTTCTATTCCTAAGTCCTGTGTTAGCTGTTGGAGTTGGTATAATTTCCTGGCCATTGCCAATAATGAAAGCAGGGATTATCTACTTTAACTGCGACCGATCCTACATATCCCGAAACGGGAGTTAACTGCTGCAAAAACCAAGGTATTTCTATTCGATCGCTCCCTTGAATACTAATAATTGTAGGTGATTCGCTTGAAGAAAAACTAATCTCAAACCGATCTAATCCGAAAGCTAATCCCTCTCCAATTGCTTTTAAATAAGCTTCTTTGCAAGTCCACAACCTAAAAAATGCGGCTGGCTTTTCTGATGGAGAAATTTCGCTCAACCAAGAGCATTCTCTAGCTGCAAAGAAACGTTTAGCAATTTGTTCGGCATCATCAATCGAGCGAATCTTTTCGATATCAATGCCAATTTTACTAGCACAAGTAATGCCATAAATGGCAATTTCTTCAGAGTGAGACAAATTAAATTCGAGATTTTTCACTCCGCAATTTTCCGCTATTTCCGGTTTGCCGCGAGTGCTATAATTAAACCGCAGTTGATGGGGTTTTATTTCTAAATAGCGGCTTAAAATTGCCCTTAATATTCCACGAGCAGCGATGAAAAAGTTTCTATGGCGATCGAAGTGAAATTTCTCGGCTCTAATTTTTTCGTCAGCAGAGAGCGTCTGAAAAAACGTCTCTATTTGCTCAATAGGTAAGTGGAGATTAGCACGCCAAATATGGATATTATTACTCGATAATATCATTTTTTGCGGTGGAGTGTTCCAAGTGATATTGCTCATTTTATCTCAACAGAAAAGTTGTATTTATATCCCTTGTAATTTGAATCAAGTTGTAAAGTGTAGTCTCCCGTAACTGGGATTGTTCCTGTCCACTCTGTCTTACCTTCTAATTCGCGTGGTTGTGCCAATAATTTACCATCTGGTGTGAGAATAAAAGGAGGAAATTGTTGATAATTTTTTAGTGTTATCCTCCGATCTTTAGTAGCATTAATTAAGTAAGAATGGCTACCACCGCCGATAATTTCACCTTTGACTATCGCCTCAGTTCCACCTGGATAAAAACTAATCCTTTGTTTAACGTTTGGACAACTACTTTTAGTTCTATTCTTGGCAATCCAACCTGCTACGGGTTCGGTAATTTGTAACCAGCCATTTTGCTCATTGCTAACAGAAACAAAGCTATTATTTGTGAGTTTACCAATGATTTTACTATCATTAAGTTGGGGGCGATCGCGTACATTTAGGGGCGGGTTGGGGTCAGCCACTAAAGCCATGCTAATTTTGCATCCCGAATCTGGCGGCGAGATGACAATCGGCTGAGGTTTAACAGATTCTGGGTTAGTGGTATCGACTGAAACATTTGTGGCGGTTTCGGGGTTTAATGTTGAGGATGGTGTAGGGATATTCTGGGATGGAATTTGTGGTTCAGATGCGTGAAAAGCTGATTGTGACTGAATTGTGGCAACGGCGACACCGAAAGCTGTGGCAACTCCAACTAAGCCTGCTATGATTGTTTGGTTAGGTTTGAAGGACATGATTTATACCTAATTTATGAATCCCAATAATTTTTATAACAAATTTGGCAAATTAAGCCTTTAATTTGTTTTAAACTTTACATAGTATTACCGACTTTTTCAGGAAGTTTCTGAAAGTTTAACATTTAAAGTTGCGCTTGTGAGGGATACTTAAATAAGTAAAATGTTAAGATTAAATACTTTGAAAGAAAAATCACCTCGCGAGAGTTTATTAGCTCAGGTTAAGCGGGAAGTTCAAGCGGGGCGATCGCAGTCTTTACATAAAGCTGTATTGCTGAATTTGTCAGGTGAAAATCCACCACAACAGTCGCGGCGATTGTGGGATATCGACCTAAAAATTGGCAATCGCCCTAGTTTTCCAGTGTCACAAAATGCTGGAATTGCTAAACTTTTCGATCGCCTGGATGGAAAGTTAGTGATTTTGGGAGCAGTTGGGGCTGGTAAAACTACAACATTGCTAGAATTGGCAGCAAAACTGATAAATAGAGCAGAAAATGATGCAAATTTAGCCTGTCCGATAGTGCTAAATTTAGCTTCATTGCCAGATGATTCGATCGCGATCGCAGATTGGTTAGTAGAACAAATTAAAATTAAGTATAACATTCCAGTCGAACTCAGTCAAAAGTGGCTTTCTCAGCAGCAATTATTACCACTATTTGACGGATTAGATGAAATTGCTAGTGAACGTCACGATCCTTTAATTCAGGCAATAAATCAATTTATTGAAAGTGAATTTGCACCTAAGAATTTAGTTGTTTGTAGTAGTTTTGAAGCTTACAAAAAATGTAAAAATAGATTCAAACTCCGAGCCGCAATTTTGTTAAAACCTCTGACAGAAACTAAAATCCGTGAATATTTGATCGGTGCTAGAAGTCGAGAAGTTTGGTACAGCATTGAGGGTAATCCTGAATTGTTAAAATTAGCAAAAACTCCCTTGTTTTTAAATATGTTAACTTTGGCCTATGAGGAAATTTTAATTGAATCTTGGAAACGCCTTCCTTCTCCCGAAGCGCAGCGCCAATATCTATTAAATGCTTATATTCGCCGCCAAATGACACGGGAAATTAATCAAAAATGGTATCCTAAAGGTAAAGAACCACGCCCCGAAAAAATTCGCCATTGGTTAGCGTGGCTGGCGACAAGAATGGAAGAAGAGAATTTGATAGATTTTTCCTTGGGGAAAATGTCGCCTAGTTGGTTGCAAACTGAGAAAGAACAACAGATTTATTGGACGGGAGTTAGACTGATTAAAGGGACAAGTTTAGCTCTAACTGTAGGGTTTATTTTAGCATTTATCTTGCCTGAAATTTGGGGTTTTATTGCTGGATTAATTGCGGGAGTTCTTGGGGTAATATTTGCCGATCGCCCTGCTTTTAAAGTTCCAGCTATTGAGAATTTTATACTGCGGTTTGTATTATGGCAGCATAGTTATATTCCCTGGAATTATCAGCGTTTTTTATGTTATGCCAGTGAAAGATTATTGTTGCAAAAAATTGGCAAAAATCGCTATAGGTTTATCCATAATTTGTTACAAAAACATTTAGCTAAAATGTGATGATTTACGCAGATTTAAGGTAATTTTTTCCAGCTACTTATTACAATTTTAAAGTTGGCGGAAGAGGGGATTTTTCTCCCATTTTATAATGACGTTGCTCGATTAATTGTTTTAATTTAGTCACGCGATCGCGGGGATTTGGATGACTAGCTAAAAAAGCAGTAAAAATATCGCCTTGTTTCTCACTAATACGCTCAAAAAAATCAGTAGCACCCGCCACATGATTATAAGTAGCTTGCAAAAGTGACAAGCCAAATTCATCAGCTTGACGCTCTTGCTGTTGAGAAAATTGAGCGCTAGACACCGTAGAAATAGCAGATTGAAGTGAACCTAAATCCCCAAAAAAGTAAGATAGTACAATTTGAAAAAGCAAACTTCTACCTAAACTTCGTAAATGATCCCGGTGAGCAAAATGACCAAGTTCGTGACCTAATACCATCATTAACTCATTTTCTGATTTTGCCTGAGCCACTAAACCAGAAAAAATAATCACAGTATCGCCCGGTATTGCTAAAGCATTTACCGTTGGTTGTGGTACATATAAAACTCTATAATTTCGCCCTTCTGACTGTTCTTTAGTTAACTTAGTTTCTAGTCTATCTAAAAGTTGATTGAGCGTATCTTGAGCCGGAGAAGGTTTAGCGATTTGTTCGTAAGCCGGAGTCATTAATTTACCAAGCTGCTGTTCAAGACTAACAGGAATTACCCAAACTAAACTATCAACTAAAAATACTAAAAGCCAAATTAAACCAACAACAAATGCCAGAAAAATAGTCAAAATAATCAACAATTGGCGATTGCTGGTTGGGGCATTACGAGAACTAAATTCATCATTTGACATAAGATTAAATAGTCATTAGCTATTAGAAATTTTAAATTTTCACATTCTTGACCAATCGATCGTCTAACAACAGCGAAGGATCTACATTTCCCGGTAACAACTTCTTTTCTAACATCACCGCCGATAGACGTTTAATTGTATTCAACAAAGAAGAATCAGTTTTACCTAATAACTTTTGATTTTCCTGTAAATCAGGACTGCGAAGCCCCTTTAATGATGCCAAAAATTGATCGGGAGTAACCTGAGTCCGAGGCGCAATTCGACTCGCCGCATCCTGGGGATTTTTTGCTAAATAATCCAAAGCCCGAAATCGACCATTAACTAAAGTTTGCAACGTAGTTGTCTGCTTATCAATTACACTCTGGCGTGCAATCAAAACATCCACAATCTCACCCGGAATTTGTGAACTATCAAACACTAATTTTGCCCCTACTGCCATCAGATTAGTATAGGCAGGCCCAAAAGTAGCAACAGCGTCCACAGTACCATTCTTAAAAGCACGTTCGTGTTCAGATACCCCTAATGGAACAATTTCAATATCCTTGAGAGACATTCCTGATTTCTCTAAAGCACGGGTAATAAAAAATGCTCCCAAAGCACTTGATTCTACCCCCACCTTTTTACCTTTTAAAGCCTGCATATTAGGAATGTCAGGTTTGGCTATAATTACATCCCCCCCTTCCGAGAAATCCATCACCCCAATAATCCGTACATCTGGATTAGTTGCGGCCAAAACTAAAGCTTGATCTATCGATATTCCTGCTGCTTCAATTTCACCATTGCGGTAGGCTTTCACCTGTTCTGTCCCTGAAGGATAATCAATTAATTGAATGGGAGTATTGTCATAGTAACCTAAGCTACGAGCCAGATACAAAGTCTCATAACCAGGCCAAAGATTGGAACCAACTCGCAAGGGAACCGCCGGTTCTTTGGCACAACTAACTAGAATTAAAACACTGGCAGTTAATGTTGCTAAAGCTGCGGGCCACCAGCCACGCAACTGGCAACACAATCGATTGTACAATTCAGAAGTTAACTTGACCATATATTTTAATCCTCCATACTTGTTAATATCCATTTTATTTTATCCTTGTTTAATCTGTTTTGACGACTGTTTGATAGGAATCTTAATCAAAAATTCTACACCTTGGTCAGGCTCAGAAATGCAGGTTAGAGAACCATGATGCTTATCTACCACAATTTGATAGCTGATAGATAATCCTAAGCCAGTTCCCTGACCTACTGGTTTCGTCGTAAAAAAGGGATCGAAGAGTTTATCGATCGTATCGTGACTGATTTCTGACCGATTATTGTGAATAGAAATAGTCACCCAATCAGAGTTAAAAACTTGAGTTTTAATGGTGATATTATTAGGCTGATTAATTTTCAGTAAGACTTCTTTATCCTGGGGATTTGATCCCATCAAAGCTAAGGAAGATTGCTTTAGCTTTCGCTCTCGATCGTATTCGTGCAACGCATCAATAGCATTGCTGAGAATATTCATAAATACTTGATTCAATTGCCCAGCATAGCACTCAATTTTTGGTAAGTTTGCATATTCCTTAATCACATTTATTGCGAGATGCTCTCCTTTAGCTTTAAGGCGATCGTTCAAAATTAGTAGAGTGCTATCGATACCTTCATGGATATTAACAGGTTTCATGTCGGCTTCATCTAATCGCGAGAAATTTCGTAAAGTCAGTACAATTTCTCGAATGCGGTTAGTCCCTATTTTCATGGAGCTTAATATTTTGGGTAAGTCTTGACTCAGAAATTCTAAGTCGATATCTTCAAGATGTTCTTGCATTACGGCATCATCAGGATAGCGCTGCTGATACAAGTTAATTAAATGCAATAAATTATTTATATATTCAGTAACATGGGTAAGGTTGCCATGAATAAAGTTGACGGGATTATTAATTTCATGGGCGACACCTGCTACCATCTGACCTAGACTAGACATTTTTTCAGTTTGAATTAATTGAGCTTGTGTTTTTCTTAATTCCTGTAAGGTTTTTTCCAGGTTTTGAGTTTGAGAAAAAGCCGCGATCGCCAGTGCCTCTTTTACTTCTAGGGCGTGATGAAGTTCCTCCGTATTGCTCTGAATCCAGGCTGCCATTTTGTTAAAAGCCGTTGCTATTTGAGCTAGTTCGTCGGAGCCTTGCAATGAGGCGCGAGTACCTAATTCTCCGACAGTCAAACTTTTGCTAGTTGCTACTAATCTAGCCGCACGTTGGGTGATAGTTTTATCAAAAAAGAACCAAAGAATCACGCAAACTAAAGCCAGTCCAATAATCATTTTGATGGATCTTTGTAAAGCATTATTATATGTACGTTGTTTGATAGCTGTTATGTCATATTTCAGCAGAAGTGTGCCAACTCTTGACGGACGTAGTTCACCAGGTATAGCTCCCAAAAGTACCGGATGAATTGCCCAGAGAGTCTGTTTATCCTGGGAGATAATAGCTTGATATGCCATTGTTTGACGACTCTTTTCTAAGGCTGCTAAGATATTTACATCGAGGGTGTTACTCACTGGTTGCTGCCGTAGTTCATAACGAGTTGCTAAGAGTACCTGATTATTTTCATCGCATAATAAGGCTAATTTAATGTTGATATCTCCCTGGCTCTTGCTAATTATAATTTCCGCTTGCTCAATATCGCCTTTGCGATATAAATACTCTAAGGTTTCTGCTGTTTGAGTCCCAGTGAATTTGGCATCGTGGCTAATTTCTTCTTCGGCATCGACATCGAACTGGGATATCTCTTGTTTAAAAGAAAATAATCCCAGGAAACTGCCAAGTACCAGGAGAATGATCGGAATTGAAAAGCGTAGGGGAAATGGAAATTGTTTCACACTTAATAAATAATTAAGGATATTAGTTAATCGTTTTTAACTGGACGGAAAGGATTTAAGAAATTGAGCAAAGGAAATAGATTGCGCGATTGCACCCACAAACGACCTTGACCTCGGAAGCGACAAACCAATCCTTCACCGCCTAAAATCCCAGTTCTTAGACTTTTAAAAGATAAGCCTCCCATCATTTCTACATTATAATTCAGAGTATCTTCAAAGGCCACAATGTAACCGGTATCGACAACATAATCGCCATCAACGGGAATTTCAACAATTGCACCGTAGGAAGAAAACCAAAAATTACCACTGCCACTAGCTTTAATCAAAAATAGTGATTCCCCACTAAAAAAGCCTTTAACACCTTGAAATTTTGTGTCAATAGTCACACTGGGACTAGAAGCAACAAAGCCAGAAGATTGCACCATTAAGCTATTACCATCAAGATAATAATGCTGAATATCTCCGGGAACACCTGGAGAAACAAATAACTGCCCCGGTTTTCCTTCCGCAGTAAACTCACTTACAAATAGTGATTCACCTCCTAACATTCGACCAATTCCTTTCATTAATCCCCCTTGCACTTTCGATTTCATTTTAATGCAAGAGTCCATTGCTGCCATTGCTCCTGATTCGACAAAAACAGTTTCATTTTTCTTTAAGTCTAATCGCAGTGAAGCATAGGAAGGTGAATGCTCAATGGTATAATCAATTTGATTTGTCATTATTCTTTCTCCATTGACAGTGAACAGTTGACAGTTGACAGTTGACAGTTGACAGTTGACAGTTGACAGTTGACAGTTAACTGTTAACAGTTAACAAATAACAAATAACAAATAACAAATAACAGTTAACAGTTATATTATCTCGGTGGCAATTGCGGGCCAATTAATTGACCAAAAGCTAATGTATTGTGGGTTTGGCAAAATAATTTGCCTTTGCCTTTAAATCGACAAACTAACCCTTCACCACCTAGAAAAGCACCTATCCAACTAGAGCCAGGTTTGCCAATTGTAAAATTTAGAGTCTTTTCAAAGGCAACAATATGGCCGGTATCTACCACATATTCGCCATCAACTTCAATCTCATAAATTGCTCCAAAAGAGCTCAGAAGTAAATCACCTCTACCGCTGATATCTAACCAAAAAATTGATTCTCCTGAAAACAGTGATTTAAAACCTTGAAATCCTAAGTCAATATCAACATTAGAACTACTAGCTAAATAGGAAGTTGCTTGTACTACTAACCCGACATTAGATACTTGATAATGAACCATATCACCAAGAAGTTTGGGAGCTAAAAATACTTCACCTCCAGCAGTGGGAGAGCGAAAAACACTGAGAAATAATGATTCTCCTCCTAACATTCGTTTCAGTCCGCCTAAAACGCCGCCGCCTTTACCTTGTCGCAGGGTAGTGCTAACATTAATGTAGCCAGACATGGCAATCATTGCACCTGCTTCTGCTACTAATTCTTCGCCGGCTTTAAAAGTAACGTGGGCGATCGCGCAATCAGGTTGCTGCAAAATTTTTATTTCCATTATTGCTGCCTCATATTGCAAAATTAAAAGAATTTGGGACGTAAAAACTTAACTAAACCATCAATACTACGAGACTGCAAATAAATATCTCCTTTTCCTGAAAGCTTATTCACAAATCCTTCACCTGAAGTGATTGAACCAAATAATCCTCCTGCCATACCAACACTCATTTTAATTCCCGGTTCGTAGGCGATCAAGTGGCCGCTATCAACCACAAAATCGCCTGTAATTCTTTTCTTGGTAATACCGCCATAAGCACCAAAAAAAACTACTCCTTTACCGTTACTACTAACTTTTAATTTGAAGAGTCCTTCCCCAGCAAACCAACTAGCAAAACCCGCCCAACCTACGCCAACTTTCAGCCCTTTTGTATGAGCAATATAAGCGCCGGATTGAAAACAAATTTCGCGATCGCTTTCTAATTCCACAGCTTCTATATCACCGATTGTCGGCTGAGTTAAGACAACTTGCAGAGGTGATTGAGTTTGATTGATGAATTTATTAACAAACAGCGATTCACCACCAAAAAACTTTTTGAGTAACGCAGAAAAAAAGCCACCTGAAAATTCAGTTTCCATCGAAAGTTGACCATCCATGCTAGTCATTGCACCCGCTTCGGCGGTAATACTTTCACCTGGTCCGAGGGTGACAAAAATAGCCGCAAAGGATGGTTTATAACGAATTTTATATTTCACAGGTTATCTCCTGTAGAGGCTGATGAATACAATACAATTGTGGCAAAACTTTTCCGGTTAAGGTCAGATTTTAACAAAAATATACAAATCTTCCTAACTTTGTGTTCTCAATAACAAACAATTGTTCCAAAAAAAGATGAGATTTTAGTTATTATCCAGTGGTATTTTTGCCTTTTGAAATATCTCCTCAGCGGTAAATTCTAATCCTTCAAAAAGTGAATCTGTTAACAACATATCTCCTATATAAGTTTGCGGTGGCGCATCGGGATAAAAAACAGTAATGCTTCTGGCTTTGCTATCTACTATCCATACCCGCAATATTTTAGCATCTAAATAATCTCTTGCTTTAGCTGCCAGTTGCCCAAAAGTCTGTCCTGGGGAGATAATTTCTATCACTAATTCTGGGGGAACAGAACAAGCTCCATCTTGCTCCCAATCATCAGGTAAACTTTCATTAGAAATATATAAAATGTCCGGTGTTGGTGCCCAGTCTCGCCCTTTTTTCCTTAAAGAAATTGCTAATTCTGGACAGACTTCTCCCCGCCCATCAGCCCAATTTTCAATTAAACTTAGGAAAGTACGAGTGAGTTTAGAATGAAATTTTTTAGGTGACATTTTTGGTACAGCTTGACCATCAATAAGTTCATAAGTAATATCACCCTCACCAGGGGAAAGAGCGAAAAATTCTTGGAGTGTTAGTTGGCTTTTGGTTTGTAGCATTGTTTACCTGTTATTCGGTGGTATTTTTGCCTTTTGAAATATTTGTTCGGCGGTAAATTCTAATCCTTCAAAAAGTGAATCTGTTAACAACATATCTCCCATATAAATTTGCGGTGGCGCATCGGGATAAAAAACAGTAATGCTTCTGGCTTTGCTATCTACTACCCATACTCGCAATACTTTAGCATCTAAATAATCTCTTGCTTTAGCTGCCAGTTGCTCAAAAGTCTGTCCTGGGGAGATAATTTCTATTACTAATTCTGGGGGAAATGGACAGGCTTCATCTTGATTCCAATCTACTGGTAAGCGCTCATAGGAAATATATAAAAGATCGGGAGTGGGAACCCAATTTTGACCTTTTTTAGTTAACTGAATAGCCCATTCTGGCAATACTTCACCACCTCCATCACACCAGGAATCAATCAAATATAGGAATGCCCGAGTGAGCTTAGAATGAGAAAATTTAGGTGACATCTTTGGTATCGCCTGACCATCAATAAGTTCGTAGGTAATATCACCCTCAGCGGAGGAGAGAGCAAAAAATTCTTGGAGTGTTAGTTGGCTTGTGGCTTGCAACATAGTTTACCTTGAGCAATTAGAAAATAGTTTAACATTATTCTAAATTAAATTCAACAGTCACAAATATTTACGCGAGGATGACAAACCGATGATATAATTCATAATTACGGCAATTAGATTATCCAATAGGTAATTCAAGATGCGGGAACCTCAACCCCGAAAGCGATTTGCTCAACATTGGCTCAAGAGCGAAAAAGCCTTAAATCAGATTATTAAAGCTGCTGATTTATCGCTCGATCGCGTACTAGAAATTGGTCCAGGCACAGGAATTTTAACTCGGAGATTATTGCCTGGGGCGCAGTCAGTTATCGCTGTAGAAATTGACCGTAATTTGTGCGAAAAATTAGCCCAACAAATGGGTAAAATTGACAATCTTTTACTAATCCAAGGTGATATACTCGCAATGGATTTAGAGGAGCAACTAGCTATGTTTCCTAAATTTCAAAACCCTAACAAAGTTGTGGCTAATATTCCCTATAATATCACTGGACCAATCATCGAAAAACTAATCGGTAGAATCTCATCTCCAGCAACTAAAACTTTTGATTTAATCGTGTTGTTAGTGCAGAAAGAAGTGGCAGAAAGGCTGTATGCTAAACCTGGTTCAAGAGCTTTTGGTGCTTTGTCAGTGCGAGTGCAATATTTAGCAGAATGCGAACTAATTTGTGACGTACCAGCAAAAGCTTTTTATCCACCACCAAAAGTTGATTCTGCTGTCGTGCGATTGCGTCCCAGAATCATAGAACCGCCAGCGATTAATCCCGAAAAATTGGAGAGTTTAATTAAACTCGGTTTTGGCAGTAAGCGCAAGATGCTACGCAACAATTTAAAAGGTATAATTGAGTTAGATAATTTAACTAAATTACTGGAAAAACTACAAATAAATCCTCAATGCCGGGCGGAAGATTTAAGTGTAGCCCAATGGGTGGTTTTAAGTAACAACTTACAAGTAGATGTGTGAAGTTATGCGTAGTTTTATGTTAAGCAATTATAAAGAGATTGATTATAATCGCAGACTAATGTAAATTAATTCATAACGAGGGAATTACCTCCTAAATTATCCATACTTATGCGCCCCTATTCTCTGATTGCTCCAGCCAAAATCAATCTATACTTAGAAATCATCGGTGATTCGCCTATCGGTGGCTATCACGAATTGGCAATGGTACTCCAAAGTATAGATTTAGCCGATCGCATTGACTTGCGACCCATTGGTACAGAAATCATCCGTGTCCGTTGCGATAATGCCCAAGTTCCTGCTGATAAAAATAACCTCGCTTATCGTGCAGCAGATTTACTTGCTAGACAATTTCCTACCGCTTTTGCGAGGTATGGCGGCGTGGAAATTATCATTCATAAAAACATTCCCGTAGCCGCAGGTTTAGCCGGCGGATCTGCCGACGCTGCGGCTGTTTTAGTGGGAATAGATTTAATGTGGCAACTCGGACTTACGCAGTCAGAATTACAAGAATTGGGGGCTCAATTGGGTTCCGATATTCCTTTTTGTATTGCGGGAGGAACAGCTTTAGCAACAGGTAGAGGTGAGGAACTTTCACCATTACCCGACTTAGATCGTCTCTATGTTGTGTTGGCAAAATATCGTAATTTATCAATTTCTACCGCCTGGGCTTATCAAACTTATCGGCAACAATTTAGTAGTTCCTATTGTACACCAAATGATGTAGAATGCCGCAGACAAAAAGTACATTCTGGACCAATGATAGCCGCGATCGCGCACAAAGATATTGCAAAAATCGGACAATTACTGCATAATGATTTAGAGAAAGTCGCCTTACCTGTCTATCCCCAAGTATTGGAATTACGACAGGTATTTCAATCACTAGGCGTGTTGGGAACAATGATGTCTGGTTCCGGACCAACGGTGTTCGCTTTAACAGAATCCCTCGCTGAAGCAGAACAGGTTAAAGAACGGGTAAAAAACGCGATCGCCTCTCCCGATTTAGACCTGTGGGTGGCAAAATTTAGTAATACTGGCATTCGCATTGCCTCTGATTAACATTCTCATTAAACTATGACTAACCTCACTAATCCAACCCCCAATTCTCAACCCCCAAATCCTGATGAACAAACCAGTATTTTGCGCTGCATTACTGGTTCAATGATTGCCGCTTTTTTTGCATCAGGCCTTTATTTATTAACCGCATCAATTGCCCAGACCTTTGCTAGTAAACCAACCCATTCTGATAACATCACAGTGCTTAACATTGCCTCTGCCGTCCGCACTTTAGTAGTAGGAATGGTAGCTTTAGGCACAGGTGTTTTTGCCTTAGCCGCTATCGGTTTAATGGGGTTAGCAATTCAACTTTTTATTCAGCGCTTAATCAAGCGAATGAATAAAAACTCTGCTGTTTAAATCTGTAGATGTAGATACCATCTAAGCAAAATCTAAGCAAATAATACCGCCACCGACACACTAAAACCGGGTAACAAAGGACTGGCTAAATTATCTTCTTTAAACAAAGTAAGAGCTAACTTCAATACCCCATTTTCCCGTCGATAAACCTCAATTTTTTGCTGTATTCTGTCAAAAATCCAATATTCTCGCACTCCTTGAACAGAATATAATTTTAACTTAGATTGCCGATCGCGTTTCTCATTTTCCTCACCTGGAGACATCACCTCAATCACTAACTCTGGAACCCCACGCAAATGCCCAGATTCATCTAATATTTCCGCTAAACGTTCATTGCTTACCCAAACCACATCAGGAATCACATTATCACCATCTATAAAGATAATACCTGGAGTTGTTGCAGCCCTACCTAAACCCGTCTCTATCGACCAGCTATTTAACATTCTGCAAGCATTATCAACAATATTTTGATGCTTCCAGTGGGGGGCTCTTGTCACGACTAATTCTCCTTCAATAATCTCATAACGGTTGCCATTATCAGGCAAATATTCTAAATCAGCGCTTGTCCAACGGACTTTTTTTATGATTGACATAGCTTTAACTTCCTTCAGTTCAGTTTTAATTATAGTAGAAAATTAGAAGTAGATAACTAGACAAACCCCTCTCAACTCAATTCTTAATTCCCGTCGCTGCAATCCCCCGAATAAACTGCTTTTGGCCAGCCAAAAATAATAATACTACCGGCAAAGTCGCAATCACAACTGCCGCCATTAATAACTGCCAACTACTCGTAAATTGCTCTTGAAACTCAGACAAAACTAACTGCACCGTCTTTAACTCCGGTCGAGTTGTAAACACCAAAGGCTTAAACAAATCATTCCATTCACCAATAAAAGTCAGCAAACATAATGTTACTAAAGCCGGACGAGCTAAAGGTAACATTACTAACCATAAAACCTGCCACCGATTCGCGCCATCTAACACTGCGGCTTCCTCTAATTCCACAGGAATTGAGCTAAAATATTGGCGCATCAAAAAAATCCCAAAACCATTAGCCGCTGTAGGTAAAATTAAAGCCCCGTAAGTATTCAATAAATTTCCCCACTTCAAAACTAGAAATATGGGAATTACTAATAACTGAAACGGAATTACTAAAGTTGCTAAAACTATTAAAATTAAAGCTTGTCGCCCTCGAAACTGTAACCTAGCCAAAGCATAACCAGCTAAAGCCGAGGTAATTACTTGCAAAATCGTCACCGCTAACGCCACCAAGGTAGAATTAGCAAAAGCCAGCCAAAAATTACCCCGATTCCAAGCTTCGAGATAATTAGCGAATGTTAAACCCGTCGCTTTCACTGAAGGGGACGAGAAAGATGTGAAAATTACAACCACAAGGGGAAGTAGTACCACAGCCGCCCCAAATAGTAGAAAACTGAAGCTGAGTATTTCTCTTGGCCTAGATGTCTCAAGTGGTTTAGTCATAAATAATCTGAGTGAGGTTAAATATCCATTCTGACAGACTTTGGATTCCAATAGTTTTGCCGAATCTAACAAAACTGGTAAATTATCTATTGAAATAGCTTATGGGAAAATGTGGTAATGTAGAGAATTATGATATTGTTGTCAAAATTCGTGGAATAAAAAATTATTTGATTAACCATCTATAAGAATATTACCTATGTTTCACCAGTTATCACTATTTGAACCCAATATTAACGATCTTTCGAGGTGTTTTCATAGAAACATCAAAAATTCTGGTTTTGATTATCAGGAAATAGATATAGGAGATATTACTTTCAAAGCTGGACAGCTTGAGTCGGTTCATCGATGGTATCGCCTTACTCCAAGCTACTCACCAAGTTTAGTAAGATTTTGGCTGAAAGAATTACTAATTACTAAAGAACATTTTGTAGTCGATCCCTTTAGTGGTAGAGGTACAACATCTATAGAATGTCAAAAACAGGGAATCAAAACTTTAGGAATTGAAATCAACCCTTTATTACAACAAGTTGGGAGTAAATCTCTGAGATGGAATATAAGCAATCTTCATCTATTTGAGAAATATTTGATAGAGGTATCTAGTTTAATTCAGGAGTTTAAAAGTTTTTCTCTTGAAGATGTACTCAGAGTATTTAATACAAATATTCCGATCATTCATAATGTGTTTAGATGGTGGAAAAAATATGTTCTTAAAGATTTGATTGTCTTTCGTGAAGTAATGTTAAATCCAGACTATTTTCCAGTTAAAGATTATTTATGGATTGCAGTAAATGAAGCGTGTTTAGATTGTGCAAATATTCATAGGAATCATCCCACAATTACTTTTGACGACAATCATCAAAGAAACATTGATGTTTTGTCGGAGGTGAGTAAAAATTTAGGGATAATTCAGGCTGATTTAATAAGTCTAAATAGCAAAGAAATCTCATTTTCAGAACTAGGAAAAATTATAATAGGCAACTCAACTCATAATTTACAAAAACAAATAAATAGTCCTGTTGATTTTGTAATTACTTCACCTCCTTATCCAAATCGTTATAGTTATGTTCATCAAACTAGACCACAATTGTACTTCATGGAAATTTTAGATAATATTAGAGAAGCTACAAAAATTGATTTACAAGCAGTTGGTGGAACTTGGGGTAAAGCAACATCTGTTTTACAAAATGAATTGATCCTAGTTCCAAGTGAGATTAAACCATATCTCTGTTATTACGAAGAATTACAACAAAAAAGTGTTTTAATGTGTAATTATGCGACTAAATATTTTATTGATATGTGGCAACATATTAAATTTATTAAGATGGTTAAGGCAACTAAATTTCGGGGTGTATATATTGTAGGAAATTCGAGACTTTCAGGTGTAGAGATATTTACTGAATCTATCTTGGGTAAGCTTTTTGTTCACGAAGGTTTTGAAGTTGAAAGAATAGTCTCTTTTAGAAAAAGGGGGGGGAAACAACGGCTTTATGAAACGGCTGTTTGTGTTAGAAGTTAGTAAATATACGATCTATTTCTTGTTTGAGTGTTTGAGAATTGTTCTGAAGGAAGTTATATAAGTTAAAGCCGGTTATTGATTCAACTACGTTGAAACTGTTCATCCCTTCGTAAAGTTCCCAACTTTTAGATAACCTAGCTAAAGGACTTTTTAGAGATGTATTACAGAAAATTAACATGACAGGCAAAATTTTGTAAGATTTTAAGACTAAGGACATATCATAGTCTGCTTGGATTCTCTTTGAGTCACCAATTTGATAGCAGGAACGAATTTCAAAACCTATTCCTTGATAATTCATCCAATTTTCAGGGATACGGTAATTAAATTTATCCTTTTTAATTAAACCGTCAGTAGAACGAAGTTGAACACGCTCCCCAATTCTAACTTCTATGCTGAAATGTAGATCGTTTTCATTTAATGAAAAACTATCGATCAAAAGGTAGCTAAATAATGCTTGATACATATCACCAAGTTTACGGTGTAAAGAGGTGACAAGATTTCCACCTACTCTAGCAATAATATATCTTTCGTCATCTAATCCCAAAACACCAAAAGCAGGATCTAGTGCTATTAGTTGTTTAAATTCTTCTCGATTATTTATCCCAGAATAACTTTTGTAAGGATCAAATTCTAAGACTTTCCTGATATTAGTTATAGCTATATTAATTAGTTCAGTTTCATCTACCATTTTTATTACTTCCTATAATGTTGCTTTTTTTCTACTAACTTTTGCACAAATTCTTGATGTTCAATCGAATTAATCCCCCCTTGTAAAATTGCTAAAACTCGCTGCATATCTCCTTGTAACATCGCGTTCAAATCTAGCCACAATCCGGGAAATACTTGAGAACAAATTACACCTTCTTCATTCGGAATCAAGGAAATATAATCGCCATCTTGTAAACTAAACCAATCAATTTTTGGCTCAAATACTTGCCAAACAATGTATTCCTGTGCGCCATTGCGTCGATAGCTACGTTTTTTATCTCCTAAATCGATCGCGGCACTACTGGCAGCAATTTCCACTACTAATTCTGGCGCTCCTTCTAAGTAGCCATCAGCGCTTAAAGTTGAATTTCCGCCGCTTTCTTGACTAATTAATAATACACCATCTGGTTGTGGTTCATTGTCAATATCTAATCTTACTGTTGGCTCAATTCCCATTTCAATTAAAGGCGTTGAAGCTTCATAAACTCCCAACCAAGTGATTAATCTTCCGTGTGGTTTAGCGTGGGATTTAAAGCGCAATGGTGATGCCATATAAACAACTCCTTCAATTAGTTCAGCTTTTCTAATTTCTGGCATAGCCTGATAGCGGCGCTCAAATTCTGGACGAGTTAAGCGATCGCCATTTTCTAAGTTTGCTAAATCTTGAGAAGGTGTCAACTGAGAAATTAATGATTTAACTGGAGTAGAAGTCATAGTATTAGCCTCTAAAAGTATATTAGATTATTAATTTTGCTTTTTTTCTACTAACTTTTGCACAAATTCTTGATGTTCAATCGAATTAATCCCCCCTTGTAAAATTGCTAAAACTCGCTGCATATCTCCTTGTAACATCGCGTTCAAATCTAGCCACAATCCGGGAAATACTTGAGAACAAATTATACCTTCTTCATTCGGAATCAAGGAAATATAATCGCCATCTTGTAAACTAAACCAATCAATTTTTGGCTCAAATACTTGCCAAACAATGTATTCCTGTGCGCCATTGCGTCGATAGCTACGTTTTTTATCTCCTAAATCGATCGCGGCACTACTGGCAGCAATTTCCACTACTAATTCTGGCGCTCCTTCTAAGTAGCCATCAGCGCTTAAAGTTGAATTTCCGCCGCTTTCTTGACTAATTAATAATACACCATCTGGTTGTGGTTCATTGTCAATATCTAATCTTACTGTTGGCTCAATTCCTATTAGTACCTGTGGTGTTGCAATTTTGTATGTCCACAACCAACCAATGAGGTTAGCATGAGGTTCAGCATGAGGCTTAAAACGTAATGGTGATGCCATATAAACAACTCCTTCAATTAGTTCAGCTTTTCTAATTTCTGGCATAGCTTGATAGCGACGCTCAAATTCTGGACGAGTTAAGCGATCGCCATTTTCTAAGTTTGGTAAATCTTGAGAAGGTGTCAACTGAGAAATTAATGATTTAGGTAGAGAAGAAGTCATAGTATTAGCCTCTATGGAACAGATTTGGAATCATAGAACAAACCCCCAACTCCCATAAATAATATAACATAGTTTATCACAATTTAGGAGAAACTTTAACTGGAGGATTAGATTGATTAACTTTTTTCAGTTGGATAAAAGCATCATAACGAGTAGTGCGATCGCTAGTCACAGCAGTAGTAAAACCAATTGATTTAATTGCATCTACCCAGACTTTTTGATTGGGCGGAAGTTCAGGAATAGCCAAGTTTTTCGGATTAAAAGCCTTATCAACATCAATAAAAAAGCTACCATTATTCGGCTTAAGTTGCGATCGCATCGCTTTCTCAAAAAATTCACTACCCAATAAAGGACTTTTTGGCATCGGCAAAATCGCCTCCGCAATGGGGGCTCCCACCGTCATAAATGCCACATTTTTATTAATCCAACCGCGAGTTATACTCACACCCCCAAAAGGAGTTGTCCACTTAATTACCGGTTGGCCGCTAACCTTAGCTTCCTCCACCTTAAATTTCTTATTTTTCATTATCTCATCTAAATTTTTAAGAGACCGATCCGCCGCTTTAAAATCATTCGTTTCCACCATAAACACAAACCCCGCCCCAAACTTTCCCGGACTATTTTGAATAGTTGTCGCCGGAATTAAAGATACCGAAAATGGTCCTTTCATCCAATTAATAAAATCGCGATCCCAATCCATTCCAGTGCTAGATTTAATCGCAGATCGGAGGGTTTCAGGAGGGAAAGGTGCAATGGGATTTGCCTGGGAACCTTGAGAATAATCCTGCCATAATCGTTGCAAATTTCCCCCATTAATCGCCATTAGAGTATTATTTGGGAGGCGAGTTAACATAGTTTCAGCATTATTTTCTATTGCCAATTTTGTCTCGATATTGTTTTTTAGCCAAGCAATTGATTTAAAGGCAATTCCATCGGATTCAAGGGTGACTGCCGCACTCAATCCTTGAGTTTTCAACTGCTCTAAATTCTCTGCTGAAATGGGGCGAGATGAATTATTTGATGCGTAGGTAGCACTAACAGGAATATTAAAATATAATTGAGCAAAAGGTTGATTAGTTTTAATAGGTTCTAATGATTCTATAAAACCGGGAGTAGATGTAATTGAAGGTTCGCCTTTATAGGTATCAATGATGCGATCGATGGCCTTGGGATCTGTAGTAACTACGAGATATTCTGAGGCGAGTGCTGCTACAGATAATTTACGATCTGGTACTCCTTGAAGTTCGGCAATTTGAATGCCTTTGTATTTGCGCTCTACCATTTTACCTTGATTAATTGGTTTAGGTTGGGCGAGTAATTCTTTAGCTTTTAGAGGGTTATCGATTGGCATCACGATCGCGACTGATTGTTGAGGAGATGAAGTGGTAGGTGGGGTGGTATAATTTTGCAAGAATGCGATCGTTATTTCTTTCCCAACCCAAGGTTCAATGTCTTGTTGATAGCCGTAGCCATTAGCAGTGAGAAGGCGATCGCGTAAATCTCCCAAAACGCGATCGAGAGCTATTTTTGATTCTGGAGTACCGTATTGCCGCAGTTTTTCCCATTCTCCATTATTGGTAGATAATGAGATAGTCATCATGGCATTTTGAGGAATAATATTTGCACCTATTGGCACGTCTTGAGCAGGGCGACGTGAAACTATAAGTAAATAGGCTCCAATGCTACCAGCAATTAGTAATAGGGCGGCTCCGGCGGTGATAATGAGGGAAGTTTTATTTTTTTTTAGCATTAGTGGAAACAGGCAATTTGTGTAGTTAGGGGCGTGTGGGAAGGAATAGGTTAATTAGGATTTACGTGGAATTTTGAGAGAAACCGAGTTTTTAGTAAATCCTATCTTTGATAGTTTATCGCAAATTGAGTATTTTTTTCGATCGCGATCGCATCTAAATACCAGTAGCGGCGCTTAGAGTAGAAAATTATGCAGGAAAAACCGGGTCTTTTTTACAAAGACCCGGAAAAATTAGGTTAAATGACTGATAAAGTCATCGACAGTTACACAAATGGAAGCCACACGAAGTAAGCCACGCAGTTGTTCAGGTTTTAATACTTCTAATCGAGAATTTACATCTGGTGGGGCTGCACCAAAACGGGCTTCTAAAACATCTAAGACCGATCTTTTCAAGGCTCGTTTTTCCCCTTGTTGCAGGATATCTTGATAAATTACAGATTCTCGCATAATGTCCTCCCGAAGCAATTGTTTGATTAAGGTTTTCTTGAATCGCAAACCTGCTAAAATTTCAGCACAGGCTGCAATTTGATTTCGTTCCGTTGTGGGTTCAATTTTAGCTAATTCTTCAGCCACTTTACCCAATAATTGATTGGGGGATGAAGTTTGACATAAACTAGCTAAGGGTAAAAGGGCAGGGTTTTGTAAAAAAGCTTCTGGTGTTTCCTCCCACAGTCGAATAATGCGATAATGATGTTGAGTATTTTCTACCTGAAACGTATCTGTTAGTCGCCTCGCAGATGCGCTTTCCTTGAGAAGAATTAGGGTTTTGGTGATGGGGACGCGATCGCGTCGATATAGTCTCACCCAATAGTCTAACATTCTTAGGGGAACAGGTGGTTCGCCTTCTACATCAACCTCAAATTCTAAATGCAAAATGCGTTCTTGGGTGCGTAAGAAGGTGACATAATCAGCCCGGATGGGTTCGATGCTTAATTCTGTTTTGATGACTTCAACGGATGGGGGTGTTGTGCCTAATATCCAAGTAGCAAATTGAGTGGGATATTTTTCTGATAGGTATTTGCAAGCGTTATCATAAGACATTCACAATTTTCACTCCTGCTTGAAAACTCATGGATTTTGTGAGATAATTATATTAAAATTATGTATTGAACTTAAAAATTTTTGCTTAGATATTAGGAGGGGATGCAACATGAAAGCCAGATTAAAATTACTTTGCCTTAGCAATGGTCACGGTGAGGATGCGATCGCAGTTCGCATTTTACGACAACTACAAACACACCCTCATGCACCAGAATTAGCCGCTTTACCCTTAGTAGGCGAAGGCAAAGCATACACTGAATTGCCAAATATTCCCATTATTGGCCCCGTCAAACAAATGCCTTCCGGTGGATTTATTTATATGGATGGACGAGAATTTTTGCGCGATGTCAATTCCGGTTTACTACAATTAGTCCAAACTCAATTTAAGATTGTCCGCGCTTGGGCAAAAGATGGCGGGGCAATTTTGGCAGTAGGGGATATTGTACCATTATTATTTGCTTGGTTGAGCGGCGCTCCCTACGTTTTTGTAGGCACTGCTAAATCGGAATATTATTTACGAGATGAAAATGGCCCATTACCAAGAAGTTCATGGGTGCAACGTTGGGAAGGTTGGTCAGGTTCGGTTTATTTGCCTTGGGAACGTTGGTTAATGAGTAGAAAACGGTGTCAAGCGGTTTTTCCTAGAGATGCACTAACCACGAAAATTTTGCAGAGATTTCGGATTCCAGCCTATAATTTGGGTAATCCGATGATCGATGATTTGCAACCGGAAAATGCGCCGGATTTTTATACAGGTAATTGGGAATTGAAAGAGAAACAGCGATCGCTAATTATTACTCTTTTACCGGGTTCCAGAGCACCGGAAGCTTACGCTAATTGGGAGTTGATTGTGCGGGCGGTGACAGGATTAGTTGCGGCGTTTAGCGATCGCAACTTAGTATTTTTAGGTGCGATCGCGCCGAATTTAAGTTTAGAAGCTTTATCTGCAACTTTGGAATCCTGCGGCAGTTGGCGCAATGTAAAAGGAGGAGAACAAGGTGAGAGAAAATCGAGGGGACAGGGCAGTATTTTACGATTACCAGTTTCCACTCCTAAATTACCAGTTTCTCCGCCACAAATACCCATCTCATTTACCAATAGAAATGCGTCACTAATTTTAACTCAACAAAGTTTTAATGATTGTTTGAATCAAGCAGATTTTGCGATCGCAATGGCGGGAACTGCTACAGAACAGTTTGTTGGTTTAGGCAAACCTGCGATCGCAATTCCCGGAAACGGACCACAATTTACACCAGCTTTTGCAGAAGCTCAAAGTCGCCTGTTAGGGCCATCATTGATTTTAGTTAAACATCCCGCTGAAGTTGTTGGCGCAATTCAATCTTTATTGGGCGATCCCGATCGATTACAATCGATCGCTACCAACGGTAAACGCCGCATGGGATCGCCGGGGGCCTCTCGGCGCATTTCTAACTGCTTGATTGAGAAATTATCGGCACTCGACTAAATTGCCTAAATAGCATAAATTTAAAGATAAAATAAAAATAAGGATTTTAGCTATCTTCCTGGGTGTAGGTAAAAGTGCGTACAGCTTGAGTAAAATACTTGAAAGTCTAAGGAGTCACTCCTCATGGATCGCGATCAGCAAGATTTACGCCGGGCCTCAGCCAAAGCCTTTTTTGAGTCCCTTGACCAAATGAACGAATTGGCACGAGCGCAAGATAAGAGTCAAAATGCTAAACCTAATTCTCCATCTGCGGGTAGTGTCTCCGGTAAGCAGAAAAAACCAAAAGCTACGTTTAGCTTTGCTGAGCTTGAAGAGGCAATCGCCGATATTGAACAGTTTATGCAAAGTAGGAATGAAAAACCACCCGAATCTCAGGAATAGCTAATGGCTAATTGAACAATAAAATTAGAAAAAATTTTTACTTCTCATCTTTTATCCTTCTTTGGCGTTGGGCTTCGTATAAGATTAGGGCAGCCGCGATCGCAACGTTTAAGGACTCTACCCCACGACTGAGAGGAATTTGGACTTGCAAACTCGCTAAATCGATCAAATCCTCCGACAAACCAGCCCCTTCATTACCCAAAATAATTAAAGTCGGTACTCGCAAATCTACTTCCCAGTAAGTCAAACTGGCATTTGGTAAAGTGGCTAAAACCTGCATACCCTGATTTTGACATCGCAAAACTTCTGATTTTAAATCTGTTGTCACTCCCAACGGTAATCGAAACCAAGCCCCAGCGGACGATCGCAATACTTTCGGATGGTCTAACTCTACACTATCTTCACTCACCCACAAACTATCAACCCCAGCAGCAGCCGCTGTCCGAATCATCGTACCTAAATTTCCGGGATCTTGCACTGTTTCTAATGCTAGTCCCAAACTTGTGGTGGGTATAGGTTTGTTGACAATCCGGGGGGCTGTAGCGATCGCGCCATCTGGGTTAACTGTAGTGGCGATCGCAGCTAACACTCGATCGCTCACTAATTCCACTCGCTGGGCTTGCAAAGCCACTTTTTCCCACAGTTGAGCATATTTTTCAGACCATTCGAGAGTGCAGCAAAATGTTGTTAAAGGATAATTCTGGGCGCAAGCTTCAGAGATTAAATGTCTTCCTTCTAGCAAAAATAAACCCTGTTCTTGCCTTCCTTTGGAGGTGTGCAGTTTGCGTATTTCCTTGATTAAAGGATTTTGAATGCTGGTAATCATCACAAAATTAGCATAAATTAGCATAAAAAATTATCATAAAAAAAATGATTTTGGATTAAAATACAACCCAAAATCTCAAGTTAAATGCGGAACCCGGGACTTGAACCCGGAAGGCTTGCACCACATGAACCTGAATCATGCGCGTCTACCAATTCCGCCAGTTCCGCATCACTGACAATTTTTGATTGTGGCACGAGTTGGGGAATTTGTCAAGAGAAGAGATTAAAAATTTATTGGCGATCGCGTACAGGAAAAACCCGATCTGTGGCGGATCGCGCTCGCACTTAAGACCGATCGCAATTTGCTCAACTTCTTGCTTAGTAAAGCTTACAGGATTTCGATCGCACTTGCATAGCCAAAAGATCACGGATGTCAAATGATTGCGATCACACTCGATCGCAAATTTTTCAGCGATGATTAAAGGGTTGAGTTGAGACAGAAACCCATGTGTATCAAAGATAATTTAGCCGAAGCGATCAATGACGTACTCTTTTCCGCGTACAAAAATGGCGCGTTAACGACCAAGGATAGCAAAATATTGAGATCCGCGATCGAGGATAAATCCCTTGACATAGAAGCTCAGAGAGTCGTAAAAAGACTGTTATACGCCATTCATAGAGGCTGGGTAAAAACAGTAGATGGTGATTCTCAGTAAAAACTGAGTGCTTAAAACTAACGAGGTGCGATCGCGCCTCGCTGCAATCACATTTGGTAATTGGTAATTGATAGGTTTCTAACTTACTTAATTGAGAAGTATTATATCACAAAATTTTCTGAAATTTAAAATATTTTTTACTCTATTTCTTGAATAATAAATTCTCCTGTCACCGTCGAATTTCGCAGACTTTCTACAGTGCTTTTAATAAAACCTGCCACCGGCACAGCAACTAATAAACCAATTAATCCCCCAACTTTAACTGCGATCAACAAAGATATTAAAATCCAAACTGGATTCAAGCCAGTAAAACCTCCCAAAAGACGAGGTGCAATTCCATTTTCTATTACTTGATCCACCAATGTAGCAAAAATTAAAACCTTTACACCTAACCAAAAATTATTTAAAGCCATCAACAAACTAATGATACTAATACTCAAACCTCCACCCAAAGGAATTAAAGACATTATGCCTACAGCTAAACCAAATAGTAACCCAAAAGGAACCTGTAAAAACAGAAAAGTCACCGTCATAGATAAGCCCATAAAAGTTGCTAAAGTAGCTTGACCGATAAAATAATTCTGGAAATTTCGCCGCAAAGAATCGCGCATTTGGGTACTTAAATTAGGCGGAAACCACTGATATAAACCATCCCAAAGTTTTTTGCCATGTAGCAGTAAGTAAAATGTCAAAACTACCGTAATTAACATATCCAAAACGCTGCCGGCAGCACCGACAACAAAACTTAAAACTTGTCCAATAATTGACTGTAATTCAGTAGAAAAACGGTCGCTTAATTGTTTAGTAAAAACTCTTAAATCAATAGGAAGATTGCGACTTTTTGCCCAATTATGGAGAGTTTCTATTTGTTCATTTCCAGAATTTATCCAACTGGGTATCCGGGCAACAAGATCGTTTAATTGACTAAGAATAATTGGGGCAAGGGTGACTCCTAACACAATTAATATTAGTAAAAATAGACATAATACTAAAACAACTCCTCGCTGCCGCCTGATGCCATACCGCCGCAGAAATTCAACGGGGTAATCTAGTAAAAAAGACAGTACGCTGGCAGTAATCAAAACAGTAATTAAAGAGCGGAAATATTCAAATACTAGGATTACTAACCAGGAGTTAAGTACAATCAAGGGAAATAATAATCCGAGCCACCATCGGGGTAGTTGATTGACAGGTTTCATGTAATGGGTAATGGGTAATTGGTTCACTATTACCTATAACAATCCTAAATCATTTGTTGATTTTCTATATTACTCCCTCCCCTCCTTGCTAGGGGAGGGTTGGGGTGGGATTGCTATATTTCCAATTTTATCCTAAGTTTTGCCATCAAAACTTTTCATTATGCCGTTCGAGTGCTAATTGAATTAAACGATCGACTAATTCAGTGAAAGAAATACCAGAAGCAGCCCAAAGTTGGGGATACATACTGGTAGCAGTGAAACCAGGGATGGTGTTAATTTCATTAATCAGAACTTCACCAGTAGATTCAACGTAGAAAAAATCTACCCGCGCTAAACCGGCACAGTCAAGGGCTAAAAATGCTTCAATAGCCATTGCTTGAATTTGTGAGGCGATCGCCTCACTAATTTTAGCAGGAATAAATAGATCCGCTTGGCCTTCCGCGTATTTAGTTTCATAGTCATAGAAATCACTTTTATAGGTAATTTCACCAACTACTGAAGCTTGAGGTCGATCGTTACCTAAAACAGCGCATTCTAATTCTCTAGCCACAACTCCTGCTTCAATAATTATCCGGCGATCGTAACTGGCGGCGCTGTCGAGGGCAGTTTCTAATTGGGGGCGCGATCGCACCTTAGAAATTCCTACCGAAGAACCCAAATTTGCCGGTTTTACAAAGCAAGGATAGCCTAAACTTTCCTCAATTTGGTCGCATAATTTGGGGAAAATACAAGGATTAGACCAAACTTGCGATCGAGTAACAGTAGTATATTTAACTTGGGGTAAACCAGCTTGGGCAAAAATCATTTTCATGGCAATTTTATCCATCCCCATTGCTGAGCCTAAAACCCCAGAACCCACAAAGGGCAATTGCATTAATTTTAGCAACCCTTGTACCGTACCATCTTCACCATTTGGTCCATGCAGAATGGGAAACCAAAGGTCTACTACATTTAACATGGGGAATTGAGCATGGACAATTGGGGACTCAGGAGTAGGAATTAAATTTTCCGTTTCTGTGGGAATCGCCCGATCGCCTAATAATTGTAGAGGTTTTCCCCTTTCTAATACTTGTTGAGGGACAGTACCACCTAGCCAACGACCATCTTTTTGGATATAAAAGGGTAAAATTTCATATTTACTGGCATTTTCCCCGGCTGCGAGGGCGCGCGCGATCGCCCTTGCCGAACTAATTGAGACTTCATGTTCCCCCGATCGCCCACCAAATAATAGCCCTATTCGTAACTTGGTCATGGTCAATGCTCCTGGTGCTTTATCGACTAATATAGCAGTTCTCAAGTAAGGAATGAAAATTAAATAACTCGATCGTTTAGTTTGTAGTAAGCGCTTTAGCGCTCTTTGCGCTTAGTACAAACAAGCTAAGTTGACATTAATTTGATTTTGATATACTGTTTAAGAATGGTATTTAAACTGAAAAAAGTAGTATTTTCCTGTTCTTGTACATCCACTAATAAGCGCATTTTTAGGGATTTTACGGCATTCATTAACTCGGCTGACGGTAATTGTATTTTGTTTAAAAATTGCGAGAATGCTAAGGGTTCAGTTTGATTAGCTAGGTAATTTAAGACTGCTAATTCTGCCTGAGTTAACCGCTGAATTTGTTGGGATAAATGAAATTGTAAAGATTGATCTAAAATCGGCATTTCGCATTGTAAAAATTCAGAAACTCTTCCCCCAAATAATTCTTGAATTAGGGTTGCTGTTAATTCTAACCATAGAGGATTTCCTTGATAAATATCAATTAATGTTTCCCAGGTTTGCTCATCGGATAATTTTTGCGATCGCAAAATCTGTTTGGCTGCTGGTACTTCTAATTTTTCTAAGACAAGCGATCGCACGGGGTTAGAATCTTTTTCTAATCTGGCAATTTCTGTAGATTTTTCGGAACTATTCAGGATTAAACAACTATTATGAGTAACTTCGGCGATTAGTTTAAAAAATATCTGATAATTTTCACGGTCAGATTTATATTCTCCTGCGAGTTGTTTGCTGCTGAAAAGCATTTGTATGTCATCGAGGATAATTAGACAGCGATGCTTGCGGAGGTTGTCGAGGAGTTGGGATATTTGGGTTTCAATGTTTTGGGGGATGTCGGTTTTGTCGGAGAAGATTTGTAGGAGATTCGTGAGTGTTGTATTGAGAGTGGGGGAAAATTGAAGACTGCGATAAATTACGTAATTAAAGTTAGTTTTGATTTGTTCGATTAGTTGGAGTGCGAGGGTGGTTTTACCGATGCCGCTGATTCCCAGGAGTGCGATGAGGCGAGATTGATCTTGTAATATCCAGGTTTCGAGGGTGGTGAGTTGGGGAGTGCGATCGTAGAAGTTGAAGATTTCGGGTGCGTTGGCTAAGTCGATGTGGGGTTGAGTTGGGGTTTGTTGGGTGTTTGGGGGTGAGGTGTGCGATCGCGTTTTTTCTGGGCAAATGTTGAGGTTATTATTAACTGTTACATTCTCGCTTGCGATAGTTGGTGAAAAATTATAAAACTTTGCCCTTTCCAGTATTGCTCTAACATTTACTTTACTAACCTCTTCGTCAAATACTTCTGATAGTATCTTCCATAATTCAGCAGCAGCAACCCTAACATAACCTTCACTACAATCACGTTCTTGGGCTATCTTTGCATATTTTCGACCTTGGAGTGCTTCTTTTAAAATAGCTTCTTGTAAATCGTCTAGGTGTTTCCCTGTGTTGGCAAAGACTCTTTCATCGGCAAATCTTAAGACTTCCTTAAGCTCCATAGATCGCATTTGGGGTAATTTTTACTGATTATAACTTATTTTTTATAACATTTTAGATAACATTATCTAACTTTTTGTAACGCGAACAAGTACGCGATCAGTCAAAGTAGGCATTGTATGATTTTTTTTAGTGAAGGTTGCTTGTAGTAGGCTTGGAGACAATTAATGAATTATTACAATAAATTTTTAAATTACCATGAGTGACGAACTGGGCAAAAACTTTCTTCAAGCTCTTGAAAGAATGGCTGAAGAAGTTGGAAGAAAACGGCTGGTCTTCTTTGTAGCAGGTCGTACAGGATGGGGGAAATCTAGCACCGTAAACTCATTAGTAGGTAAACGAGTATGTAAAGTTAATGACTATGAGCCAGAAACAGCAGATGTTACTGGGTTTGAATTTGAGATGAATGGTGTGAAAGCTATTATCTTTGATACTCCTGGCTTGCGCGATGGAAAAGGAAATGATGAAACATACATGGATCTAATGCGTTCTAAAGTCAAAAGCCCTGATTCTATGTTATATGTTAGCAGACTAGACGAAACAAGAACAGAGGATGATAGGCAAATAATAAAGATTATTTCATCCGCACTAGGGTATAGGGTTTGGGAATACACTGTGATCGTTTTTACTTTTGCCAATAAAGTTAAACCCTCAGACTATAAAACAAAAGTGGACAATAAAACAAAAATTATTCGACAATTAGTAGCAGATTGCATATCTAATAAGGAGGTCGCCGATCAGATTCCAGTAGTTGCAATAGATAATGATAGTAAAACAACACCTGATGGCAAAGAATGGCTGGGATATTTTTTTACAGCAGTAGTGCAGAGAGTATCCAAACAAGGTACTATTGCCCTGCTATATATGTTAAATGAGAGTATTAGAAACAGGCGAATAATTCTCGATAAAAAACAAAAAGCAATTATCAGGAAGAAATTTGTTGAGGCAGTTATTCAGTCAGCAGGAACACTTATAGGAGTTGGAGTTACCGTAGCCACAATTATAAATGCTCCAATAATAATATATTTTGCAGGCGGTGGAATAGCAGGAACTCTGATAGGAGCCTGGTTATCTAGATCTGATTCTGATTAGATTAGGATAATATAGCGAAAAAGCGATCGCCTTTATCTTCCCCAAAATGCGATCGCGCTCTCATAGTTCCCAGAATGCGATCGCACTACTTGCTGATTGAGTTAATCACTCTTGGTTATCCCCCTGATTACGCTGATTTAGGAGAATATCAAGCGTTCGTCTTGTCTCAATTCTCAAACCCACAATTTCTTCTTGGTGTTGCACAATAATTGCATTTTGTTGATCCATCCTTTGAAATAACTGTTCCCGTTCTTCCCTTGCCTCTGCTGCGACATTTGCTAATGCTTGAATAACCCTAGCATTGCTCTCTATCAAGCGATTGTTATTCTCGGTCGCGATCGCGATACTATCAACCCGCTTGGTCAAACTTTCTAACGAGTTAGCTATATTATCTACCCGATTAGTCAAACCTTCTACTGAGTTAGCTAATCGGTCTAGCCTATCATCATCCCAGCGCTCTGTAGTCATAAATTTTTATCCTTTTTTTGGGCTGAGTATGATTATAGCAATTCAGGAGCGAAGGAAATGCGATCGCATACTGTAGACACGCTCTAATATCCTCTACTTGCAAATCAGATTGGCGATCGCAACTTGTCTTTTTTTACGCTTCTGCGCGATCGCCCCTTTCTTCCCCAACGTGCGTAGGCGTAGCCAGCCGCAGGCATCGCCCTTCAGTTAATCATAAATTTCTCTTCGGTGTCCAATCTGGTAAATAGTAATAACCCTTAAATCCTCATTAAAAGAATAAATAACCCGATAATCACCCACTCTTAACTTAAAGAAACCTGCCAGATTAGCTGACAAAGGCATAGGAGTAATTTGTTCAAAGTTTTCAGCTAACCAATTGATTTTATTGCCTATACGCTGCTGCACAGATTGAGTCAATTTTTCTTGGTTAACCAAAGCTTCTGGTGTCAACTCAACCGAATAACTCATTACGATTTTATGCCTAGTTTTTGATAAACTTCTCCAGACTCAATTTTGCTTTCTCCCACTTGTTTGCGCTGCATTGACTCTAACAATTTCTGCTTGACTTCGTTCTTAACTTCTAAACCTGCATCAGGATCGCCAAAATATTCTTCTAAGCACTGTTCAACGGTATGCTGAATCAAGTCTCGCAGTTGTTCAACAGTCATGTCTTTGACTTGCATCTTCATCTCCTAACCTGTAGAATTATCAATAAATTATAGCAATTTTATTTTCTAAGTTGCAACTGGGATTCCAAAGCATCCACACGATACGGCAAAAAACCGCGCCATTTCTTTAAATTTTTCCTGGGCAATTTTTCACGTTCATAGCTATTGAAAATTATTTAAAGCTACCTATTTAATTGTACCAGATAATCTGAAATTTTACAAAATGCGATCGCCCACCTTTCTTAAGTCTCAAACGGGTTAATCAACGTGAGTTCAGCAATCCATCGAAAATCGTCTATATTTCTTGTCACTAAAGTTCTACCATACATCAAAGCTGTTGCCCCAATAATAGCATCCCCAAGAGTCATTCTTCTCATCTGTCGCAACGCCACTGCTCGATCGAGTACAGCATTAGAAATCGGTAAAACCTCCACAACACCAAAAAACTCTTCAAAGTACAATCTATTCTCCTCAATTAGCCGATGATAACCCAGCACTTCAACGTAACTTACTGCCGATACAACTATGTCATGTTCGCCAATAAACTGCCTAATTTGCGAGTGTTCTGGTTGAGAAGCGTAGATAATAATATTACTATCAAGTAGCATTATCCATCCCTACCTGGAAGCGAGCGATCTTGACGCAATTCTCGTTGCCATTCCACCGGATCGTTAATATTATCACAGACATTACTTGCTGCAATTTTTTCCAATATTTCAACTGTTCTTTGGCGGCGAAACTCAGCCTCCATTTGTAGCACTTGAGCTTGATACTCAGGATCTTGTGCCATTTCCATCAGTGCTGCATCAATTTCCGATCGTTTACCCTGAGTTTGGGTTGTTACCCGATCGCGAACCAATACTGACAATACTTCTAACAGTTGCTCTTGCTCTTCAAAAGTGAGATTTTGAGCCTGACTCAGTACATCGCTATAAGTAGACATAGGCTTTATATTGAGATTTTTGACTCCTATTGCTATATAATAGCAATTTCTGGCTATAACTTCTGAAATTTTGCTCTTGCGATCGCGCCTTTCTTTCCCAGAATGCGATCGCCTACTTTATGATTGAATTAAGCAGTAGGATTATCCCCCTGATTCCGCTGATTTAATAGAATATCAAGCGTTCGTCTGGTCTCAATTCTTAAACCCACAATTTCTTCTTGCTGTTGCACAATAATTGCATTTTGTTGTTCCATCCTTTGAAATAACTGTTCCCGTTCTTCCCTTGCCTCTGCTGCCACATTCGCTAAAGCTTGAATGACGCGAGCATTACTCTCTACCATGTTAGCTAAACGATCCAGTCTATCATCATCCCAGCGCTCTGTAGTCATAAATTTTTCTCCTGATTATCTCCTGATTAATAGCTCTTGAAAATTATTAAAGCTACCTGTTCAATTATACCAGATTATCTAAAATTTTGCTCCCGCGATCGCGCCTTTCTTCCCCAAAGTGCGATCGCGCCTCTCTTCCCAGAATGCGATCGCACCAATAACAAAGTATCTTAAAATCAACCACCATAAATCAAGAGCCGTACCTTAAACTCCCTAACTCATCAAAGCATTAAATTTTCAGTCCTAACCACCAATCAAAATCTCATTACGATTAGCCGCCCCCAAAGCAGGTCGATCGCCATTAATATGCGGCATAATTGCTAAAGGCAACCTCGGCGCAACTCCCCATTTTTTAACTAACTTCTGCAAAAATAAATCCTGTTCATTTCTCAAAGCATCCCAATCAGTGCCGCGATTAACAATAGTAAACCAAACCAAACCATGCTCCCGCGTCGGCATCACACCAGCCAAAGCAATCACCCGATTTAAAGTTCCAGTTTTCGCAACCACACCTTTAGGAATATGGCGATGTTCCAAAGTCCCCTTATCCCGCCCAGACACCGGAAATAAATCAGCAATAGTTAACTTACTAGGCTGCAAATAACGCTGAATATTTTGTAACATCGCACAAATAGCCCTGGGAGAAATTCGATTTTCCTCACCCAAACCAGAACCATTAATCAACTGAACTTCTGACTGTGGCACACCCGCCGCCCAAGCCGCTTGCTGCTGCACAACCTTCGCGCCACCCATAGCATCAGCCAACATTTGAGCCAGATCGTTATCGCTGTAAATATTCATTTGTTTGAGAATTTCTACCAGGGGAAGCGATCGCCTTTTTAATAACAAACGACCTACCGGCAGAGACTTTTTCGCAACTACATTACCCGCGATCGCCACAGTTGGTCGCTTAGTCCCTGGCGGCATTTTATAATACAAAACATCCACACCCCCCGGCCAACTCGTATAACTCAAAGCTGATCGCAATAAATCTCCTGCAACCAAAGGATTAGACTCATAATTCATCCAAAATTTACCCACAATCACCAAATTCCCAGTCACCCGAAAAATTCCCATCTGATTTAAAGCATTACCGATCGCGATCGCCTCCTCCCAAACAAACAAAGGATCGCCCCCACCCTCAACCACCAAATCCCCCTCCAAAACCCCATTGTTAATCCCTCCCACCACACTCACTCGCGTCTCAAACTGATAACTAGCCCCCCAAGTTTGCAGCGCCGCCAAAGAAGTCGCAATCTTCGTCAAAGAAGCCCCAGGAATCGGCACAGTCCCCTCATTACTCGCCAGCGGCATAATACCCGACTGCATCCACACCCCCTGAGAACCCTCAATTAACCCTTTAACTGATAACTGTCGCAAATATCCATTCACCGCCGTCATCGTCACCCCATCAGTCCCCAAAGAGCGATCGGCATCCCCAACAGCAGCAACCAACCCAGACAGCCCCCCTTCCCAAGCCAAAACCGCCGCCGCATTTCGCCCCATCTGATCCAGCCCCGACGTTTCCAGCCACACAGACAATACCCCAGAACTCAACAATTCCCACATTTTAAACTCCTTAAGAAAACCAGCCGCAAATAATAGAATTCCCACTTATTAATTCTGTATCCTGACTTACTGGTAGAATTTTTAAGGTTTCTCAAACTTTGGTCAATGGGATCGAATCGCGCCAGGATTGCAATAGACGCTATGGGTGGGGATCACGCCCCCGCTGAAATTGTTGCGGGAGCGCTCAAGGCACAGGAAAAATTAGGGGTAGAAATATTGCTCGTGGGCGATCCAGAGCGAATCGAAGCCTCCCTTAAGCAACATCACGCCTCACCCCAGCCAGAAATCGTTCCCGCCGAAGGAACGATCGAAATGCACGAAGAGCCTTTAAGCGCCTTAAAACGCAAACCCAAGGCTTCAATTAACGTGGCAATGGACTTAGTGAAACAGAAACGAGCCGACGCTGTAGTGTCCGCCGGTCACTCAGGAGCCGCAATGGCCTCAGCATTGCTGCGCTTGGGCAGACTACCTGGCATTGACAGACCTGCGATCGGCGCTGTTTTACCCACAATGGTGTCTAGCAGACCAGTGATCATCCTCGATGTCGGTGCTAATGTTGACTGTCGCCCAAAGTATTTGGAGCAGTTTGCCGTTATGGGTACAATTTACAGTCAGTATGTACTCGGCATCACAGAACCTAGAGTTGGACTCCTCAATATTGGAGAAGAACCATCTAAAGGCAATGATTTGGCATTACGGACTCACCAGTTGTTAGTTGATAACCCTCAAGTTCCTTTTGTGGGGAATGCTGAAGGTCGCGACGTACTTTCTGGTAACTTTGATGTCATTGTTTGCGATGGGTTTGTGGGCAATGTTTTATTGAAATTTGCTGAGGCAGTTGGTGAAATTGTCTTACAAATGTTCAAAGAAGAATTGTCTTCTGGGGTGAAAAATAAAATTGCGGCAAAAATGTTGGAACCAAGTCTGAAACGCTTTAAACAAAGAGTTGACCACGTGGAACACGGGGGGGCTTTACTTTTGGGCGTGGCGGGGGTTTGCATTATTAGTCATGGAGCATCTCAAGCTACTTCAATTAGCAATGCTATTCGTTTGGCAAAAGATGCGATCGATAATGATGTACTCCAACGGATTCAGTCGCAATATCAACATCAGAAAAGTGGACAAGAACAAGAGGCTAGAGGTTAGAGAGAGTTGGGAAAATTCAAAAATTGAAAAGGCTAAACCAACAGGAATTTCGCATTTCCTAACGCCGTCTTCCGGCGGTATCAACACCACCGGGACGGCGGCGTTAGCAGATTGCGTAGTTTCTTAATAACCATCTGTGCTACTTAATTTATAGGTAGTTTCAGTTGAGCAAAACAACCAGTTTTAGTTTTTAATTTTTGAGTTTTCAAGCTGATAGCTAATTATTGGGAGAGGAAAGTTGCAGCAGTTAGGGATAGGTATTGCTTTTACGGGGAGCGGTTCTTGTACGCCGTCTTTTTCCCTAAGTAATCAGATGCTCAGTCAGGTGGTAGAGACATCGGATGAGTGGATTAGTTCGAGGACGGGGATTCGCGAACGACGGTTGGCGGATGCTGATACTTCTTTGTGTGCGATCGCCACAGAAGCATCTAAACAGGCGATCGCAATGGCACAAATTGCCCCAACAGACATTGATTTAATCATTTTGGCAACATCAAGTGCTGATGATTTATTCGGTACAGCCAGCCAAATTCAAACTCAATTAGGCGCAACAAAAGCTGTAGCTTTTGATTTAACCGCCGCTTGTTCTGGATTTGTGTTTGGTTTAGTTACCGCCGCACAATTTATTCGCACTGGCGTTTATCAAAATGTCTTGTTAATCGGTGCAGATATTCTCTCCCGTTGGGTAAATTGGTCCGATCGAGGCACTTGTGTTTTATTTGGTGATGGTGCTGGTGCTGTAATTATGCAGGCTAATCCATGCGATCGCTTTTTAGGATTTGAAATCCGCAGCGATGGCACTCAAAATGCCTGTCTTAATTTAGCCTACCGTCCCCAACCCAAGGAATTAATTACAGGTGTAACTATTAGTCAAGGCGCTTATCAAACAATTACCATGAATGGTCAAGAAGTTTACCGCTTTGCCGTGAAAAAAGTCCCGGAAGTCATCGAAAAAGCCCTATATCGCTCCAACATGACCCCCGCAGAAATTGACTGGTTACTATTACACCAAGCTAATCAGCGCATTCTCAACGCCGTAGCTCAAAGGTTAAATATTCCCGATGAAAAAGTAATTAGCAATCTCGCTAATTACGGCAATACCTCAGCCGCATCAATTCCTTTAGCTTTAGATGAAGCTGTACGACAAAATCAAATAAAAATCGGCGATAAAATTGCCGTAGCTGGATTTGGTGCAGGTTTGACTTGGGGAGCCGCAATTTTTCAATGGGGTCGCTAATTTAATGGGGAGTTAAACTGTCAAAAGTCTATTATTGCTAAATATAGGAGAACTTGCTAAATAAAAGAATTTAACTGTCAGGGACTTTGAGCAATCTCAATTACCAATCACCAATTACTCACAGTTAACAGTTAACAGTTAACAGTTAACCATTAACAGTCAACAATTACCAATTAATAAAAAAATGACAAAAACAGCATGGGTGTTTCCCGGTCAGGGTTCTCAAGAAATAGGAATGAGTGCAGATTTATTAAAACTGCCCGTAGGAAAGGAAAAATTTACTCTCGCAGAAAAAATTTTAGGCTGGTCTGTCTCAGAAGTTTGCCAAAGCAATGAGGAAAAACTTTCTCGCACTCTTTATACTCAACCTTGTCTTTACGTTGTCGAAACCATTTTAGCTGATTTAATGCGACAAAAAGGCCATCAACCTGCGGTAGTTGCCGGTCATAGTTTAGGCGAATATGCCGCTCTCTACGCTGCCGGAGTTTTTGATTTTGAAACCGGATTACGCTTAGTTAAACGCCGGGCCGAACTGATGGATAATGCCTCTGGTGGTCAAATGGTAGCTTTGATTGGTTTTGACCGTCAACAACTGGAATTGCAAATCCAATATGGTCAGGATGTGGTGTTAGCAAATGATAACACCGATGCACAGGTAGTTATTTCTGGAAAGCCGGCAGCTGTTGAGGGACTTTTAGCTAAAATTAAGGTAAAACGTGCTGTGAAATTGAACGTCTCCGGTGCATTTCACTCACCTTTAATGACAGCGGCGGCAAACGAATTTCAGCAATTTTTAAAGTCCACAAGATTTTCTGATGCTAAAGTATTTGTACTATCAAATGCTGAACCATCACCGACAACCAGTGCCGCAACTTTAAAGCAGCGCTTGGGTCAACAAATGACCAGGGGTGTGCGGTGGCGCGAAATTTGTTTACAATTACCCCAGGAAGGTGTGGAAAAAGTGGTGGAAATTGGACCGGGAAAAGTGCTGACAGGTTTGATTAAAAGGAATTGCCCTGATTTGGAGTTGGAAAATGTCAGCACTCCTGCTCAAGTGCCTAATTAATTTTTTTCATTCTCGGAAAAATCGCGATTTTTCCGAGAATGAAAATGTCAGTCAGCACAATGTCTATATCTGGTTGTTCTTGTAATTTAGCCAACGCTTCTACACCATTATAGGCAAAAAAAACTTGATATTCTTCCGCACGATTTTTTTTCTAAATTTCTGGGAAATTAGAGATTCTAAATCTTGCTCGTCATCCACAAATAATATTTTAGCTGGCATATTACACTCCTTTTTTCCTTTTGTAAAAATCTTCTTGGAATTTGATATTTTTTCTGCATTCTGCATAATTAAGGTTTAGTTAAACCTTAATTTTTTTAATAGGAATTTCAATCCAGAACTCCGCTCCCTCCCCCACCTCTGAAAAACATTTTAATTCACCCCTATGCTTCTCCACTATAATTTGGTAGCTGATATAAAGACCCAAACCAGTACCCTCACCTACTGGCTTAGTAGTAAAAAATGGTTCAAAAATACGGTCTTTCACATCTGCGGTCATTCCCGGCCCATTGTCCCGAATTTTAATCACAACACGGGAATTTTCCTCTAGCATAAAAGTGCGAATAGTAATGGTGAGCGGGCGAGCGAGGAAGTCATCTAATGACCGTTGTTTATTATACTCATTCAAAGTATCAATGGCATTAGAAATAATGTTAATGAACACCTGGTTGAGTTCTCCAGCATAGCATTCCACTAAAGGCAGATTACTGTACTCCTCAATTACTTGAATCTCTGGACGCGCTATCGTTGCTTGAAGTCGATTCTGCAAAATCAGCAGGCTGCTTTTTATCCCTTCGTGAATGTCAACAGCCTTTATGTTAGCTTCATCCAGCCTTGAGAAGTTACGCAAAGACAAAACAATCTTGTGAATGCGGTCAACACCACACCTCATCGAAGCCAGAATTTGGGATAAATCTGTTATCAGAAAGTCTAAATCTATGGCTTCAATTTCAGATTGAATCTCAGAACTAGGAGGATTGTAATGTTGCTGATAAAGATTTAACAAGTGTAATAGGTTTTGGATATAATCACTGACGTGGCTGATATTGCCATAGATAAAGTTGGCGGGGTTGTTAATTTCATGGGCAATCCCCGCAACCAGTTGACCCAAAGAAGACATTTTTGCGGTTTGAATTAGTTGAGCTTGAGTCTTTTTTAGCTCTTGCAGACCTTGTTGCAAATACTGGGCTTGTTCTCTAGCACGAGCTTCTGATTCCCGCAAGCGCTGGTTTTCTTTTAAGTGTTGCAAGTCACGCAGCGTTTTGTTGATGGTAATTTTTAAATCTTCCAAATCTATCGGCTTAGTTAGAAAGTCAAAAGCACCTAAGTTCATGGCATTTCTGATATTTCTCATATCGCCATAGGCGGATATAACTATTGTTTTTATGGGTAGGTCTATCTGATTAATTCTAAAGAGTAAAGTTAGGCCATCCATTTCAGGCATATTAATGTCCGTCAATACTATATCCATATCCGGGTGTTCTTTCAATTTTTCCAACGCTTCTACACCATTACGAGCAAAAAAAAGCTGCCATCTTTCCATGCGGATATTTTTTCTAAATGTTTGGGAAATTAGATATTCTAAACTTTGTTCGTCATCCACAAATAGTATTTTTGCTGACATATTAAGCTCTCATTTGCTAGTAGAAGGAAGAAGGAAGAAGAAAACAGTTAACCAATTACCAATTACCAATTACCAATGCTCCACAGTATTAGTGAGGTCAGAAGTCCGCTGTTGGACTTTGATTTCTAGTTCTTCATTAGCTTTTTGTAGGGCTTCTTGGGCTTGCTTGCGATCGCTAATATCGCGCAGAATCACAACATATTCTTGCATATCTCGATTCGTTTGTGAAGCATTTTGGGAGAATCGATCTGAGATGGCAACTTCGAGGATGCGCGAGTCTCCATCGGATAGGTTGAGAGTTTGTTCGCTGCGACTGAGTCACTGTTCAGGTTGAGCCGCTAATTCAGGCAGTAATTTGTTCAAGTGACACCCAATTAACCCAGTAGTATCTACTCCAAATAAACGCTACTAACAATAAATTAGAATTAACGCTGGCGATCGCATTTAATTTCAGACCAAAAACCCAACCGATAGCAACCGCACTACAAACCAGCAAAATCAGAACTATAGCAACTGCCAAGGTAGTTAAGGCATAAATCTGGGGTAGGGGCTCTTGGCCAAGAGATCCTACTGCACTAATCCCCTTGGCGATTGCTATAATTCTTCTGAACAATGCCTAATTACCAAATTCTGTAGTAAACTAGGCTTAACAATAAAATAAAATCCACCAAGCTTTATGAAAAAAGTCATTTACTGGTTGATGGGTGAAAAGGCAGGGAGAACGATCGTCGGTACTTGGAATTGGCTCTGGGGAATACCAGTGGAATCCGGTGGCCAGGTAGCAGTTGAGGTAGCTGAGGAATCCCTGCGATCGATGCAGGAATCTGTGCAAAAATTAGCAGCAGCAGTAGCAACTCAAGTCGCGGCCTACCAACGAGCTAAACAGAAGTATGACGAAAAAATTAAGGAAATGCAAACTTTTGAGCGTCAAGCAATGACGGCTCAAAATAACAGTAACGAAGATGCCGCACGTCTGGCAATGTCAAAGGTAATTCAAATTGAACAAATTTTACCGCAATTGGAAGAGCAGGTAAAACAAGCCGAAACTTACGTGAATGCTTCTAAGGATAAACTGAACCGCGAGCGGCAAAAATTGGAAGCATATAAAATGGATATGCAGAATATGAAAGATATGGCTGAAATTAATGCCGCCTTGGGACAAATTGCTAAGGTTAATAATGACCTTAGTATAGATTCTGCCCGCTCTCAGTTCGAGCAAGCTAAAAGTGCTGTCCAGCGTCGTAATTTACAACAAAATGCCCTGGCTGAATTATCCGAGAATCCCCACGAAAAGCTGCAAGCAGATTTAGAGAAAATGACGGCAGATGATGAGGTTTCTCGTCGTTTACAAATGATGCAAAATCGCGAACAAAAACAACTTTCAGAATAAGGAGAATTTTATGGCGAAAAGTAGCGGTCCTCCTCCAATTATTTTCATTTTGCTCTTTCTAATCCTTGCAGGTGCTGGTTATTGGTTTTTTGTGAAGAAGCCAGCAGAGACGAATCCCAGTGCTAATACAACTAATACAACTGGAACTACACCACTCCCACCACCACCACCAATAGGAGCACCTCCCGTTGCACCAGTAACCGCACCAGTAGCCGGAGGAGGAACACCCGTCGCCTTTGCGCTACCCGCTACAGTACCAGCGGGTACTACGGTAAAAATTGATGGTTCTACTAGCATGGTGACAATTAATCTGAATCTCAAAAATGCTTTTCAGGCGAAATTTGCGGGGACTAATGTTACTACTAGCGCTGGTGGTTCTAATAAGGGAATTGCGGATGTAGCGGCAGGAACCGTTGATTTAGCGGCGTTATCGCGACCTTTGACGGCTCAAGAACAGGGGCAAGGTTTAGTTGCAGTGCCAGTTGCGATCGATCAAATTGCTGTAGTTGTTGGTAAGAATAATCCTTTTACTGGGGGGTTAACTTCTGCTCAAATTCAGGGTATTTTTACGGGGAAAATTGATAATTGGTCTGCCGTTGGAGGCGCAGCAAATCCTCTTCAAGTAGTAAATCGTCCTCCGGTTAGTGGCACTCATCAATCCTTTAAGGAATTGGTGCTTAAAGGTAGCGAGTTTGGCACTACTCCTAATATTAAGACTCTGCCACAGGATACGACGACGCTATTGCTGCGAGAGTTAGGAAATAATGGAATTGGTTATGCTACTTTTGCTCAAGTTGCTAATCAGCAAACAGTTCGGGTTGTGGCTATTGATGGTGTAGCTCCTGGTACTGCTAATTATCCCTTTCAGCGACAGTTATTTTATGCTTACAAGAATCCTCCTAATCCGGCTGTGCAAGCTTTTTTAGGTTATGCGACTTCTCCTGAAGGTAGACAGGCGATGTTGGGGGGAAATTGAGGTTTCTTTAGCTATGGTTTTGATTTGGAGATTTATGGAAAGTATCTGTAAATCTCTTTCATTTCTTGAATTCTTTGAAATCAGTCAGGATCAAGAATCTTGAGCAAATCTTTTTCAAAGCTTTTTCTAAACTCAATATTCATGGTTATCCCTTCAGAACCCTGAAAATTTCCTCGCGGCTGACTGTTTCAGTATTCTCGCCTTCTTTGATGGCATTTTCTATGGCTATATCTTCTAGGGCTTCTGCTAAAAGGTCAGAAAACACTTCTTTTTGTTCTTGCAGTACCTCAAAAATTGCTGCTTTGAACAGATCCTTGAGTTTACTTTCATCTAGGGTAATTTCAGCCATAGGTTTATTAGTAATTGATTGATATAAATTATAGCAAAAATACATCGATGAATGAGGTAATCGTTCAATGGCAAACTGAGAAAATTATTGTCAATGTATCGAAAATTTGTTAACAGAACCTGGTAGGCTAATAATTAGCTGTTATTTAAAGATGGTGTTAAGTGAGTAAAAGCCGCGAACCGATTGAAAGTTTGATGCTCTACCACTTGTTTAAGTGGTCAGTTGTTAGTCCTATGTTGCACGTTTATTTTCGTGGCCATATCTATGGTGCGGAAAATGTGCCGCAGCAGGGGCCTCTGGTGGTTGTTAGCAATCATGCTAGTGATTTTGACCCGCCGATTCTTTCTTCTTGTATGAGGCGGCCTGTGGCTTTTATGGCGAAGGAGGAGTTGTTTGAGATTCCTATTTTGAAGCGGGCTATTTTACTATATGGTGCTTATCCTGTTAAGAGGGGTATGGCGGATCGGAGTGCTATTCGCTCGGCTTTGAGTTATTTGGAGGAGGGATGGGCGACGGGGGTGTTTTTGCAGGGAACTCGGACTGTTGATGGTAGGATTACTGAGCCGAAGTTGGGGGCGGCGTTAATTGCGGCGAAGGCGAAGGCTCCGCTGTTGCCGGTGTGTTTGTGGGGTACGAATGAGATTATTCGTAAGGGTTCTCCTGTGCCGCGATCGGTTCCTTTGACGGTGCGAATTGGTGAGGTGATTGATGCGCCTGGTTCTAGCGATCGCGAGGAATTAGAAGCTTTAACTCAAAAATGCGCTACTCAAATTAATGCTATGCACGATTTAGGAAGATAATTGTTATTTGTTATTTGTTATTTGTTATTTGTTATTTGTTATTTGTTATTTGTTATTTGTTATTTAAGAAAGTTTAAGATGTGGTGCAAGCTAAAAGCCTGGAAGTGAAAAATGCAAAATTCTCTGAAGCCATTCCTTTACCCATACCGTAACAGGCACGTTTGCGCCAGGCGATCGCGGGTAAATGTCCTTGAGGAGCATTTAAACTAAAATTTAGATCGTCATAATACGCCCAATTATCTTTACGTCGCCAACCAACGCGATCGCAAAAATCTGTATAATTCCGACTCTCATTTTCCCAAATCTCATGCTGCAAACTTAAGCCAAATAGCCCGCTGCTATAATATTCCCACAATTGATCGATCGTGCGAAGGTCAGTACAAGGAAATCTCTCAATATCAGCCGCACTTAACCAACCTTCCTCTTCCCGAAAAGCAATTTGAAGCATAATTTCCCAAGTATGTTCATCAGCTTTCCGCCATTTTCCGGCTCCCAAAAATTGGATTAATTGTCGATAATCTATTCCTACTTCTGACATCGGCGGAGCTTGTTCGGGTATTGCACTAATTTTTGCTTCTAATCTCGATAAAGACTCGGCAATTAGTTCTGGATTCATCTGTTCAAAACGGTACAAAACCCATTCTAACTGAGATTGAAGTTGGGAACGTTCAACAGCAGCTTGTTCTAGTTGCGATCGCAACTCAACTAAATGACTTTCCCATCCCTTAACCTGAGAACTTTCCCACATTCGTCTCGCCCAATCTAACCTCATTTGCTCCTTTTTCAAATAACTCTTAGATAGCTTGCGCCCTGGAGGATCGGGAGTCAAATCCCAACCACAAACAGAACAAAGATTCACTTTTCCTTCTGAACATTCATGATCGCAAATAGGACACAAACGCATAAATTTTTAATAAAAAAAGTCCCAATAAAACTAGCAAGGAAAACGGACAGTAAATAAACATCCTTTTCCTAATTCTGATTTTACCTCAATTGTGCCATGATGAGCTTCCACAATTTGTCGGCAGAGATGTAAACCCAAGCCAGTACCCGATCGCTTATGAGTTCCAGGACCAAATCTTTCAAACAATTTTGCTTGTTGCTCCGGGGAAATACCGGGGCCAGTATCTTGGATTTCCACTATTAATGACGAGCGGTTTTTGTAGTAACCATTGGTGCAAACAGAAGACTTACTTGCCCGTAAAAAAATCTCTATATTCCCAGCATCAGTAAATTTAATTGCATTGCCAATTAAATTAGTAAATAGCCGATTTAATTCTAGGCGATCGCCCTTTAATTTGTGAATTTCAAATTTATCTTCATCCACAAATGATGTTAACTTAACACTCAGATTTTTAGTTGCTGCTAAAGGAGCCAATTCTTCTACTACCTCAGAAATTAATTGTGGCAAGTCCATACTGGTAAAACTTAACGTTTTACGACCCGCTTCATAACGATAAACTTCCAGCAACATATTCACCATTTTAATTAAATTTTGGTTGCTGCGAATCATTGTACCCAAAGCGTCCCGCATCTGAGTAGATATTTCTCCCAAAGCTCCTTGGTGCATTAAACTTAACATTCGATCTGCGGCTACTAAAGGAGTTCGTAAATCGTGAGCCAATCGGGAAACAAAATCTTCACGCTGTAGGGCAATTAAGTCATACTTATCAACACTATGCTTAAGTCTTAAAAGCGATCGCACTCTCGCCAACAACTCATCAATCTCAAAAGGTTTACGGATAAAATCATCCGCTCCTATGTCTAAACCATGCACTAAGCTGGCCTGAGCATGGGCTGTAATCAGCAAAATTGGTATAAAAGGCAGCTTAGTATTTTGACGGATACGCTGAGTTACTTCGTAACCGTCCATTTCCGGCATCATCACATCCAAAAGTACAACATCCGGGGGCGATTTTTCAATCTGAGCTAGAGCCGTAAACCCATTGTCGGCGCTACTAATTTCATATCCCTCATCCTCCAGAATAGCTTGCACTAAAAGCACGTTATCTGGAGCATCATCAACCACTAGAATTCGATCGACTTTAGCAGAGTTTTGGAGTAGCAAATGGTTCATGGAATCACTGAACTGGTAAGATATAGTGAGAATTATACAATTTTCTATTTATTTTTATCATATTTTTATGGCTGTTTCCTCTTTCATTGGGATGATTACTGTCACCTATTGTTAATCTCTGGATTAAATTTTGTTTCAGAAGATTTTGTAATACTTGCTATAATACTGCTATAATACTAAGGAATTACGCATAAATTGTTTGTCACACTGCCATCTTGGTGGTCAACGCATCGCCGAGAAAGCGGTGTCACCGCAAAAGCGTGAGTCAGTCGTCATTTTAAAAATTCAGTTAGCTATTGAAAGATGAATACAATTAGCATTGCTTTGGTGGAAGACCACGATTTAACAAGGATTGGTATTCGGACAGCTTTACAACAGCGTAACGAGATCAAAGTTGTAGGGGAAGCAGCTAATGCTACAGAGGGGCTAAAATTACTTAATTCCACTCACCCTGATGTGGCAATTATTGACATTGGTTTACCTGATTTCGATGGAATTGAATTGACGCAAAAGTTCAAATCATCAATGGCATTAGAGTCAACTATTAATACTAAGGTATTAATCTTGACTTTTCAAGATAATGAAGAGGAAGTGCTGGCAGCTTTTGCCGCAGGCGCTGATTCTTACTGTATGAAAGATATTAGTTTCGATCAACTACTAGAGGTGGTGAAAGTTACCCATGAGGGCAATTCTTGGATCGATCCAGCGATCGCCCGTATTGTGCTTAAACAGGCTCGGATACAAACTTCTGTGCCAGAAACCCCAAAAAATGAGCCGAAAAAAGTTAGGATTAATGCTGCTAAACCTGAGTTCAGTCAAATCATTAATGCTTACCCTTTGACGGAGCGAGAGTTAGAAGTTTTGGAGTTAATTGTCCAGGGTTATAGCAATGCCGCGATCGCCGAAAAGTTATATATTACTATCGGCACTGTTAAAACTCATGTTCGCAATATTTTAAACAAGCTTTGTGCTGACGATCGCACCCAAGCTGCTGTTTTGGCTTTGCGATCGGGATTAGTTGGTTAATACTCCCATCTTGAATTTAGGGGTTATTTCTGGGTTGTTGGCTGCACGAAAATAGATAGATTCAAGATAGAAGAGCAAAGAAATTGAAAAACAAATATTTTTTATGTGTAGGTAAAAAAGAAATGTTATTTATTCACGCCAAATCCAGTTTCATTACCCCTTTTTTAATACACCACAAAATAGAGAATAGAGAGGAGCAAAGTAAAAAGCAAAGTCAAGGGGTAATCTTACTGGATTTGATGTCGCAAAATAAAAATTAAAGGTGTTAGCAACAAGAAATTAAGCCGTCTTTTGATCGTCTTCAAAGGATTGCTGCACCTCGCTAGTGGCTATTAAATCCCAGCCTTGGAGTCTTAATTTTTGAAATGTTGCCCATCCTTTGGAACCTCCAGGTTCCCGGTAGTCGGGTGCAGCAAATTGGCTAAAAGTTGTATAAGGTTTCCAGGGTTGATTTGGTGCTGTCCGTAAGTGTAAGATTTTTTCCTGATTGTTACTTCCTAAACGGGGCAACCAGCACATTTGCTTTAACATGAGCAAACTCCTCAATCTTGTAAGGGTAAATTTGTGGGAACAATAGTGCAGAAGCAAGCATAAGCAAGCATAAGCAATACTGCATTAAGAATCAAACTAGAATGTATGAGAATCTAGTGGATTAATCCATTTCTTCTCCTGTTAGATCACAGTTACATTGTAGTTTTCTCCTATCCCGGACGATCAAATGTACCTATAGGGTATAACCTGATAATTTTAAAAAAAATGTTTTGTATGTTACAAAACTTAAAATATTTACGATCGTAAATTGCTATCAGTTCAAAAATAGTGGTAAAATTTGGAAAGTGTTGACAAAATTAGTGGCTAGGGGGGTAGGGACTAGGGGAAGAAGGGATATAGAATCAAGGACTTCGCTGTGAGCGATCGCATAACAGTTTCAGCAACTCACAATTTCCTAACCACCTTAACAATTGCGAAACATCCAACCAACAAATAACAAATAACAAATAACAATGTCTTTAAAATCAATTAGCATTCCAACTCAAAATGCTCATCCTGTGGGAGTGATAGTCTCCTTGCATGGATCGGGTTCTAACTGTTACGATTTGCCCTCATTAGTGCCTTTGTTAAATTTACCTGAGTATCATTTTGAGTTTCCTGATGCACCTTTTCCGCACCATCGTGTGCCGGGGGGAAAAATGTGGTATAACTTGACAACTAAGGAATATCAAGGTTTAGCTGAAAGCCGAGAAATGTTAAAAGATTGGCTGGTGTCTTTGGAAAGTAAAACGGGGATTCCTTTGTCGGGGACGTTTTTGGTAGGGTTTTCCCAAGGTGGGGCGATGACTCTGGATGTGGGCTTAAGTTTTCCTTTTGCCGGTTTAATTTCTCTGAGTGGATATTTACACTCTGAGCCTCAGCCTTCGATCGAGGTTTTACCACCGACTTTGATTGTACATGGGAAACAGGATATGGTTGTGCCTTTGGCTGCGGCGGTGCGATCGCGGGATACTTTTACGGCTTTAGGTGCGTCGGTAGAGTACCGAGAATTTGATATGGGCCATGAAATACAGCCGGAAGTGATGGATTTAATGCGAAGTTTTGTTGTGCAAATTATGTCGAAAGTCGATTAAGGGTTTATCATAGATTTTGGAGTTAATTTCAGACTCCACTAAAGTTAATGCTTAAAGCAAATGCCGCTTAAGGAAGGTGCAACCGATGAAGACTTTAATTAAAGCATCGCGAGATATTTCTGCACTAACTTCGGATGATGTGGCGAAATTGGCCGCTCGTTTGGAGGAAGATGATTACACCGATCCTTTTGAGGGATTGAATGATTGGCATTTGCTACGAGCGATCGCCTTTCAACGCCCTGAGTTAGTTGAATCCTATTTACACTTGCTGGATATGGAAGCTTACGATGAAGCTTAGCAGAAATCTTTAGAAGCGAAGCATTCCGGCAGTAAATCTCGTACAGTCTTTCCAAGAAATTATCTGCTGGAATGCTTATTTTTGTCAACTTAATCTTAAATCCTGAGTTTGACAGGGGTTAAAACCCCTGGCGGATTGGAGGTTTAACCTTAAGTTGACAATACCAATGGGTTATTGGCTGTTGCCTAACTGTTATCTGTATTTTGCCCCTAATGTCAATTATTCCTAATAGGATGAATGGGAGAAAAATTTTAATTGGAATTAGTGGCGGTATTGCAGCCTATAAAGTCTGCGAAGTAGTTTCAACTTTGGCGAAGGCGGGGGCAGAAGTAAAAGTAATTCTGACTGATGCGGCGCAAGAGTTTATTACGGCTTTGAGTTTCGCTACTTTGTCTCGCCATCCCGCTTATACCGATCGCGATTTTTGGCAACCCACAAACTCGCGCCCGCTACATATTGAGTTGGGAGAATGGGCGGAAATTTTCGTTATTGCCCCCCTGACGGCGAATACTTTGGCGAAGTTGGCGGGGGGTTTGGCGGATAATTTGCTGACAAATACTGTGTTAGCTTCTAGTTGTCCCATTTTGCTGGCCCCGGCGATGAATACGGATATGTGGGAGCAATTGGCGGTGCAGCGAAATTGGCGACAGGTATTGACAGATGAACGGTTTTGTGGTATGGAACCAGGTTCGGGGATTTTGGCTTGCGATCGCGTCGGTGCCGGTCGGATGGCAGAACCAAATGAGATTTTATCGCACATTGAATCGCTGTTACATACGGTCGGCAAGCAGGATTTAAAGGGTAAACGGGTGTTAATTAGTGCCGGGGGGACGCGGGAACACCTCGATCCGGTGCGGTTTATTGGCAATCTTTCGAGTGGCAAAATGGGGATGGCTTTGGCAGTGGCGGCTCTGCATCGAGGGGCGGCGGTGACTTTAGTACATACTATAGATGAGAGATTGTTGCCCAGGGGAGTTGTCAGGGCGATCGCGGTAGTGAGTGCCCTGGAAATGCGGGAGGCGATGCTGTCTTGTTTCCCGGATGCTGATGTAACGGTGATGGCAGCGGCGGTGGCGGATGTGCGGCCGAGGGAGTATGTTAATGAGAAATTGCCCAAGCGATCGCTTCCTAGTTCTTTGGCTTTGGAACCTGTAGAGGATATTTTAGCTGAGTTAGGGAATCTAAAGCAAGGACATCAGAAATTAATCGGTTTTGCAGCACAAACTGGGGATATTGTCAAGCCAGCGTTGGAGAAATTGAGGGAGAAAAAATTAGATGCGATCGCGGCCAACCCAATCGATCGAATAGGTGCGGGTTTTAATAGCGATACTAATCAGGCGATTTTGATTAATTCTCAAGGAAAACAGGTGGAAGTTTTGCCTTGTAGTAAGTTAGAAATGGCGCACCGTTTGTATGATTTTGTGGTTGTTTAAAGAATTGACAGCGATCGCGATCGACACCACCGACGGCGAATAACAAATAACCCACAAGATAATTGCGCCTGTGGGTTGTAAAATTGATCAGAAATTATCTACAGTGAACTATCCAGATACATTAGAGGTTACAGGCAAATGGCGCAACGGGACAAGCAACAGCTAAAACCCGGAGCAGGGGATGCAACATCGGCTGAAGAAGTTCTGAATTATGTGATTCAAGAGTTAGAAACTCTACATCAAAATGTCAGAGATCAGTTAGCCGAGGACATCACCAGACTCCAGACAGAAAAAACTGGCTTAATTGAGGACATTGACAAACTACGGGAGCAATATCGTCAATTGCAGTCGCAGCAAGTGGAAACCCTCTCTCAACGGTACATATATCAGCAGCAATTGTGGCTGAAGCAGTTAGCCCAAGTTTTGGCTAATAATCTGCAAGAGTTGTTAGTCCAAAGATTTAATGAGATTAGTGCGAATGTTGGACAAGGCGCTAATGTGACGATTCCCAGTGGGGAGTTTCCAATTCCAGTTTTGGCAAATCATTATACAGAAAGAGCTTCAGAGATGCTGGCTTCCCTAGATGCCAGTGTAAATAGAACTTTCGATATGATGGAGCGGGATTTGAGCAGTTACGAAAGTAGCTTGTCTCAACGGCTTAGGAATATGGAAAGTATGGAGCTCAAAGGTGAAGCTCTGTTGGAGAATCTGGTTAACCGCATCCGAATAGAGTTGGAGGAGGAAGTTGAGCAAACTTTCGATCCGAGAGATTACGATAACTCGGATACGGCTAATTCTGTGCATCCTCACCAGTTACCACCAGCAGAATCGGCAATTCGCCAACCGCCGTTACCGCCTGCGCCACCACCGGCTCCAGCACCTGCTAAACAACCAGCTTCTCAGATTCAAATTGGTGTGTTGTTGGCGTTGATTTCGGCAGTAGTGCTGTCGCTGTTTAATGTTTCCTTGAAGATTATTCTCAAAGCTAAGGCTCCCCGCGTGATTTTTGGGTTGTTTGAGGTGGAGGGGGTGGTTTCTCCTGGTTTTGGTAATTCGCTGTTAATTCTGTTGATCCGATTGGTGGTGGTGATGGCTTTGATGCCAGTTTTGGCAACTTTCCTTTATCCATCGGTATGGAAGGATTTAAAGCGATTTATCGATCGAGGCGATGCGGATTTGTGGCAGAAAGTTTTAGGTAGTGCTTTCTTTTTGTTTCTGTCTCAGGTGTTGATATATATCGCGATCGGTAATATCCCAACTGGGGTGGCGATTACGATTTTCTTTATTTATCCCATTGCCACAGTGTTGGCTTGTTGGGCATTATTTGGCGATCGCCCTTCGTCTCTCCGCTTTTTAGCTATGGGTGTAATTTGTACTGGGTTATTGTTAGCAGCAGTACCTAGTTTTGGTCAAAAAGCTATTGGTGATGTTACTTTGGGAGTTTCGTCAGCGGTGGGTGCTGGCTTGATGTTTGCCGGCTATGTATTGTTAACACAAATGGCGGCGGGTAAGCTACACCCAATTCCTTTTAGTTTGGTTAATTTCGCGGCTATTTTTGTGTTTTCTGCTATCAGTTTAATTATCTTACCTTTTGGAATTGATTGGGGTTTGCCAGAAAGGTGGGCTGTTATTGTCGATCCAAATGTTTGGGGAGGTTTAATTTTTGGTGGTTTTCTTTTAGGGGTGTTGACGCTATTTAGCTATTTGTTGAATAACTTTGCTATTCGTTTTGCGGGTGCGGCGTTGGCTTCGGTAATTGGGACTTTGGGTCCGGCGTTGACTGCTTTGTTTGCTTTGGTGATTATTAGTGAGAAGATTCCTTTCATTCAGGTTTCAGGATTGGTTCTTGTAACTTTGGGTGTGGCGGGAATGACTCTGGAGAAGATGTTAAAGCCACCGAAGAAACCTGCTTGAAGAATGTTGGGCAAATGAAGATGCAGCTACATACTTCCTGGGTAGGTTCTGTATAGTTTAAAGGTTGAAGGTTTGAGAACTTTCAACCTTTAATTTTATAATCCTGTTTAGGAATAGGAATGAAAATTAAATAACTTGATGATTTGGTTTGTAGTAAGCGCTTTAGCGCTATGAGCGCTTACGACAAACAAGCTAATTATTTAATTTCTATTCCTTATTTACCTAATTTTGGCTGCTTGACTTCAGGTTCGGAAGATTGTAAAGCAGCATCAAGCACCGCACGAGCTTCCTCAGCTTTCGCTCTAGCTTCTCGATAGCGGACGTTAGCTTGAGCAAAACTTTTAAGCACCTTAAAACCATCTTTCAAATTAGTAATTTCATCAACATTTACAGCTTCATCAGTGAAGAGAATATCAATAGCCGCACGCACTTTTAATGCCTCATCGCGGGATTCCATTACTTTTAACTTTAAAGTAGCCAGATTGCTCAGAATTTGCACTGCTTGAGTGATGCTATCTTCTTCTTCAGAAGCACTATCCTCAAGTTCTTTCACCTCGATAAATTGCTTGGGGCTAAATCCTTCCTTTAATTCTGTAGCCAACTTACCAGTATCCATCAGATCCATTAGCTGATCCATTGCTTCCTCGCGGGCTTTGGTCGAATCTTTGCCCTTAACGGTGATAATAACTTCAGGGCTTTGTGCAAGCGTGTAACGAACCATATTTTTAGATACCCGATGACTAGAAGGACAAAGTTAGCGACAATTAAATGATATTTTATCTATTAATACAATACAACAAACTGTGAAAGTTAAACAATGAAAGATCGTTTTCTCAATTGGCTAAATAAATTTTTGATGGCTGATGTGTTTCTGGTGTTGCTCAGTTTCGGCTGGTTTGCGATCGCAGTTTTCGGTCGTTCAGTTGGCGTTAATCTAGGCTTTGACCTCTGGTATTCCCTTTGGCAGCCATTATTTACCCCCGCCCTTGGCATTCTCATGGGAGGGGCAATTCTTAGCGGCATTATTAGTCAGATTTCTAAACGTCTCAATTCTTAACAGTCAAAAGTTAACGGTTAACTGTTAACTGTTAACGGTTAACTGTTAACTGTTAACTGTGATTTGATTATTTAACAGCTTGCTGCGGCCAACCAATCAAAAATCCTCTCTAACTGTTCCAAGCTAACTAAACCGTATTGCCAAAGGATCATCGGTAATTGGCTAGAATCTTGATTACTTTGTCGAAGTGCGATCGCGATCGAAGAACTTGGGATCGCTAACTCCCCTCGTAAAAAATTAATTAATTGAGTATCTGTCGTAGTTGATTTCGTAGTTGATTTCATGGTTTATTTTCCCTTGTTTTGTAAAGTTATGTAACACGATAAATTGAATTAAAAATTAAGTAACTTTATTCTTAATCATTATAGTCTTAGGCAATGTGATAGAATACTAATTAGCAATGTGATAAAACAAAGATATAGTAGTGATCCCCATCACAAATACACCTTGACGATACCAGCAAAAATATCCCAGCAATTGAAATCGTGCCTACACAAACAAAGTCAGCCTACGCAGACTAATCAGGTTAATAGACTTTAGCAACAGACTTAACCAACAAACCAATAACAGTTAACCAATAACAAATAACCAATAACAAATAACCAATAACAAATAACCAATAACAAATAACTACCAAGGACTCCCAACCATCGTAAAAGAAGCCCAATAATAAGGATGGGATAAATTCACTTTAGCTTCCTCATTAGCCTGTGGCAAACTAACAGCATCTCCCCCCCGACTGATACTCCGTAACTGCCCTTTTTCCACCCGCAAATCCCCCTCAATCATCGCAATTTGTGCCTGTCTCAAAGCCTCCGCCTTCACCGTTGACCCTTGCAAATTCAACTGACGATAAAACTCACTCATCAAACCCAAAGTACCAGCATCATCAACTTGCCACAAACTAGCCAACACAGATTTAACACCCGATTGTACCGCCAAACCCGCAAAACCTAACTCCGCATCCTCACTGCCAAAAGCCGTCTCACAAGCACTTAAAACCAAAAGCTCTAAATGTTGCTTTCCTAACTCTCGTAACTGCTCAAATCTAAGTTTCCCATCCCACAATTGAATATAAGAATTACTCGGCTTACTCGGATCGAAAGAACCATGAGTTGCTAAGTGAATAATCCCAAATCTTCCCTTATTTTGTTGACTCTTGAGATTATCTAAAGTAAACTCTTGATTCAAAAAAGAACTACCACCTTTATCCTGCGTAATTGACGACAACTCCACAGGAACAGCAGGTAAAGGCACAACTTTTGGATCTTTAAATTGCGAAGCACCCATCGCCAAAACCGAAGAATTATTAATATTCTGATAACTCGTATCAGTAAGATTAATACTAGGAATCAAACCTAGACTGTATTTTTGCACTAAAAACTGTTTACCATCGTGGAGAGCCGCCAAAGGCAAACTCCTCATTCCCGGATCGAGAGAAAATGCTAAAGTATCTATTTTCTGCTTTGCCAACTCCTCAGCCAAAGGCGCAACTAACCACTGATAAAGTTGCTGAGAAGCACTTAAATAACTATGAGCATCAGCTTCATCGGGACGGTGACTCACTCCCCCAATTAACTTTTGTACCTGTCGCTTTAATGCTTGACTATTCGCCTCCGAGATACTTTTAAAAATTGGCATACCATCGGGAGTTAATAACACTAACTCTAATCTGTCAGGGCGAGATACCACATAAATCACCGCTGGTTTTTTCCCAGTTTGTTGGGCAATTTTACCAAGAGATGCTTGGATATTCTCACCGCTTAAACGTTGAGTTTCAGTATTAACACCAGATTGATTGGCAATTTCCCGACTTCGCATTTGCTCAATTTGTAAAATCGAGTTATATCGATCGCTTACTTGTTGACTATTTACTTTTGCCTGTTGACTGTGAGCAACTAAACTTGAACCTTTAAGCTTCGCTTGACCATTTCTAACTTCAAAATATTGGGGAGTTTTCACAGTAACATTCCCACTATTCCCACTGCTACTACTAGCATTAATTGAGTCAACTGTCACCGCACCACTTTGACTGGTGAGACTAACATTACCACCACCCACAAAGCCAAAAGAAATTACGGAACCAGTGCTAATATTACCAGCAGCATTGACATTAATATTACCAGATATTTCATTGACACTAGCAGAAGAATTAAGGATACCAACACCAACATTTCCAGATTGACTGACTAAGCGAATATTACCACCATAAGTTCTAATATTTTCAGTTTGGATATTGCCGCTAGTAGTAATATCTACACCATTTGCAGCCGTTGTTTGTACTTCCCCAAGAGTAGTTTTCCCAGTACCCGCTGACTGCTGCACGCTCCCGGCGGTGATACTAGAATCAATTTGCACATTATTAGCACTTTCGATCGAGAGATTACCTAGTTGCTGATTTTCACCATTTCCCACAGCACCGCTCAAAGTAATATTACCTGTTCCTGCGGCTAAGGTAAGATTATGCTTGCCATTTTCTGCACTATTTAATGTCGCAGAAATTCCAATATTTCCCCCATTTTCTCCAGTCTTTAAAGTAACATCATTGGTAATAGTCACCGCACTGTTAATATTGATGTCACTGTTATTAGTAGAAATATTAGCATTCAAAGTTGTTGAGCGTGCATTAATCGTCACAGAGGCATCATCTCTACCTGTAATTTCCCCTTGAACTGCCACAGTTCCCTCTGGTGATTGTACGGTTACTGGGTCACTTACTTGTACTGCATTTACGGTAATTGCACCTCTGCCGTCAATCCTGCCAATAGTTACTCCTTTGAAACCATTAGATAGAGCCGCCATATCTGAATTTTCCAGATATAAAGTATTAGGAAGTTCTTCAGTTACACCACCAATTTTAATGGCTTGTTCTGCTGTTCGCGGGGCCATGAATATCGAGCCACCCGTGCTAGAAATTGAACGTTCTCCACCAATTAAATTAATCTCATTGGCAGTGAGGTTAATTGCGCCACCATTGGCGTTAATTTTGCCAACTGTTAAATTTTGACCAGAAATACTGAGTGTCGCTCCGTTAGTTAAAATCGCAGATTGTGGGTTAGTTGTAGAAAATGAACCAACATTATTTCGATCGGCATCAGCGATAAATGTAAAGGATCTTTCAGTCGCACTGTTAGGGTTTAAATTTAGTGGTGTTTCTGCTGAATTATTAACCTTAATATCGTTGTTAGCACTGAGAACAACATTGGCATTAGTGGTTAAATTTTCTACCGTTGTTTGCGGAATTATTAGTTGTTGATTATCTGTTAAATTTGGGCTATTGGTTGCATCGGGAGTGACTACAATATTTTCAGAATTGATTTGTATCTGACCCACATTCCCATTAGTAGCACTTAAATCTACCGTGCCGGCAAATGTACCGCTACCTGAAATTTCTACAGTGCCACCGTCACCGCTATTGTTGCCACCAGTTGCGTTAATTTGACCATCAAAATTAGTCATAGTTAAGCCGCCCCATCTGCCGATAGTTACGCGGCCACCATTGCCATTAACTTCTGCATTGGCATTAATTACAGAATCGCTACTTACATGAATTTCTGTTGCATTGAGAAATTGTGAATTAGTGGCAATTTCGCTATTTCCTAGATTAATTTTACCGCCACCATTGATGCCAGAAACGTCTATTTTGGCGCTGCTAAGGAAAATGCGATCGCCCATAATCTCAACACTTCCTCCCACCTCTAACCTTGGCTCCCGATCTGAACTGGAAGCATCTATTTTTCCCGCCACAATTACCGAACCTTCCTGCACAGGCATTCCCCCTGTAAGTACAACTTGCCCATCACTATTAACAGAAATTCCCGTTGCGTGTTCTTGACCTCCACCCGTTAACATCTGAGGCAAAGAAAGAGGAGTGAAAAGTCTAGCATCAGGAGAGAAAATATCCGAATCGGCTGATAAAGGTGAAATTTCTAAATTTAGCAGTCGCCCTTCTTGGCTAATTCTGACTATTCTTTCGCCAGGAATAGCCGCTAAAGTAATTGTGCCTCCCGGCGCTTCTAATGTGCCAATGCTAATTACAGTACCGCCAATTAAACTGATATTTTGCCCTGCTTCAACTGCCAAGTTACCAGCATTAACAATGGCGGCTGGTGCAGCATTAGGAAAGGCAAAAGCGCTTGGTGTTCCCACCAACATTGAGTAGTTATTCGGCCCAAAAGCTTGAAACCAATTATCACCAAATCCAACGCCGCTGGCTGTAGTGGCAGTAAAGGAGGCGGGTACATTTAATTGAGCATTTTGCCCGAATACAATACCGGCTGGATTGATTAAAAATAAGTTGGAATTACCACCAGTAAGTTGAATTAAGCCGTTAATAACTGAAGGTTCGCCACCAATAACGCGAGCTAAAATATTTTTAATCGTGTCATTGGAGAGAAATTGAGCAATTTGACCTTGGGAAAGACCAAATCGCTGAAAGCTATGGAAGAGATTCGCGCCATCTCTGGATAGCTGACCCCCGCCGATGTTGAAGCGGTTGCCATCGGGGGTGACGGTGGTTCCAGTACCGTCTGGTGCTGGCACAATTGGCTGCGCTTGCACTAAGGATGGCATTAGGCAGGAGGCAAGGGGCAGCAGGAAGGAAGATTTTTTGCCGATCGCCCACAGCCGAGATCCGCCCCCCTCTTGTGTTTTGAGAGTTTTATTAGGGGCGGGAAGAGTTGTTACTAGCAGGTAAATGTGACGTTCCGGTTTCATCGTTTTCGACCTTTAATATTGCCGAAGATTTTCCTAAGCCTTTACCAGTCTTTAGTCGGCGTTTAATGACTAATAACCAGTGACTAATAATTAACGTCCAAAAAGTGATACCCATAGCCCAGCAAGTAAAAATTAAAATTGCAGGTAGTCTGAGACTCCAATAATTACTTTCTGCTTTGAGAGTTCGTTTTCAGGAAAAAACTAAACTCGCTGCTTTTTTCTAGGGGGAATTTGGCTATCCCTGATTGGGTAGATGTCCTGCTGTTCAATAAAACTTCATGCTTGAGTTCGGCTCGCTTATGCTTGCTTCCCTTGTCGATCTTTAGGCTGTAGCTTTTCGGAATTGTTACTTTTTGCTGTAGATGCAAATAAAATTTTTCTCGGCCAATCTGCCGATCGGCAGCATTAACATATTGACGCAATACCTGAATAGGGGGTTTAACCCCATAATTATCATAACCCACTTCTCTATCTAAGGAAAGAAACTTTTTGATAACTTTAAATTTACTCGTAATTTACCTCTTTAGAGGGATACTTCAGGACTTAGAAGGCGGTAATCTAATATCTGAAGGCAAAATTTGTTAAGTTTTGTTAAAAATCACAACACTATTCAAGTATTCCTCTCCTTATGGTGTAGGATGTTTTTATCTACCTGGGTAGAGGTCAACACTTAAAGTAGTTGCTATGCAGAAAGCACAGCTATAAGCTTTATCTTTGACTAAAATCGAGCCTTTCTTTAGTTTTGTAATAATCAGGATTTGGTTTTGTGGTTAACCAAGTTCTAAGTTTTTAGGGGATCGAATCAGGGGGCATCCAACTGTAAATTTTGGAGAGAATAGAATGAATACCCAAAATCAGATCAATTGGATGAAAAAGTTCGCTGGTGCTTTGGCTGCTGTTGGTGCAACTGCTCTGATCGGCTTGCCGGTTTTGGCGCAGTTTAATTACTCTGCCAGTATCTTCAACCCTTCTGGTGGTACTAGCCGCAGCGTTGATGGTACTGTTGCTGGAGAACTAGATTCGGCAATTAAGTATTACCGAGATTTCCAAGCTTTTGCGGAAGCGGTGAAAGTGGCAGGTTTAACTGAAAATTTCCGTGCTAAAGACCAAGCAAATCCAAATAAGGTGCTGTTTACGGTTTTTGCGCCTACAGATGAGGCATTTGCAGCTTTACCTGCGGATATTCGGGAGAAGTTGTTTAAGCCTGAGAATAAGGACAAGTTAGCTAAGGTATTGAATTACCATGTGGTTGCAGGTCAAGTGACGGCAAAGGAAGTTGAGGCCGGTGTGGTGCAAACTGCTGCTGGTGTGCCGGTAAAACTTGAGCTTAATGCGACTGGGGATAAATTGACTCTGAATGGTGCAAGTGTGGTTCAGTCTTCTCGCCGCACTGCTAATGGGGTAATTGTTTTGGTTGATAAGGTGCTTTTGCCACCTGATTTGTCGTTGTAATTGAGTTTTGTTAGGTGAGTGCTGTCTATTGACTATGTTTCGGTGAATTGAGATGAAATGATGACAGCACTCACCTTATTTTATTTATTGCGTTTTCCTTCTTCCTTCGGCTAGATCGCTACCAAGTTGGATCAAAATTAAGATTAACAGTCATTTTTTCCTGTCCTCTAGGAACCCCTGTAATACAAGCACAAATAATATTTGAGCCATCAATTTCGACCTCGCAGGCGTGACAGGAACCCATTAAGCAACCTGTAGGAATGGAAACCCCAGCCCGATCTGCGACATCAAGTAGAAGTTCGCCCGCATTAGCCTCAACAGTGATATTATCTGGTAAAAAATGAATTTTCATAATAAGGAAGAAGGAAGAAGGAAGAAGGAAGAAGGAAGAAGGAAGAAGGAAGAGGGAAGAAGGAAGAGGGAAGAAGGAAGAAGGAAGAGGGAAGAAGGAAGAAGGAAAGGGGAAAAATTCCTATAACAAATAACAAATAACAACTAACAAATAACAAATAACAAATAACAACTAACAACTAAATTTCATACTCAAATCTAGCCAAGTTGAACGAGTAATCGGAGCACTGGTAGAAATATAGTCAACTCCAGTTTCAGCAACATTTCTAATGGTTTCTAAAGTAATATTACCCGATGCTTCAATTTTAATCTGGTTATTGTACTGACGAATAATTTTTACGGCTTGAGTCATTAACTCAAGGGACATATTATCTAACATAATGATATCGGCTTCATGTTTTAATGCTGTCTCAACTTCTGCCAGTGTTTCTGTCTCAACCTCAATAGTTAAAGGATAGGGAATCATCTCTCGAATGCGACTAATTGCTTCGCCAATTCCTCCCGCAGCAGCAATGTGATTATCTTTAATCATTACTGCATCGTCTAATCCCATACGATGATTCCGCGCACCACCAACTTGAGTAGCATACTTTTCTAAGATTCTTAACCCCGGCGTTGTTTTGCGGGTATCTACCAATTGTACAGGCAAATCTGCTATTTTCTCAACATATTTCCGAGTAAAGGTAGCGATGCCACTAAGACGCATAGCTAAGTTTAATGCTACTCTTTCTCCTGTTAATAAGGCATCAAAATTACCGAAAATTTCTGCAATAAGTTTTCCTTTTTCGCACCATTCTCCCTCTGAAACTTGCGGTATAAACCTAACGTTACGATCGAGAAGATAAAACACTCTGGCAGCAATTGGCAAACCGGCAACAATTCCTGATTCTTTAACTATCCATTTGGCTGTATTTTGGATAGTTTTTGTAGGAAATAAAGCGGATGTTGTGCGATCGCCCCTGCCAATATCTTCTACTAGCCAATTTTGTAACATTGAGTCCAACACAATCCAAGGAGGTAAGGAAGAAAAAGATTTAACCATTATCTTAAGAGGGACTAGAAGCTAGGGGCTAGGGGTTAGGGAAGAGAGGAGAGGAAACAACTAACAAATAACAAATAACAACTAACCATTTAAACATTATTTCTCCACAGTTTTTGCCGACTTCAGCGCAGACTTATTTTTACCTACAGACAAGTAAAAAGCAAACCCCTGTTTAGCAGTTGTAGGATCGAGGCCAGTCTGCACAAAACTTAGAGGGTTTTGAGTAACATCAGCATTAGCACCATTACCATTAGCCTCTTCTGCTTCTCTCTGTTCAATACCATGCCAACTGAGATAAGTATTTTTAAGCTGACTAAAGATTTCTTGATAAATCTGACTCATTACGCGATCGCCCCGTTTTCCATCTTCCAACCTAATATCATCCACAAAAAAGCTCACGTGCAATTCCAGATAAACCGAAGTCTCATCGTGATTAATACCAATCATCCTAATTTGTGGTTCTTGCCATTTTTTCTTAGGCACTTTCAACTTATCTTTCAGCCATTGAGTCATATCCATCACATAATCATCTAAACGAGTTTCCTCAGCTTTCGGATTCGAGATTTTTTGATATAAACGCTGAGCCCTTCGTTTTAACAAATTAATTTTTCTTTCCCAGTCTTCAGAAATAAAATACTGATCCTCATCCAGCAAATTTGGATCTCTGATCCAAATTCGATACCAATTCCTAATTAATTCAATCAAACCCTCTTCATTATATTCATCAAAATTAACCACAGTAGGGCTGTCATCATCAGACTCCACGATCAGAAAACCTATCAGTTCTAAAATTCCTTGGTATTCCTGTTTAATATTTTCTATTTCATCTTGACTTGTCCCGCCTTTTTCTGCAAACTGCACCGTCACAGTCAAAGCTTCAAGAGATTGTTCAATTTCCTCTAACTTTGAATGTACCTCCTGCTCCGCCAAAAGCCGTAATTTCCCAACCTCTTGTTGTTCAATGACAATTTCCTCAGTACCTTCGCTGTTATAGTAGTTATCAACCACCTCTAATTTAGCATCAATATTCCCCAACGTATCTGGATGAGCCAAGACAATTTCACGCATCATCTTCTTAGATTCTTCCAGATTACATCCAGAAGGTATATGAACCTGCATAGAGTGATGGTATAAAGGAGTAGGACGACTCAAATTAGTGAGTTTTTGTCCCTGTAACACACTATTGGGAATGAAAATATCGCAATGTTGAGCAAATATATAAAGGTGAGTTACACGAATCCCAATCTGGCGGAGCATTCCAATAGAACCATCCTCAAGAAGCAGCACATCACCAAATCGGAAAGGAGTATCAATCAGTAAAACAATTCCACTAAAAAAGTTAGATAAAATATCCTGAAGTGCAAAGCCTAGAACAAAACTTACCCCCCCCAAAGCCACCCAAACTCCACTTAAATCAAAGCCAAAAGCACCGATAATTACAACGCCACCAATCAGGAAAATCAATACTGGAATAATGGCTGAGAGAATGGGAAGCAATACATCATCCCACATCACCTCAGTTTTTTTAGTATATTTTTTGAGGTAGTAAATAAAAACCTGGCTAAATAATTGGGAAGCCCAATAACAAATGGAGAGAGTTAAAATCGGGATTAAGATGTACCCAAACTTAGTATTTACATCAGCGGAGAATAAATTACCCAGAATAAGTTGTATACCAACAATACTGGAAACAATCACAGCAGGCTTGGTTGAAACAGTTAAGGAAACAATAGCAATATCGCTTTCAAAATTTAGAAAAATGGGGCGCAAAATATAAAATAAAACTACATATAAGCCCCCAGTGACTAAAACATCTAATCCCAAACCAATTAATAGTTTGTAAATTATATTCATTGCTTCAAATTGATGCCATATATTTTCTAGCATAGCAGCGCTCCATTCAATAAATTAACCTAATTTTGATAACACTAAAGCGACGGATTTTGTAACGCCGCCCTCTTGACAGTTTTGGCAACCATGAGGAGGGCGACAACACTATGAAATTAAGTCGTATTTAGTGGAAAACACCACAACAATTATGGCAGTTATTTAGTTAGAGTGAGTCATTACGAACAGTTTTTTAGTTGAAATTGACAAAGTTGTAAATTTCCCTAACTGTTAAGATCGCTCTTAACTATTTTACCTTATTCCACTACCAGTTTTAAACCAGGAAGCAATCGCTCTAAGTTTTTTAATGATTTTGCTTGCCAAGGCATTGCCTTTGAACCTAAAACCACCAACTGACTCTTTTTTTTCCGCATCCCTAGTACAAATTTTGATAGCATACTGATTCCAGAACTGTTGAGGAATGATAATTCTTGCACATTTAATGTTAGGATCGGAGGTGCTAAATTAGCGGCAGCATCCAATAGCTTAACAATCGGAGCATAGTCCTTGGGTCCACCTAAACTGATTTCCCCTTTAAAAAAAACTATTCCTGAGTCGGGTGCGTATTTAACTTCATAGCCTTCGCCTTTGACTTCTTCATTTGCCATAGCTTGTCTGTCCTTTTTTCTTTTGGTGTCTAAAATTCATCATTAAAATTATACAACAATTTGAGCCATTGTAGTCACGGTGACAATTACTGCATCACGGGGTTCTGGTTCAAATTTCCAGCCTAATTTGGCTGAATAATCATTGATTGTAGTCAGCAAACCTAAGCCAGAGGCTTCACCATGTTCGTCTTCGGCTGCTTTTTCAATTTGCTGAATATATAATTCGTTGGGATCTGCTGATAATAAGTTTTCGATAAAGGTTTGAAATTTGTAAACACTTTTATATTTAATGCTATTTTGGGTAAAAATTACAGCGGTGATTTGCTCTAATTCTTCTAGGAAATTAATCCCCAGTTTAACGGGGAAGTTATTACTTCTTTCATGGAACTTCATGGCATTTTCTAATAGTTCATTGCCAATATAGCTGACGGCAGCTTTCAGGTTATTGAGGCGTTCTTCGAGGCGATCGGGATCTCGATCGATTGGGATCAAATTTGCAAAGTAATCAGCGATAAAATAAGCTGACAAGCGATGATTGCGCCACTTTTCTTTAATTGGTTTATGACTCGAATAAAACGTCAATTCTAAAGCATCCCTTCCTACTGGAAAGTTCTCAATAAATTCTCCAAAAATTTGGCTCATCTCTTTCACCTAATGATTAAAAATGGTATGCTTAAACACAACTATTTTCCAAAAAAACCAAATTTCTTTTTCTTCTTCATATCCTCCTTAACTTTTTCTACAGGTTCTTCCTCATCTAAGGGTTCTTCTTCTAAGGGTTCTTCCTCTAAAGTTTTCTCCTCATCTAAAGGTTCCTCATCATCTAAAGGTTCCTCATCATTAAATTCTTTCTGTTTGATGACCAATAAAGTAATATCGTCAAACACCTTTTGCTCGCCAATAAATCCTTTAACGTCATCAATGATTGCTTGTTTGATTTCCTCCGCAGTTCCCTCAGAGATTTTACTAATTAGATCGCATAATCGTGGAATTCCATATTGCTTTTTCTCAATGTTGTAAGCTTCAGGAATCCCATCAGTATAAAGAACCAGTCCATCTCCCGGATTTAACTCAATGATGGTATGATTAATATACTCCAAAATTTCCTCGTCTAATCCAATGGGAAATCCTAAATTCATGGTATTAATTCGCTCAATCTCTCCTCCTTTTCTGAATACGATCGTTTCCTCATGTTGACCGCTAATACTAACTTTACCTCTACTATAAGTCAGAATCACTAAAGTCAAATTCTTCTCCGAGTTCATCCGGCGGACATTCTTATAAATAGTCCGATTGAGAGCATCTAAAAATTTAATCGGATCGAGTTCTCGAATTTCTTTCAGAGTCCGAACTGCGGTTTGTGTCATTACCATTAAAATGCCACTTTCGAGTCCATGTCCGGTGACATCACCAATCCCAATTGTCACAACTCCATCTACATAAAGAACGTCATAGTAGTCGCCACCTACTTCATCCGCAGGTTCCATAAAGCCGGAAATTTCTAAGCCTTCGATCGCCTCTAATTCATCCGATGTCGGCAAAATCATTTGCTGCATTTGACGCAACATATCCAATTCTTTCGCCATGCGGAAGTTTTCCGCTTGGAGAATAGCTTCCGCTTCATTGCGTTTAAGCAGATTTACATAGGCTTTAGAGTGATAGCGAATCCGAGCAATTAGTTCTGCTTTGTCTGGAAGTTTAACTACATAATCATTAGCTCCTAATGCAAAAGCTTTGGCTTTAATCAACGGTTCTTCTTTACTAGAAAGAACGATCAATGGTACAAATCTTGTCGGAGCATTATGAGCTCGCAAAAAGCGCACTAAGACCAATCCCTCCATTTCTGGCATTACTAAGTCTTGTAAAATTACAGTTGGCTGACATGACCTAGCAACTTTGAGTGCCTGAGTAGGGTCATTACAGTAGTGAAAAGTGATATCTTTTTCAGCAACTAACATTCTGCGAACTGCTTCTCCGATCATTGGTTGATCGTCAATGAGTAAAACTGTAATCGGATCTTCCATAATTAATTTAATTTCCTGGTTTGAGATAGTAAAGTGAATCTAAAAAATCAGTAGTAATTAAGGGTTTTTGGCTAACTTCTGAATTATAGTAGTGGCGATTTCATCAAGGGGTAAAACATCCACCGCTGCGCCTAAATCTACTGCTGCTTTAGGCATTCCATATACTACACAAGTTGCCTGATTTTGAGCAATTGTATACCATCCTTTTTCCCGTAACAAATTTAGCCCTTCGGCTCCATCTCGACCCATCCCTGTTAGTAACACGGCTGTTCCTTGACGATGCCAATAATGAGCCACACTTTTGAAAAATACATCAACTGAAGGACGATAGGGGTAATCAATGGGGTTTTTCGTATAGCTTAAACTAAAGTTAGGTTGTAAGGAGAGATGATCGTTTGTTCCGGCAATTAATACTTTTCCTACTTCCAAACGGCTTCCTTCGGTAGCTAGTTGTACGCTCAGAGGCGTTTGTTGATTTAGCCATTCTACCAAACTGGGAGTAAACTGTGCATCTACGTGCTGAATGATGGCTATGGCTGCACTAAAGTTGGCTGGTAAGCGAGAGAGAATCTTTGCCAGAGCGTTTGGCCCGCCTGTGGAAGAACCGATCGCCACTAAGGGAGGTACGCGGGAGGCTAAAGGTGAAAATACCGATTTAGGAGTTTGGGTAGGGGCTTTGGATTTAGAAGCGGTACTTGATTTACCAATTAGTTTACCAATTGTGACAATTTTTGCCAGCATTGCTTGGGCGGCTTCTGGGTTTCCACTAGCTCCTAAAACTGGGGTACTGACGGCATCTAAGGCTCCATATCCCATTGCTTCAAATACTTTAGAGGCATTTTTTTCGACACTAGCCGTAACTACTACGATCGCACAAGGAGAATTCTTCATAATCTGGCGAGTTGCTTCTACCCCATCCATGATTGGCATAATCAAATCCATTAAAATCATATCAGGGGTATCTTGGGCACATTTACTAACTGCTTCAGCACCATCATGGGCAATCCAAGCCACTTGATAGTCTTTGACGGTCATCAAAACGCGCCGAAGCGTTTCTACTGCCATCATCATGTCGTTTACAATTGCGATTCTCATAGTTGTTAGTGGTTAGTTGTTAGTGGTTAGTTGTTAGTGGTTAGTTGTTAAGTAGGTAGACATAACTAAACTAACTACTAACGACTAACTTAATGACCAATCAAATCATAAACGGCATTTACTAATGTATCATCTTGAAAGCTGGCCTTGGTTAAGTAATAATCTGCACCAGCTTCTAAACCGCGCATTTTATCTTCTTCACGGTCTTTGTAGGAGACAATAATTACCGGAATTGAACTGAGCTTAGGAGTATTTTTAATCTTACTGGTAAACTCAATCCCGTTCATCCGGGGCATATCAACATCGCTGACTACTAAATCATAGTGATTAGTAGAAACTGCGTGCCAACCTTCCATGCCATCGACGGCAACATCAACTTTGTAACCTTTGTTTTGTAACAATTTCCGTTCCATTTCTCGGACAGTAATAGAATCATCCACTACTAAAATAGTTTTGCGTTGATCTAGGAGTGCTGTATCGGCACTGTTAACAACACGATTCAACATATGGCTGGCATTCAGCAGATTATCGACGGAACGCATCAAGTCAGAAGCATCGACAATCAAGATAGGAGAACCGTCTCCCATCAAAGCAGCAGCACTAATATCTTGAACTTTACCGAGTCGGGCATCTAAAGGTCTTACTACTAAATCGTGTTCGCCTAAAAACCGATCTACTACCAGTCCGTAATAGTCTGATTGTTCGCTGATCACGACGACAGATAGGGTTTCAGAAGGCGGTGGTGGTTGCTTCAGTTCTAATACTTGATAAGCTGCTACTAAGCCGATATTCTTATTATCCATTGTGAAATATTGCCGATTTTCGGCTGAGGCAATTTCGGATTTATCAACGTTGACAATTTGCTCAATCCGGGCTAGGGGAAAGGCATAGGGTTCGCCAGATATTTCTACTAATAAGGTGCGAACAACGGATAGAGTTAATGGTAATTGAAAGTGAAAAGTAGTGCCTTTGCCAAAAGTAGACATTGCCCTTACGGTTCCTCCGACATCGTGAGCCATGCTTTTGGCGATATCTAAGCCTACGCCGCGCCCAGAAATTTCAGTGACTTGTTTGGCGGTGGAAAATCCAGGTAAAAACAGAAATTCTATTAGTTCGCTTTCGCTAAGTTGGTCTGCTATTTCTCTGGTGGCGAGGTTCTTGTTAATAATTTTTTCGCGCAGGGCATCAAAGTTAATTCCTCGACCATCATCAACAATGGTAATTGATAGCATCCCACCTCGGTGTACTGCTTCTAATCGGAGATTTCCTTCGGCTGGTTTACCTGCGGCTACGCGCTCTTCGGGAAGTTCGAGACCGTGATCGATCGCGTTGCGTAAAATGTGAGTGAGAGGAGCTTCTAATTTTTTGATAATATCGCGATCGACTGGGGTAGATTTGCCAAATATTTCAAATTTTACTTGCTTATTGAGCTTTCTGGCTAAATCTCGTAACATTCGAGGAAAGCCCTGCACCCCATCAGCGAAGGGGCGCATATTCGATTGGATGACTTCTTGGTAGAGGCGATCGGAAAGATTGCCTGTGCGACGGGCGTATAATTCTAATTCAATTAGGCGATCGCTCAAAATCTGACGACATTCTCGTTCTTTAGTCCGAGCCGCATCTAAATAACTTTCTGTCTCTTGATGATGGCTCATTGCCAGATTTTGCTCAAAAACTTCTAAAATTTTTGATAATTCTAGTTGACGTTTTTTCAGAATAGCTAGGGAATCAGCAAAGGGCTGAAGCCAATTTGCTTCGATCAGAGATTCACCAGCTAAACCCATAATTCTGTTTAAATTTTCCGCACTGACTCGCACAACACGATCGGCATTAGCCGCATCATCTCCTGCGGGCTTCGCTGGCTCCACAGTTCCAGATTTTTGCTGCACGATGGATTGAGTTTGACCTGACTTATTCTGAGTAATTGGTGGTGCTTGCATACCACCCCCAGAAGCTACAACCATTTCCGGCTTTTGTACCGTAGTAGTTTGTCCCTGTATCTCAGTTTTAGGAGCAGTTTCAGGCCGTTTAACAGGCGCTATTCCTGTTAACAAACCGGAAAGCTCCTCTTTCGTATTTTCAATATCCGCCCGATTTTGTTTAACCCAAGGTTGCCCTTTTTGACTAATATTAATCAGCAAATCAACCCCATGCAGCAACACATCAACACCATCCGCTTCTAGGGTAATTTTTTGATTTTGTGCTGCCACAAAACAGTCCTCCATTACGTGCGCTAACTGCACAGCCGCATCGAGAGAAACAATCCGGGCGGCTCCTTTAACGGAATGGGCGGCTCGCATTAAAGACTCTAAAACTTTGGGCGATCCTGGTTGACCTTCTAAAGCTAATAATCCCTCATTTAAAATAGCTGCTTGGGCATCCACTTCCAGTTGAAATAACTCCAACATTGAAGTATCACCCATGTTTGATGAATCCTCTACTTCTGAAGATTCTTCAATTACTGTAGTCATCGTTTTGGGTACATCTTGTACTGGTTTAGGTGTTTCTTGATGAGTAACAGCTTTAACGGGGGCAGGGTTAATTTCGGAGTTTTTTTGTATTTCTGTCACAACAGATGTTATTTGTGTATTCCAAGCATCTGCTAAAGTTTCTTCTAACTTTGGAGGTTCAGGCTTTGTAGGTAAACTTTTAAATTCTACTTTGGGCTGAGAAACAGATGATAATCCTGGTGTTAATAAGGTTTCAATACTATGTGTAAGTGTGGTGATATTATCTTGATTTTCCGCAAGCCAACTGTCTAATTTTTCTTCTCCAACTCTGCTAATATTGAGAAGTAAATCAACTCCTTGTAGTAGAACATTAATCTCATTTGTAGTCAGAGTAAAATTTTGTTTTTGAACATTATCAAGACATTTTTCTAGGATCTGAGTCAGGTGAATAGCTGTATCAATTTCCACCAGCTTCGCGGTTCCTTGAATTGCATTAACAATTCGCATCAAGGACTCCAATTTTTGTTGAGTCTGAGGCTCAGTTTCCAGAGATAAAAGACCCTGATTTAATATGGCTACCTGGGCTTCCACTTCGTCCCGGAATACATCTAGCATTGTAATTTCGGTCATAATATTCTCCTGTTTAATGTGTAAAACAATAAATCGGAATCGAGGTAATTTACCTTATGTCCCTGCCAACGAATTACCCCTTTTGTATAAGCTTCTGAGGCTTTAGAAATCACGACTGGTGTATTTTCTAATTCCCTCATGGTAAATCGATGAATACCGCAAACTTCATCAACGATAAAAACCCAGCGATGTTCTTCTTTTGCCAACACAATCATCCGTTTAGAAGTTACAGAATTAGCACGATCTAAAGTATGAACGCTCTCTTTGAGATCGAGCAAACAACCGAGGGAAACGCACATCAGAATTTCTCCTCTAATGTTAACTAAACCCATAAACAGTTCGCTGTTGCGGTGAGGTAAAGTATGAATTACACAGGGAGGAGTAACTTCCTGAAGTAACCTTACTGGTATTGCTAACCATTCACCACCCAAAAGACAGATTACGACTGACATAGTTTCTCCCGAAGGAACTATCTCGCCGCTAACTTGTATTTTATTCTGATCGGATTGACTTTTGGCTAATACCTCAGTCCACTCGTTTACATACTCTGGTGGTGCTTCCCTCTCTAATAAACTACGACCTGCGGCAGAATAAACGGGGCAGTTACGACAGTGTATTACTTCTTTGAGTTGTTCGCAAGAGCGATCGCCCTCAACTCCTATTTTATTCCAGCAATCGTTACTCATAACTTTACATTCCCACCTAGTTTACTATGAACCCTCAGTCCTAACCAACATTATAAGCAGAGATGCGCTGACGCAAGCCTTGTGCCGTTTCGTTCAATTCCACGATCGCAAAGTTAATCTCACGTAGAGATTGCGTTGTTTGCACGGCTGCTTCACTTAATTGTAACATTCCTTCACTGATTTGATTTGCCCCCTGTGACTGTCCTTCCATACTGCTACTTACCTGCTGAAAGCGGGGAGTTAAAGTTTGCACTTGCCCAATAATCGACTCTAATTTTGCACCGATATTGCGTACATCTTCCACAACCCGCTCTACCTCTTTCGTAAACTTATCCATTTCCATCACCCCTGTTGAAACCGAGCTTTGCATATCTTTAACCATAGTTTCAATGTCTAAAGTCGCAACTGCTGTTTGATCGGCGAGGCGGCGAATTTCACGGGCAACTACCGCAAAACCAGTACCGTATTCGCCCGCTTTTTCCGCTTCAATTGCCGCATTCAACGAAAGTAAATTAGTTTGATCTGCTACTTTAGTAATAGTCCGAACAATACTGTTAATACTGTTAGCTTTATCACTAATTGTTCCCAGTTTTGATGAAATATTATTAGTCGCATCAGATAACAGCCGCATAGTTTTTTCCATGTGAATTAAGTCTTTTTGACTATCCGCCGTCCCCTGAGCGGTCGCCTGGGACGTATATTCAACTTCATCCATAGTCTTCACCAGTTGTGAAGATGTAGCCGCAATCTCCTTAACTGTGGCAGCCATCTCATTAGTGGAAGCCGTCTGTTCATTCATCGTTGCTTCAAGTTCCTTTCCAGAAGCTGCGATTTGGGTAGTAGAGCTAGTAATTTTAATCCCAGATTGCTGCACCTGCTGGATTAATACACTCAAGTTATTGGCTAGATTAAAAATCATATATGCCAGCACTAGGGATATAACTGTAATGGCTATAGATGATAAATTTATTAATTGAATCCCTCCTTCTGTTTGATTGCTCACCAATTGCAACGAATTTAGATCGATTTTGGTAAACTCTTCATTTATTTTATCGAATTCTTCCAAAACGCCTTTCAATTCTTTCAAGTATATATTTGTTGCATCTTGTAGCTTGTTTTCATCTCTCAATCGGAAAATTCTTTTCGAGACATTTTCAAACCGATCTTCTAGTTCTCCCATCTTACTAAAATTTTCTTTTTGTTGGGGACTGGGATTTTCTGGAATCAACATTGATAATTCGTTCTTCGCTACCAAATACTTATTTTTCTCGTTCTCAAAATCTTGTAAAGAACCATCAGCATTGCCTATAAGTATATACTCGCTAACTTTCCTACCCATTATTGAAATTCTCAAAATCATTTCCTTTGATGCTAGAAGCGTAGTCCGACCTTTTATTGTTCCATGATAAAGGAAGAGTGCGTTAGAAGCATTTATATATACTACACCGCTCAACAATATGAATAATATTGCGGGAAGCATATAAGTCAAAAGAAGGCGCGTGCGAAAATTCATTTTGTCAAACATAATTATTCTCCTGAGAATCCTAATAGCCTGAAAGTTTACATTTGTTTTAATTTTTTCAAGCCCCATAATTGGAGCTTAAAAACCAGAAATTTTCTGCCATCAACCTACGCCCCCTTATTCAATCGCCGCAGAGCTAAATTAATATCTTGCAAAGACTGGGAGATTTGGGATGAAGCTTCAGTTAAGTGTACCATAGCCTCACTGATTTGTTCAGCCCCCTGTGATTGTCCTTCCATGTTGCTACTCACCTGTTGAAAACGGGGAGTTAAGGTTTGCACTTGCCCAATAATTGACTCTAATTTTGTACCGATATTGCGAACATCATCTACTCCCGTTTCTACATCTTTGGTAAATTTATCCATTTCCATCACCCCTGTGGAAACGGCATTTTGCATCTCTTTAACCATAGTTTCGATGTCCAAAGTGGCAACAGCTGTTTGATCTGCCAAACGGCGAATTTCACGGGCAACTACCGCAAAACCTGCGCCATATTCCCCAGCTTTTTCGGCTTCAATTGCCGCATTTAGTGAAAGTAAATTAGTCTGATCGGCTACTTTGGTAATCGTGGTGACAATACTGTTAATACCACTAGCTTTATCGCTAATTGTGCCTAATCTTGATGAAATAATCCCAGTAGATCCTGCTAACTTTTGCATGGTTTTTTCCATTTGTATCAAATCTTTCTGACTATCTCCTGCTGCTTGTGCAGTTACTTGGGATGTTTTTTCAACTTCATCTATGGTTTTGAGTAAATATTTGGAATTAGCGGCAATTTCTTTGGCGGTAGCAGCTACCTCATTAGTGGAGGCTACTTGTTCTGTCATTGTGGCCTCAAGTTTTTTGCTAGAAGCACCTATTTCAATAACTGAACTCAAGTTTTTTGCTAGGTTAAAAATCATATATCCCATCACTACAGATATAATTGTAATGAGTATAGATGATAAATTTATTAACTGGAGTCCCCTTTCTGTTTCGTCATTTAGCAACTCCAACAAATCTAACTCAACTTTGGTAAATTCTTGATTGATTTTGTCGAATTCTCCCACAGTTTCTTTCGATTCTCTCAGGTATGAGTTTATTGCTTCTTGTAGTTTACCTTCATCTCTCAAACGAAAAGTTCTTTTAGCAAGTTCTTCAAATTTATTTTCTAGCTCGATCGCCTTATTAAATCTTTCTTTTTGTTGAGAATTGGGGTTTTGTGTAATCAGTAATTGTACCTTTTTACTAGCTTCCAAATATTTATCTTTCTGGTCATCAAAAGCTTGTAACGCACCCTCAGCATTACCCACAAGTAGATAACCACGAGCTTGCCTGGCCATCATTGAAACTCTCAAGATCATTTGATTTGTCCCTAAAACCGTATTCTGGCTAATTGTTGTTTTCTGATAAATGTCGAGTGAGTGAGAAGCTTTTAGAAATACTAGCCCGCTCAACAATATGAATAATATTGCGGGAAGCATATAAGTCAAAAGAAGGCGCGATCGAAAGTTTATTTTGTCAACCATGATAATTTTCCTAGAACTCTAATGGTATGAAAGTTTACATTTGTCTTAATTTTTTCAAGTCACGCAGTTGCAACTTGAAAACCAGAAATTTTCTGCCATCAACCTACGCCCCCTTATTCAATCGCCGCAGAGCTAAATTAATATCTTGCAAAGACTGGGAGGTTTGGGATGAAGCTTCAGTTAAGTGTACCATAGCCCCACTGATTTGTTCAGCATCACCTGGTTGCTATAAAATTAGTTACTTCCCACTTTAAAATGAGAAATTTCTTTGCGTAAACCTTGGGCTGCTTCATTTAATTGGCCAATGGCATGGTTAATCTCACGCAAAGACTGGGAAGTTTGCGCTGAAGACTCACTCAACTGCACCATTGCTTCACTGATTTGTTGCGCCCCCTGTGATTGTCCTTCCATGCTTTTACCCACTTGATCAAATTGAGGAGTTAAAGTTTGTACTTGCCTAATAATTGATTCTAATTTACCGCCGATATTGCGGACATCATCAACACCTCGTTCTACTTCTTTAGTAAACTTATCCATTTCCATCACCCCTGTAGAAACAGCACCCTGCATCTCTTTAACCATAGTTTCAATGTCCAAAGTGGCAACGGCTGTTTGGTCAGCGAGGCGACGAATTTCACGGGCAACTACCGCAAAACCTGCGCCATATTCCCCGGCTTTTTCGGCTTCAATGGCGGCATTTAGTGAGAGTAAATTAGTTTGATCTGCGACTTTAGTAATTGTGGTGACAATGGTATTAATGCTATTAGCTTTATCGCTAATTACTCCTAATTTGGTAGAGATACTATTGGTAGAACCTGCCAAGTTTTTCATGGTTTTTTCCATCTGCAACAGGTCTTTTTGACTCTCACCGGCGGCCTGTCCAGTTACTTCGGATGTATGCTCAACATCATCTATGGTTTTGAGTAACTGTTTGGAATTAGCAGCAATTTCTTTGGCTGTTGCAGCTACCTCATTGGTCGAGGCTACCTGTTCTGCCATTGTGGCTTCTAGTTCTTTCCCAGAAGCTGCAATTTGGGTAGCAGAGGCGGTAATTTGAATCCCGGATTGTTGCACTTGGCGGATTAAGGAATTCAGATTTTGTGTCATAGTGCGGAAAGCCACCATTAATTTGCCTACCTCATCTCGATCCTGGGTAGTAGGAACTTCCGTCGTTAAATCTCCAGCCGAAACTTGTTCAGCTACTCCTACTATGCCAGCAATTTTAGCACCCAAGGGTTTGGCTATGGTGCTGCTGAAATAGGAACCAAATCCGCCAGCAGTTAATGGCCCCATAATCAGGCCGATTACTATCAAAATTGTACTCAACTCCACATCTTGGTTAGACGATTTATAAGAGGCGTTAGCGACTTCCTCGTTAATTTTTAAATCCTGGAGCATCAATTGTGTTGCTGCTTCAAAGGAAATTCGGTTAGTTTTGGCTTTTTCGTGCAATTTATCAAAGGCATTTTCTGCCACAATTGCGGCTGCCATTTCCGGTGAATCTTTCCGACCTTGAGCCAGCAGTTCCAATTGCTTTTTCACCGGGTCAAGAATACCCAAACTCTCAAATTCTTGATTAATTTTTAACAAATCTTCGTGGTCTTGCTTCCACTTCCCCCAAGCAACTAGCAGTTGTTGGTAAACTTTCTCTTCCTCAACACTCCTGGGAGTAGTTTCGTACTGTTTAAATCCCTCATTAATCTGATCCCAAGCCTTTTTAATCCGGGTTAATTTAGCCTGTCTTTCTGGAAGCGTAAGTTTAACATCAAGTAAAGCTCTTTCTGAGGACTCGATTTGAGTTTGTCCCTCATTAACTTTCCACAGTCCTGAGATACTAGGAATGCTATTTGTACTCAAGCTTTTGATGTGTCCACTCAGTCGGGAATTTCCAGTCCAACCAATAATCCCCACGATTAAAACAATGACACCGACAAACATAAAGCCAGTCAATAGGCGTGTTTCTAATGATTGTTTCTGCAACATAAGATTTTGTTTTTTTAATGTTGATTTGTTTACAAAATTTGGAGAAGACCCTGTATAGTGCTTGACCCTGAGAGTTCAGGCTCAGGGATCAAAGCATCTATTAAGATTGGCAAAAATCAGTTACTTGCCACTTTAAAACGAGAGATTTCCATGCGTAAACCTTGGGCAGCTTCATTTAATTGACTAATCGCACCATTAATCTCGCGCAAAGATTGCGCTGTTTGCGATGAAGCCTCGCTTAAGTGTACCATTGTTTCACTAATTTGTTGAGCACCTTGCGATTGTCCTTCCATGCTACCCGTCACCTCTTGAAAGCG
>MBRE01000062.1 GCA_001698425.1 Oscillatoriales cyanobacterium USR001 | reverse complement strand
AACCTGCGATCGTTCCGATATCACAATCTCAAGCAAATATAACCGATTTTAGCGAATGGTTGCAAAATCCTGAAGCTGTTTTTCTATATACTTGGCAAACTCTTAAATCATATCTAAGTAACCAAGAAGAAAACCTAACTTTAACATTGGATAGATCGCCCCGTTTCCGTAGTTTTAATGGAGTTATACGGGCTAAATCAATTGAGCTTCCAATACAACCGACTGGTGTTTCTATTGCCTTGATTGTTACTGTGACGCAAGGCTCTTCTCAGGAAAGAGAAATCAAGCTACAATGGTATCCTCTTAAGAGTCAATCTTTACCCATTGGGTTGAAAAGTGTTGTTTCAGATACATTTGGCAAGACTATTTGCGAAGTCCAAGCCAAAAATACTGAAGCTTGGATGCAATTAACAATTAAGGGTGAACCGGGAGAACAGTTCAGGCTCAAAGTAGAGTTGGGTGCGGCTAGTATTACAGAGGATTTTATCATTTAATTTCTATAATAAAGGGGGTTGCAATGGGCAAATTGGTTGTTCTCAATATAGTAGATGGTGATTTTGAAAATGGCTTTCCGGTATTTCTGGAAATTGCCAATGATGGCGATTACCCCTTCGCAGAACAAAATGGAAAACTTCCATCAGCGACACAGTTGATCGAACACTATGAAGATTGGCAAAAACCTTATAGCAGTATAGTATCTAGCTTGAGGTCTTCTCGAATGAGTGGTACAGATTCTACACATTCTGCAAAAAAATCAGAGGCTAAAGCTGCAAGCCAAAAACTGAATTCAAGCCTGAATGACTGGTTAACATCTCCTGGAATGCACTCTATTTCAAACTGCCTATACAAAAACCTGAAGAATGAATCGGAGAACATTCGAGTGATTGTTAAAACTACAATTCCAGAGTTACAAAAATTGCCTTGGCATCTTTGGGATGATTTTTTTCAGCATTACCATCACGCAGAATTAGCTTTGAGTCTCCCAGTGAAAAGAAAACAAAGAGTAAATACTAGGGAGAAAACGCGAATATTAGGAGTTTTTGGAAAAACAGAAGCTTTGGGAAATAACACCAAAATTAAGATTGAGAAAGACTGGGAATCGCTGCAACAAAATTTATTGGGAACTGAACTTATTCCTATGTTTGAGCCTTCATTAGAGGCTTTATATGAACAGCTTGAAGAAAAAAGCCCGGATTTATTTTTCTTTGCAGGTCACAGTTCAAGCGAGGAGAATTGGACAAGAGGGATAATCGAACTGAATCAAAATCAGACAATCACCATTGATGATTTAAAACCTGCTTTTAGAGAAGCTGTGGAGGGCGGTTTACAGTTAGCAATTTTTAATTCTTGTGATGGTTTGGGCATAGCGCGAGAATTAGCTGATTTGCACATTCCGCAAATTATTGTGATGCGAGAACCTATTCCAGATTCGGTTGCCCAGAAGTTTTTGCAGCGTTTTCTGGAAGCGTTTGTTGGGCAAAGAACGGTCGGTCTTGCTGTGCGCGAAGCTAGAAAAAAGATACATCCTTGCGAGTTAGACTTTCCAGGGGTTACTTGGCTGCCAATAGTTTTCCAGAATCGCGCAGAATTACCACTAACTGGCCAAGAGTTTCGTCGGATTACTACAGGAGTAAATTCCAATCAGGCAAATCCAATCTGTGAAGTTTCAGAAGTGGGAAATCAGAGTCAGATATTGTGGTTGCCAACATTAGTAGGCAATCCCCATCAGAGTCAACAGCCCCCCTCAACAGTTGTGAATCCTGTTGTGAATCCTGTTGTCAATCCATCTGAGTTTCAGCAAGAAGAATCAAAGACAGAGAATAATTCAGTTGAGGCTGAGTTAACACAGTCGTCTGCGGTTAGTAATCATCCATCTCAGCTATCAGAAGAATTGTTAAAGGGTTCTGGTTTTTTGATTACTTGTAGTCAAGGTCATCAAAATCCTGTTGGCAATCGTTTTTGCATTCACTGTGGTATTACTTTGAAAGAGCAAGAGACAGGAAAGGGTAATTCATCCCTACCTGTAGAACCACCTCCTGTATGGAGTGCCAGCCAACAAGGTAATAAGATTATTGCTTCCAGGAATTTTGGAAGCATAGGTATTGGAGGCACGTTACAAGGACGTTATCAGATCATAAAGATATTAGGACAAGGAGGGTTTAGTGAAACTTATTTAGCTGAGGATTTGTATCTACCATTCAAACCCAAGTGTGTTATTAAGAAACTTAAATCTGCCAGTTCCAGCCCAGAACTTTTGCAGATAGCCAGGCGATTATTTGATACTGAAGCAAAAATTTTACATCAATTAGGAGGACACGATCAGATACCTAGACTCTTTGCTCACTTTGAGGAAAATCAAGAATTTTATCTAGTTCAGGAATTTATTGATGGTGAGGATTTGAGCCAAGAAATTATACCAGGAAAACAAATGAGTGAAACCTACGTTATTGAGCTTTTGCGAGATGTATTAAATGTACTAGAATTTGTACATCAGCATAATGTAATTCACCGCGATATTAAGCCATCAAATTTAATTAGACGTAAGCAAGATGCCAAGTTAGTTCTAATTGACTTTGGCGCGGCAAAAGAAATTACAAATCTAGCTGCTAATACAGAAAATCAGCCGATGACTGTAGCAATTGGCACACAAGGTTACTTCGCACCTGAGCAGATGAGAGGTCAACCAAGAATGAATAGCGATATCTATGGACTAGGAATGATTGGTATCCAAGCACTCACAGGATTTCCCCCTTTTCAATTACCAGAAAACGCTGCTACAGGTGAAATTAATTGGCGTACCCAAGCACAAGTTAGCCCTAAACTAGCGAGAATTTTAGACAAAATGGTGCATTACGACTTTAGGGAAAGATATGAGTCAGCGACAGAAGTGCTACAGAATTTGACGAGCTTGCGTGGAACAGTATTAACTTCTTATTCACCAACACAGATACCTTCAACCACAAAGATTTATAATCGAAGTGTTTGGACAAATATTTCTATCAGAATTTACTTAATTGTAGGATTGATAGCACTTTTGGCCTTGGCTGGGCTTGCGTTATTCACTTTTGCTCCAAAATTACTTAATCCTGATCCTCATTCGCCACCACCAACGGAAGATTTACTATGAACAATCACGAACGGATTACAATCGAACCAGGTAAGCGAAGTGGTAAACCTTGCATTCGCGGAATGCGAATCACTGTTTATGATGTGTTGTCTTATCTGGCATCAGGAATGACTTACCAAGAGATTCTTGATGATTTTCCTTATCTGACTCAAGAGGATATTTTAGCTTGTTTGAGCTATGCAGCCGATCGGGAGAGACAAACTTTATTAATCCAGGCATGAAACTACTATTCGATCATAATCTATCTCCTCGATTGGTTAATCGGCTTGCAGATATCTTTCCTGAATCAAATCATGTGGATAACTTAGGATTGGCTCAAACAGATGATAGTGACGTATGGATTTATGCACAAAATAATGGTTTTGCGATCGCTACCAAAGATAGCGACTACAATGAGCTTCTGATATTACGTGGTTTTCCGCCTAAAATCATTTGGATCAGACGCGGGAACTGCTCAACCTCAGAAATCGAAGCGCTGCTGAGAACACATATTAATGATATTCAAACATTGTTTGATGATTCATCGTTAGGGATATTAACCCTGTACTGAGGTATTATGGAATTAATAATGAAACGTAAGTGTACCAATCTCAATTGAGTTTTAATTGGTGATGTATATTAACACATTACATCCTCGTTTCTTCCACTACCACTAAATCGAGCCCACCACCCGGTGCTTCTGGATGATTGCAAACCAATTCATCGCCGATCGCATCTTCAAATTCGTCGATATCATCGAAAGAATCAGTCATTGCAGCACAAGCAGCTTTAGCCTGTTGGCCGGCCTGAAAACTCATATAGCCTGCTCCTAATCCCAGGATAGCGGCAATACCTCCAAAGGCGATCGCGGCGTGATTCCAAGGGTTTATTTTATCAGCACCCGAACCCAGAGATGTTGACCCATTAGACGATTTAGCACCGGCAGATTTGCTGAAGAAACAAGCTTCGGCGGAATTTGTTGCACTGAAAGCGATCGCGCCCGATAGCGCGGCGATACAGATCGTGGTAGCTAAAGCCTGAAACTTTTTCATGGTGTCATCACTCTGTTAAGGATAATTAAGATGATAATGGTAACAGACTTTTGAGAAAGTATCAAGGTTAGCAATCGATCTACTTTAAGATTATTGTTCAGCTAAGGTGACAATCGGCATTTTTTCATCTTTGCTAATGGTTTGAGCGTAAAATCTAGTAAGTTGTTCTTTGATCAACTCTGCCAGCATCTTATTAACCGCCGCGATCGCGGGGTTGGCGTTGCGTTTGTAACAAACTTGATAATCCTTATATTTTTGATAAGACCTAGTAGCCTTGTCAAAAGTCTTGGTAGATTTTGCTTCCACAAACACGGAGGGATCGGGATGACCATACCAATAGAGTCGATATAAGTGTGCAGCATCATTGGGGGTAAAAATTAGCATATCTTCATTGTTACCCGCTAGGTGTAAAATGTAAGTATTGTCTCTTTTTTTGATTTGGAAGTAACCCCACGTTTTCTCGGTTTTATCGAGCAGTTTTCTTAAGGTACTTTCCAGTATTGGGTAAGCATCAAAACTTTTCATAGGAATGTGACTAAGGTACGGGACAAATTAAACCAATCAACTTACTGACAGGTAAAATAAATTATACCAGAATTGAATGACGATGAAAATAGATATTGACTCGATTATCGAAGGATATGCGGCTGGCTATTTCCTGATGGCCAATGACGGTGAAAATAGTTTAAATTGGTATTCTAGTAAAGAGCGCACGCTAATTCCTTTAGACGATCGCTTTACTTACCCCCGAAGTTTACGCCGTCCTCTTAATCAAAATCGATTTACTACCGCGATCGACCGAGATTTTAAGGCGGTGGTTGAAGGTTGCGCGAATCGGGAAGAAACTTGGATTTCTCCTCAACTGAAGGAAATTTATTATGCTCTGAATCAAGCTGGCTGGGCTCACAGTTTTGAGACTTGGGAAGGGGAGGAACTTGCTGGGGGGATTTTGGGAATTGCGATTGGTGGTGCATTTATTGGTGAGTCTATGTTTTACCGAATTCCTGATGGTTCAAAGGTGGCAATGGTGAAATTAGTGGAACGCTTGCGCGATCGATCTTTTCTCCTCTTTGATGCACAAATGACTAATCCTCACTTGGAAAGATTTGGATCTTATATAATTAGTCCTAAAAAATATTCAGAGATGTTGAAAAAAGCATTAAAGCTTAAGTGTTCCTTGCTTTAAGATAGAAACTAAAAAAAATATAGGAGCAACATTATGGCGATCGTTAACGGTACACTCAATAATGATGATTTAACTGGAACCTCAGAAAGAGATGTCATCTATGGCAGGGTTGGTAATGACAAACTCAACGGTGCAGGAGGAGATGACGCAATCTATGGGGGCAAAGATAATGATACTATCAACGGTAGCTCCGGTAACGATTATCTCTTTGGAAATTTAGATAATGATAGCTTGGAAGGTGCAGATGGTCGCGACATAATTTTTGGCGGAAAAGGCGGGGATAATTTGCGGGGAGGAGAAGGTAACGATCTTTTATTTGGCGATGGGGGAAATGACTTTATTGACAGCGATCGCGGAACTGATACACTCATAGGCGGTGAAGGTAGCGATACTTTTACCTTCGGACCCGCAAGTGGTAGTTTAAATCTAATTAATGCAGCATTAATTACCGATTTTGGTAACGGGGAAGACATCGTTAATCTACCTGATGGTACTCAAATATTTAGTCAAGGTAGCAGCATAATTGATTTAACAACTTTAGGAACTCTCACTACTAACTTTAACATCTTTCAAGGCACTGCTGAAAATGCTAACAATGCCATTATTCAAAACCGACAAACACAAGAATTTTTAACAATTTTAAAGAATGTTTTAGTAATTTCTTCGCCTTCTCAAACTCCCACACCGACACCGACACCGACACCAACACCAATACCGATACCGATACCAATACCAATACCGACACCAACACCGATACCGACACCAACACCAATACCAATACCAACACCAACAGCACCAATAGCTGTAGCTGACACCGTAACAACAGTTGGTGTAGTAGTAGGTAATACCGATAACAATATAATTTTTGCCACTCAAACAGGAACTTACAGCAGTATTTTGAATATTCCAGTTGTTCAATTAGTGCAAAATGATAACCCTTCTGGGCTGAGTGTCACCACTGTTAGCAATGCAATTAATGGTACTGTTAGCTATAATTTAGGCGATCCAAATATATTATTTACCTCCCAAGTCGGTATCACAACAGTTAGCTTTGATTACGCAATTACTAATGGCACTTTAACCAGCGCAACCGCAGCAGTTACAGTTAATATTCAAGGGTTTCAAATTAGTGGATTAGCTGGTAATGATACTCTCGTTGGTAGTTTTGGTAATGATTCTATTGATGGTGGTTTAGACAGCGATCGAATACAAGGTGGTAGCGGCGACGACTCTCTACTTGGTGGGTTCGGAAATGATATAATGATTGGAGATTTTGGCAGCGATACTATAATTGGCGGCTTCGGTAATGACTGCATTTCTGGCGGTGAAGGCACTGGTTTATTAGGTGATGGCAATGATTCAATTAGCGGCGGTGATGGTGACGATACCTTAATTGGTGACTTTCTAAATGATACCATTAATGGCGGAAATGGCAATGACTTCCTCCAAGGAGATGCCGGAGACGATATTTTATTTGGTGAAAGTGGCAATGACTTTCTCCTTGGCGGAGAAGGTAACGATAGCATTAATGGTGGTATTGGTGAAGACAGTCTCGGTGGCGGAATTGGCAATGATACTTTAACTGGGGATCTGGGCAATGACTTCCTTGAGGGGAATAGTGGTAATGATTATTTTCGCTTAAATTTTGCGGGTAGCGGAATTGACTTCATTAATGATTTTACGATTGGTGTTGACAAGATTTTACTTTCTATTGTAGATTTTAATAGTGCTTTTAGTGTGGGCAATCTCGATCCCAATCAGTTTGTTTTAGGTGTGGCGGCATCAAACTCATTTCCTCAGTTAATTTACAATAATAGTTCTGCAAATTTATTCTTTGACCTTGATGGTATTGGTCCAATATTACAAGTGCCGATCGCCACATTAGCTTCGGGTCCATTACTAAACTCCTCTGATATTGTAATTTTTTAATTAAGGCAACAACTAACAATTAACAACAATGACTATTCCTCATATCCAAAGTATCTACACAGATGGTGCTTGTTCTGGCAATCCCGGCCCTGGCGGTTGGGGTGTAGTTATCTGTTTTGCCGATGGCGAATTTCACGAACTTGGTGGCCGCGATCGCCAAACTACAAATAATCGCATGGAAATCCAAGCAGCGATCGCCGCATTAGAATGGCTTACCAAATCAGGTCAAACCCAACCCGTCACCCTTTACACAGACAGCGAATATCTCAAAAATGGCATCACAAAATGGATTCAAGGCTGGAAGAATAAAGGTTGGAAAACCTCAACTGGTTCAGCCGTTATTAACCAAGACCTCTGGGAATTACTTGACAAGCTCAATAGCAAACAGATACAGTGGCATCATGTCCGAGCTCACTCAGGCGATCCACACAATGAACGTTGTGATGCGATCGCCCGCGCCTTCTCCGTCGGTAAACCCCCCTCTCTCCAACAATTCAACCCACAAACACCCAGAGAATCAACCAATCCCAAACCTTCATTCCCATCCCCATCTCTAAACACAAATGTTTCACAAGTAACCGACACTTTTGCTAACAAAACGATAGAATCCAAATTAATAGCTTCTAACCTTCTCATCTCCGATTCTGCTATGATCGACTCAAACGCCGATTCCTTAGACAATTTACCCCGCGAGGTGAGGGTTGAACAACTCCACAACCTAATAGAAACCTTGCACATCGCCGACGAAGTAGCCACCAAAGGCTACTTAATCACCAGTTCTGAACTCGCGGATCTCATGGATGTTAATGCTAGTGCCGTCACCAGTCGAGGCGACAAATGGGTTTGGCGTAACTGGGTAGTATCTAGGGCCCGCCGCGAAGGGAACCAAATTCTCTGGTTACTAGAACGCATAGACCAAGTTACTTCTACTAATTAAGTCAAAAACCCTGACTGTTAACAGTTAATAGTTAACCGTTAACAGTCAACAGCTAACCGTTAACTATATTCCTTAAAATTAGCAACACTTGAACGCACATTATTTACCCGTTCAATCAACTCAACAACTTGCCCCTGCCAACTTTTTTGATCTTTCGCTCCCTTTGCCCTCGAAGTAATCCATTCTTGCAGCAACTCCATTTCTTCATCTTCATCTCCCTCATCCAAAGTCATAAATCTGCGAAAATAAGGGATATCCCACTCTATGAAATGAGTCCATACATCATAGGGAGCTACAGTCCAATCAATTTGCCAAACCTGTCTCAAAAGCTTCAGAAACATCACAATTTCTGGTCTTTGTGTTTCTCCTATCAGCTTTTCCATTTCTTCATCTAACTTTTTTTTGTTCATACATAATTCTCCCAATAATCACCTTATATCCTACTGGCAACTACAATGAGAATATCCCAAAAACTCAACAGAACAACAATTTTGTAATAATTTTTAACTAAAAGACAATAAGTAGTAGTAACTAACCACCAACATTTTATGGCGATAAATTGTTCATCAATAACTGCTGCACAAGAACATCATCTTCTTGACTAAGCAAGCGATGGGGGAATATACGATATTTATATCCATAGCCCGTCACCTCTCCATTCAGAATTGAGATCCCCATTTTTGTTGCTTCTTCAGCCACTTTTTGAGGATTTTCATCTACTAATAATTGCAAAGGATGTTGAGGATTTAACAACATTTTAGCATAATCACGATTCAATTTTAAAATACCATAGATAAGTACCTTATCACTTAACCCTAACTCCTCCACCGCCTGAATTGCCAAATCTGTTGTCGTATCCGATCCCCCCCAAATTACATTAATTTCAGGATGACTTTGCAACATTTTTTTCACCTTGGCTTTATCAGAACCATATTCTGCATCCGTCAAAGCGATAATTTTCCATGAAATATTCGATGAGGTTAACCCATTCATAAATCCCTTAAAATAAGGATAAACTCCTTGAGAATTTGCTCCATCTACCAAACCAATATTAATTGCTTTTCCTGTTAGTAGTTTAGACGCGGATTTGATCAGATATAAAGCTGAATCATAACCCATTTGAACTGAATCGCTTTCATAACAAGCAAAAACATCGCGTTCCGAATCTTTAGTATTTAAACAATCTCCCAAAGCGATCGGAATCACACCTAAGTTATAAGCTTTCGTAATTGCTGGTGCCGATTTAATTGGATCTTGCGGTCTAAAAAGGATAACATCTACATCAGATGCAATTAATTTCTCGATCGCATTTGCTTCATTTTCAATTCCAAATCCTGAATCTACTGTAATAATCTCAGTCCCACCAACTTTTTCTATTCCTTTTTGGTAATCCTCAAAAATAGTCCATCCTCGATATTTAACCAAACCTATTTTCGGCTTATCTATGACCGGATTAGCAATCATTTTTTCCCAATTATTCTCTTTTTGAGCTTTCTCCCAGCCTTTCCCTCTTTTAACCTGATCCACAGACCAAAATTTAGCTTCGATTAAATTAGCTTCCTCCAAATTAGCATTAATCAACATCGTATTCTTTAGGAGTTCAGCATTGTTAAGATTCGCCTTCTTAAGATTAGCATTATAGAAATCCACATTATTGAGTTTAGCACGACTGAGATTGGAACCTTCCAGATTACTAAAAGCTAAGTTTGCACCACTCAAATTTGCCCATAATAGTCTAGCATTAGTGATTTTTGCCTCTTGCAAATTAGCACCATTAAGATTGCTACGACTTAAACGAACTTTATCAAGATTTGCTCTTGTTAAATTAGCTCCTTTCAAATTACTTCGCCGTAAATTCGCCCCCTCTAAATTCGCCCCCTCTAAATTCGCCCCTTCTAAATTAGATTCCTCTAAATTTGCCCCTGCCAAATTAATCCCCATTAAATTTGCTCCTTTAAGATTTGCTCCCTCCAAATCTGCTCCCTGCAAATTTCCGCGAGACATATCCATGCCTTGATAACGATAAAATTGCGGCGGCCATTGGGCAAAAGTTTGGGCATTTAATTGAAATTTATAACAATTATTGAGTTCAATTTTGGGCATAGATGCTTTAGGAGCTTGGATGCCAATAATCGAAGCACAACCATTATTGAGGAATTTCAAAGCATCTATCCGAGCCTGAGTATAAATTTGATCCTGACGATCTATGATTGTCTGGCGAGCATCATTAATCCCTTCTTGCTCGCGTTTAGGTGCGTCTGTAACGTAGGACATCATTGCGGCTAACAGAGTAGCTTCTCCAATCAAAATCGAAAATTTGACAATTGATATATGTGCTAACCATTCGACAAAATCACCAAAGCGATGATCTAGCCAAGAAACAGGTTTTAATAGAGATTTGGCTTTTACAGAATTGTCCAAGCTTTTGCAGTAAGATTCAAGCATTCGCCGATAGCTTTCTACTGGAATATGCAGGCGTTTGGCTTCTTTGATAATTTCATATTCTTGGTTGACGGGATTTTGAATTAATGCAGCTTGTTCAAAGCTAGTATTTAATTCCAGAAATCTTGCTTCAATTTTTGACATTTTATTAGGTGTTTCAGGGCTACATTCTGTAGATTTGGGATTTAACTCTTCATTATTGTTCAATTTTTGATCCATACATAATTCTCCCAACTAATTATTTCTTAGTTCTAGTGTAACAACAAAAATACTATTGCAAAGATTTATACCAATTCTTAAAGCTATGACTGCAAATCTCTACCCCCCGGCTTCGCCGTCCTGCCCTTGCTAAGGGGGGACTACAGGGGGGTCAAATCTCTGGCTGTAGATATAGGAATTGGTATTACTCATTGACGGTTTTGTAACAACAGCAAGTTGAATCAGCATTAACTGGAGTCTCTCATTTAACTAAGAATTACTAACACAAACTTATGGTGGCAAATTTGTCAATAGCTGTTGTATAAGAGCATTATCATCTTGAGTAAGTAAACGGTGAGGAAATACTATAGATTTATACCTGTATCCCGCCACTGGTAAATCTCCATTGAGAAGTGATATCCCCATCTTCGTCGCTTCTTCAGCCACTTTTTGAGGATTTTCATCCACTAATAATTGCAAAGGATGTTTAGAAGTTAACAACATTTTGGCATTATCACGAGTCAGGGATAAAATACCATAAATTAGTATTTTATCATTTAATCCTAACTCCTCCACCACCTGAATTGCCAAATTGGTTGCAATATCTGACCCCGCCCAAATTACATTAATTTCAGGATGATTTAGTAACATTGCTTTGACCTTTTCTTTTTCTGTGTCAACCGGAAATCTTGCATCGGTTGAAGCCACAATTTTCCACGATCCTTTCGATAAATTTAACCCATTCATAAATCCTTTAAAATAAGGATATATCCTGTGAGAATTAGCTCCATCCACCAAACCGATATTAATTGGTTTTCCTGCCAGCCGTTGAGACGCGGATTTCATCAGATATAAAGCTGACTCATAACCCATCTGTAATGAATCACTTTTGTAGCAAGCAAAAACCTCGAATTCTGAATCTTGGGGATTTAAACAATCTCCCAAAGCGATCGGGATAATACCTAAGTCATAAGCTTTCCTAATTGCTGGTGCCGACTTAATTGAATCTTGTGGTCGAAAAAGGAGCACATCTACATCAGATTCGATTAATTTATCGATCGCTTTGACTTCATCTTCAAACTCAATATTTGATTCTATAGGAATAACTTCCACCCCACTAACTTTTTCCATTCCTCTTTGGTAATCATTAAAAATCGGGGCAATTGAATATTTAATTAAACCTATTTTCGGCTTTTTTATTATAGGATTAGTAATCAAATTTTCCCAGTCCCGATCTTTCTGAGCTTTCTCCCAGTTTGCCCCTCTTTTAACCTGATCCACAGACGAAAACTTGGCTTCGGTTAAGTTAGCTCCTTCTAAGTTAGTATCGATCAAGATCGTATTATCTCTAAGATCCGCATTGTTAAGATTCGCCTTCTTAAGATTAGCATTATAGAAATCCACATTATTGAGTTTAGCACGACTGAGATTAGCACCTTCCAGATTACTAAGAGCCAAGTTTGCACCACTCAAATCCACCCATAATAGTCTGGCATTAGTAATTTTGGTTTCTTGCAAATTAGCTCCCTTAAGATTACTGCGTCCCAGACGAACTTGATCAAGATTGGCTCCTGCTAAATTGGCTCCAGTTAAATTACTCCGCCGCAAATCTGCCTTCGCTAAATTTGCGCCCTCTAAATTTGCGCCCTCTAAATTCACTCCTGTTAAATTCGCCCCTGCTAAATTAATCCCCTTTAAATTTGCTTCTTTAAGATTTGCTCCCGACAAATCTGCTCCTGCCAAATTTCCGAAAGGCATATCCATGCCTTGATAATGATAAAATTGGGGTGGCCATTGGGAAAAACTTTGGAGACTTAATTGAAATTTATAACAATTATTGAGTTCAATTTTGGGCATAGATGCTTTAGGAGCGATAATTCCGATGTTAGAAGCACAACTATTATTGAGTGATTTTAAGGCATCTATTCGAGATTGAGTATAAATTCTGCCCTCACGAGCTCTGATTGTCTCACGGGCAGCATTAATCAATTCTTGCTCTCGTTTAGGCGCTTCTGTAATATATGAAATCATGGCGGCCAATAGAGTAGCCTCCCCAATCAAAATTGAAAATTTGATAATTGATATATTTGACAACCAATTCACAAAACCAGCAACTTGGCGATCTATCCAAAAGACTGATTTGAATAAAGATTTTGTTTTTACAGAATGGATCAGACTGTGATGGATTGACATTTCCTGAGATGTTTGGGCATTAGATTGGGTTGATTCATCATTCAATTCTTCATTATTTTCGTTAGATTTAATAGACATTTTCACCCTCCATTATGTTAGTTAAAGTTGCAACTTGGTAATTATTTATAACTGCGCCCTCGCCAATGGGTTGGTTTCCGAATACTCGAAATTAAGATGCGGATAAATGCCAAGGGATCGGCTAAAGGAGAAAGCCAAAATATCCATTTAGCTTGGGCTAAACTGTAGTCATAAGATGGTACGATCGCGGCACATAAAGCGATCCGCATCAGCAGTAAAAATAAATTCAATCCCCACAAAAATAGAGATGGAGACGCAGAAAAAGAAATAGGTATATCCAAAAACCAAAAGCTTAATAAAATTGGAATTGGTAAACCTTGAACTGCCAATAATAGCCACAAATCGCCCCAAATTTGAGCTACAGAAGCCGCATCTTTCAAATCGAGCGATCGCCCCCATTCTCGCCAAGTTTCCGCCATTCCCTCATACATTCTCACCTTCAAAACTTTAGCGCCATCTAAAAAGCCAACTTTAAAGCCTTGAGCCGCCGCAAAACGAGCTAAAGTTACATCGTCACAAAAAGAACTCTTCGCCGCCGTATAGCCTCCCAATTGAGCTAAAACCGATCGTCTACACAAAAAACATTGACCATTTGCCATCACCCTTTGTGCTGACTCTGACGGCGTACCCGTTGGTCCAAAACGATAAACTAAAGTCATTAATAATGCCGGTTGTAACCATAATTCCCCTGGATATTTAAGAATAAATTGAGGAGAAAGCGAAATTAAATCATAACCATCCGCGATCGCAGTTTTGAGCAAACTAGCAACTAAACCCGGATGGGGTTGCGTATCCGCATCTATTCCTAAAATCCACTCGCTGGCTTCAGAACTATGTAAAAAACCTGTATGCAAAGCCCAAGGACGACCTACCCAACCAGCAGGAAGCGGATCGTCATTAATTAAACGAAATCGAGGATCTTTTTCCCCCGCAGCTTTGACTAAATCCCCAGTTCCATCTTGAGAATAACTATCAATAACAATCACTTCCCGGAGTTCATAACTTTGGTGAGTTAATCCGCGTAGAGTTGGTGAAATGCGATCGGCTTCATTCAAAGTGGGGACGATCGCGCTACAAATACCAATTAAATCAGGAGTTGGTAACTGTGGTTCTAAAGGCGGCATCCGCGAAGGCCCCTTCATTAATCGAGACAAAAGAATTACTACTGCTGGCAATTGCAGCAGAAGCAGGCATAAACTTGCAAATTCGATCGATAAATTAGGGGAGAATGGGAAATTGATAACTAGAAAAATCAAAGGGTTTAGATAGAGAATTGGCAACTGGTTTTACATCTTACACGAATAATGGCATAGGTTTTGCTAAAGAAATGCAGTTTTCTTTAGCAAATTCCCTTTTACTTAGGCAATCCGACTGGCTGAGGTGCTTCAGTTTTGAGCGCGGCTCGATCGACATCAGGAATGTTTTCTGATTCTTCCGCCAATGCGGTTGTCGCCATCCGCGACAAAACAAAAGCTGGAACTACACCGAGAAATACTGCTAATAACGTGGGAAACCAGAAACGGGAATCTAAGGATGTGATAGTAATAATTGCTCCGAAGGCGAAATTCACTAAATAAACTGTAAGGGGTAGGACTAATTGCGATCGCTGCAATAGATTAGGTTTCTTTCTCCAGAAAAATGCTGCCACACTCATAAACACCACCCCCGTACCCATCCATCCCGCCAAGTTACGATAAGGCATTCCAAAGAAGGCTCCCACCTCTTCAAACTCCCAAAAAGGTACGCTAGTTTGGCTCATGGCAGGATCTAGTACAAAATCCCAGGCTGTTAGTAATAATGCACCAAAGGCGATCGCACCGATTTGGCGCACCCAATTTAATTCCCCACCTTTACCAGCTACTCCCGCACGCGCGATCGCATAGGCAACAAATCCCAGATAAAACCACGACAGCGGAATAGTAAAGGGAACTAACCCAGCAATTTTATAACCCAAACCGCTTAAATAGTGATAGTGCCCAAAAGGAAAACCCGTACTCGTTCCCAGCAACTCACTCAAAAGAGATAAAAACACAGAGGGCAGCATAAAGCTCAAAGTCGCCGAAAGCCCCAACGTCCGATAGGCATAGAGGGCAACCGCTGCTGCACCAAAGATAATGTAAACTACTCCACCCCCAGCCATTCCCCACTGAAACAGAATTTGTCCAGCAGGAGGTAAGCTCAGAATTAATTCGGGACGTGGTATAACCACCAACAAACCCGCTAGTCCAAAGGCCATTGAGGCGATGTGGGCAATGAGGCAGAAACGTTCGGCAATCACAAGTTGCTTCATGGGACTCCTTAAAAATATCAAACGCGCAAGGGACTCCCTAATAGTTTACCTGCTTCATTAAACTTAACGAAGGTCGTGGGTAGATTCTACTATGTGGCGATCGCCCACCAAGCCTAATCTTTCATGCCACTTAGCTATTGACTCATTAGGTCTTCTAGGAAACTTTTTATCTTTTTCACCAAAGTTTACTTCCACCCAAGAAGGTTTAAAGTCCAACATTATATGAGTCCGCTCTGGAGGAACGGGCAATTCTGTATCGATCGCCGATGCTAAAGGATGAACAAGATCCGGCCAACGAGGGTCCCAGAGCCATAAATGACTGCCACAGTTACCACAAAAGTGTCGTTGGGCAGGACTTATTTTAATTTCTTGAGTTTCAGGATCTACTATTCTCCCTTGGTAAACTCGGAGATATTCCCGACCTTCAACTTTTAAAGTTTGATATTTACCTGAAAGATTAATCGCATAGCCGCCACCGCCAGCAGTTTTTCTACAGATGGAGCAATAGCAGATATTAAAGGGATATATATGATCCGATTCAAGGGTAAATTTAACTGATAGACAATGACAAGAACCTGATATTAAGTAGTCGGACATAAATAAACGATAGCAAAAATTAAGTAGAGTCAGCTTAAACAGGAGAAAAACAAAAAGAAGAGATAGCTTAGCGGCCAATGCAGAGCTAACCCAGCAACTAGAACCATTACCCAGCAAAGGTCAAAAAAAAGTCAAAAAAACTTTGAAAAAACCCTTGACAAACCTTAGCAGTCAGGATAGATTAATAAAGCGCCTGAAGGAGAGGACACGAACCGACAGCGCCCCGAACCTAGAAAAATCTATAGTTTGAAAGCACCAAACAAAATATCACCTCGTTGCAATAATTATAGGGTGAAAGAGTGAAAACTCCACACCCAAAAAAAACAACGAAAATCTCTG
>MBRE01000061.1 GCA_001698425.1 Oscillatoriales cyanobacterium USR001 | reverse complement strand
ACCAGCATCTCTGAAGCATTAGATTTAGCAACTATGCTCAAAGCCTCTCAAGCAATTTCGGGAGAAATTGAACTTGATAAACTCTTAATTACCCTCCTAGAAATAGTCATTGCCAATGCTGGCGCAAACAAGTGTGTCTTACTACTTAAACAAGATAATTTGTTAAAATTAGTGGCTGTTGTAGAAGGAGAAAAAACACCGCAGCTATTACCATCAATTCCCCTAGAATCTAGTACAGATGTGCCGATTAGTTTGATTAATAGTGTGAAGCGGAACTTCCAACCTCTGGTATTGGCAGATGCTCGGATAAATTCTCAATTTGTGGCAGATAGTTACATTCAAAAACACCAACCAAAAAGCGTTATTTGCAGCCCAATTTTGAATCAGGGGCAGTTGATTGGAGTTTTATATCTGGAAAATAATGTCACGGTGGGGGCATTTACTAGCCAGCGTGTGGAAGTGCTAAATCTAATTTGTTCTCAAGCCGCCATTTCCTTAGAAAATGCCCGACTATATCAACAGTCTCAACATAAGTCCGAAGCTCTTGCACAAGCTCTACAAGAACTCCAAAATACACAAATTAAAGTAATTCAGGGAGAAAAAATGTCGGCACTAGGAAATTTAGTAGCTGGTGTCGCTCACGAAATTAATAACCCCGTTGGTTTCCTCAGTGGCAATATTCAACCTGCACTAGATTATATCAATGATTTATTTGGATTGTTCGATCTGGTTCAAGAAAAATATCCTCAATTGCACCCAGATATTCAAGCAGAAATAGAGGCGATCGATTTTCAGTATATCCGAGAAGACTTACCAAAGTTAGTTGGCTCTATGCGGGAAGGGGTAAAGCGAATTGCCGATATCAGTACAAGTTTGCGAACCTTCTCTCGTGGGGATACTAACCATCCGGTGGCCTGCAATATTCACGATGGGATTGATAGTACCATTATGATTCTGAAACATCGCCTGAAAGCTAACGAAAATCGCCCTGAAATTCAAGTAGTTAAAGACTATGGGAATTTACCCCAAATCGAATGTTATGCCGGACAGTTGAACCAAGTATTTATGAATCTGTTGAGCAATGCCATTGATGCTTTAGAAGATGCAAATCAAGGGCGGAAATATGAGGAGATTGCTAATCAAATTACTGTTAAAACGGAGCGATCGGAGGATAAAAAACAGGCAATCATTCGGATTAAAGATAATGGAATTGGCATGAGTGCGGAGGTACAAGCGAAGATTTTCGAGCATTTATTTACCACTAAAGGAGTAGGAAAAGGCACGGGATTAGGACTCGCGATCGCGCGGCAAAT
>MBRE01000060.1:119532-158506 GCA_001698425.1 Oscillatoriales cyanobacterium USR001 | reverse complement strand
TGAAAACTGTCCGGAGTATTGTTACGAGAACAAGTAAAAAAAAGCCCAAATGGACTACCCTAATTATCATTGATTCTCAGGCGGTAAAAAACACTTGCAATGCCAGTATCGCCTCAAAAGGATTTTGTTTTTATAAAGCCACAAATGGAATTAAGAGACATTTAGCTGTTGATATTTTAGGATTTCCTTTTTTCACTCATTGTACCAAGGCAAATGTAAGTGATGACTTATTGACTACCGAGTTCAAACCTTTCCGGTAGACTTCTCTTTGGAGGATCAAGAAAAAGCGTTGAAACAAAATGGCCACCTCTGTCTTTCCGATTTACCATCTGACTTTAAATGGAAATCTCATGCCCAGCGTCTTACCAAAACCCAGTTGATGCCTCAAGACTCCGGTGAAATGTAAGACTCTGTGATTGCGGCAATTTCTATAGGATTGATGAGTTAGTTAATCAATCTCAAGGCTTGCAGTTAATCCTAACTCTCTTAGCTGTTATTATCCTAGTGCTTGGTCATGCTATATTATATGAAAACCCAAATCGAGAGAGACAACAAAACCTGCCAGTTTACGATCAACTACCATCAGCTACACAACCACAAAAATGATTTTAGGACTTACGCACAGAAACCGGGTTTCTATGGAAAATCGTTGGTTTCTCAACTAGATATCTACGAAGAAACCCGGTTTCTGACTTCGGCGTGGTAAATATGTCATTTAAGAAATGAAGAATTGACATAGTAAGACTGTTCAAAACTATATCAACACCTAAAAAATTGAATTATCACCCTAACAAAACTACTAATTATCTCTTTTGCTTCTTAGAAGTATTTACCACCGAAGGAGGCATTCAATCCTACATTCAAGATATTCTCAACGCTTACGAAAAATTGGCAACAAAAACAAACTCAATCCCCAAAGCCCAAATATTACTATTACGAGATACCCCAACCCCCCCAAATCTCGAACACTCAAAAGCCCTAAAATTTTATTATTTAAAAACCAATCCTGCCTCATTAGGCAGAATAAAATTTACCATAAAACTTATACATCTACTAATCCAAGAAAAACCCAAAATGGTATTCTGTGGCCACATCAAACTAGCCCCATTAATTCAAACTATATGCAAATTCTTAGCAATTCCCTACACAGTAATTACCTATGGTAAAGAAATCTGGAACCCGCTAACCGAGAGAGAAAAAAAAGCCCTGAGAGAAGCCGATCGAATTTGGACAATTAGCCGATATACACGCGATCGCGCCTGTAAAATCAATCATTTAGACCCTCAAAAATTTGAAATCTTACCTTGTACTGTCAATGGCAATATTTTTACCCCTGGTCCTAAACCACAATCTTTAATTGAGCGTTATAATCTAAGTAATGCTAAAGTATTAATGACCGTAGCAAGATTATGGTCAGGTGATATTTACAAAGGAGTTGATGTGACAATTAGAGCTTTGCCACTGATAGCACAAGTATTTCCTAATGTCAAATATCTGGTAATTGGACGAGGAGACGATCGCACTCGATTAGCTAAATTGGCTGAAGATTTAGGAGTCGAGGATCGAGTGATATTTGCCGGTTTTGTGGCAAAAGAAGAGTTAGTAGAACATTATCGGGTTGCTGATGGTTATGTAATGCCATCTCAGGAGGGATTTGGTATTGTTTATTTAGAAGCGATCGCCTGTGGTTTGCCAGTGGTCGCTGGTGACGATGATGGTTCTGCCGATCCCCTGCAAGATGGTATGCTAGGGTGGCAGGTTCCCTATCGAGATGCGGTGGCGGTGGCTGCTGCTTGTGTGGAAATGCTGCGCGGGGAGGATCGAAGGTGCGATCGCGATTGGTTGAGGGAAAAAACCCTCACCGCTTTTGGTACGGATACCTTTCTCGATCGAGTTAAACAACTTCTAAATTTGTGAGTAAGATAGAGGTATCCCCTCTACAAAAATATCTAAATCTAAGGAGAAAATCGTGAATCAAGGCAGTCCCAAAATTTCGCTGAACATCCCTACTATTAGCAATTGGCTGATTATTCTGGGAATCGCCTGGTTGTTAGCATCAATTGGTTTAGGCTGGGTGGTGAAATCGTTTTTGATTTTAATCGGCTTATTAGTTTTGACACCAGTAATTGGGTTTTTTGTGCTTCGTTGGTGGTTGAATCGCAATTTAATTCAAGGTAGTTGTCCCGTTTGTCAATACGAATTTACGGCTATAAATCAAACTCAATGTCCATGTCCTAGTTGTGGTGAACCTCTGAAAATTGAAGGGGGAATTTTTAATCGAATGACTCCTCCAGGGACGATTGATGTAACAGCAGTTGAAGTTTCGGTGCGACAATTGGAAGATTAAAATGGGTAATAATTAATTGAGGGAATTTTTTAGGAAGCATTGAGGAGGGAAGTAATATCAGCATCCATGATTTTATCAATGTTACGAGTGATTTTGTCAATCTCCCAATCCCACCATTTTGTTTCTAATAGTTGTGCAATTTCGATGTCGCTAAATCTTTGTTTGATTGGCTTGGCTGGGTTTCCGCCTGCTATGGTGTAGGCAGGAATATCGCTAACTACGACGGATCTTGCAGCGATTATTGCGCCGTCACCAATTTTAACTCCTGGCATAATTAAAGATTCGTAGCCAATCCAAACATCATTACCAATGACAATATCGCCTCGACTTGGTAGGTTCATTAATTTGTCCATTGCGGTTTCCCAACCGTTGCCAAATATGGGAAATGGATAGGTGGAAATGCTGTCTAGTTTGTGGTTTGCACCGTTCATTATGAATTTAACATTGGTGGCGATCGCGCAGAATTTACCAATAATTAGGCGATCGCTGTCATAATTATAAAGAACGTTTCTTTCAAAGTTTTCGGGGTCAATTGGATCGTCATAATAAGAGTAATCGCCGACAATGATATTGGGCGATTTTATGAAATTTTTGATGAAGCAGACTCGCCGATGATCGGCTAAAGGATAGGGTCGGTTGGGATTGGGACCTAGTTGTTCGTTCAAGTTTTTTTCTCCTATTTTTAATTACTCCACATTAATTTAGGAATGAAAATTAAATAACTTGATGACTTAGTTTGTAGTAAGCGCTGTCTTCGCTCTCTTTGCGCTTACTACAAACAAGCTAATTATTTAATTTCTATTCCTTACTCACCTAAAAAACTAGGTTTCATGGCTTCTTCTATAGTAAAAGGCGATTCCTGTGGGAAAAAGTTTAATTTAATCCCTGTTTCCTCCGCAGCTTTTTGACGAGCTTTTTGATAACAATCATCAAAAACTTCTGAAATAAGAGGTTGTAAACTCGGACTATCTTCTAATAATCCCTCAATACAAATACGCTGTTCTGCGATCGTGCTACGCCAACTTTGACTACGTTTTTCTGGTTGATATTCCCATTTTATTAAGTGCATTAAAAGCACAATTAAACGATTTTTCAATTCTCGTTTTTCACTTCTGCCCATACTTTCGATTTCTTCAACTAAATTCGGAATGTCTATCTGATTAAAATTACCTTCTTTTAAATGTTGAGCAGTGGCTTGTATCCACAGATAAAAGTCTTGCTCGTAGAGATTACCTTTTATTGTAATAGATTGAGAACTCATAATAGGGTTTGTCACTTTTATCGATAATTTATCAGGTGGGCAAAAACCCCACCCACTAAATATTACCTTATCAGTGGAGGCATTGTCAAATATACCAGTTGTGTAAGTCCTGAATTAAATTCTCCTTTTATCCTAAAATTAGGTAAAATATATTTGGGTAACTGAGGATAAATTAATGCGCTGGATTCGGTATGTCGCGATCGCTCTTGTTAATGCTTTTGGTGTTGTGGTTAGCATCGTCTGGGTTGCTGTCCCCCACACACTTGCTCAATCTTCGCCAACGTCAACAATTCAAACTTATCAGCTAAGGGAAGCGACTCAGACAGCGCGTAGGCGTAGCCAGCCGCAGGCATCGCTATCTGAACTTTACAAACTGCGCGATCGTCTCAAATCTGACTTAAAGAAACTATCAAAAAATAACGATATTACTCTTTTCCCCGAACCTTGGAAAGAGGAAATTAAACGCCAACAATCAGAGAATTTGATGCAAAATCTCCAAACAGTTGAGGCTCAAATTCTCCTTGAAGAACAAGCTAAAAATACTTGGAATCAAGCAACAAAGCTGGCGAAACAAGCTGTAGATATTGGCAAAATTCCAGGGCGCGATATTGCTAAATGGGAGCGATCGCAAAATTTATGGCAAGCAGCAATCGAGACTTTACGCCAAATTCCTCCAACATCTTTTCTCACCAATCAAGCAATAGAAAAAACCATTGAGTATCAAGGATATGTGGCAGTTGCTAACTATGAATTGCAAGTAGCACGATCGATTGAGGAAAATAAAAAGAGAGAAGAAATAGAAAAGCCGCCAAAAGCAAATATTGTCCAAACTACCAATATTGCACCCCAAAATATTCAACCAGTTAGCCTTACACCCCCTGCCGGTTTTTCCTTTTTAGGTGATACTAATAGAGATAGTATAGTTGATGAACAAGATGAGCTAGGAAGAGAGCAATGGTCTTTGTCTAATGGCGCACTAATTTTATTTAATAATAACGACGACGATCGCAAAGGAATTGCTGATTGGCAAGATCGCAAAGTGAATGGCGATCGCGATATTCAAGACTTAGCTCCCATTTCCTTAAAACTATCAGAAAAATTTGCTAACTCTCAAATATTCATTACCGCAGATTCCGCCGCCATTCCTCATATTAATGTCTTTCAAAAAACTGCTGATGGTTGGCAAATTGTCAATATCTCTGGTCAAGAACCATTAGTTTTTGACCGCGATATTATCTTAGGTGTAGAAGCTAAACAGTTTCGCGATCGCAACTGGAATGGCACGGTAATTCTCAAAGCAACCGCCGTAAAAAATGGCAAAGAAATCGCCTCCGATAAAATAAAAATGGGAGTATCGCCTTGGATTTTGTCACCCAATACAGCCCCAGTTAAAGAAATTCATGTCAGCGATCGCGGCGTGGCAAATTCTGAATTTATCTCCCAAATTAAACAAGCCATTGAACCCACAGGTGTTAAAATAGAAATATCGAATGACGATAAAGTTTGGTTGCAAGAATCTCAAGAAATTGGCTATGCACAATTTCCCGATAAATCGGGTATTCGGCAAATAAATGTATCTCTTAAACAACCAAATGAAAAAAATCCCAAACCTCTTTTAAAAAGAGACTTAGGAAGTTTTGAAATCAGCCAGCCTCGAACTCTTGACAACCTCAATCAATGGGTCGATAGCTATGGTAATTTAGAAGTAACACCACCTTTACCTAAATATCCAATGGGACGAGTTTACTATGGCAATTCTGGAACAGCTACACTCAATCCAGAGGTAGTAGATTTCATTAAAAATCAAGGCATTCAAGGGCTACCAATTGACATTGATACTTCTTGGCTATTGATTCGTAATGTTGATGAAATTATTAGTTTTATTCCTAATAATTCCGGTCAACCTTTACTGATGATTGTCAGTCCAGCCGCAGGCGTGAAAATGTTGCAAGAATTAGCCGCAAAAGGCTACAATAATGCGATAATTAATCGAGATTTAAGCACTCAAACTACTGTAGAAACAGCCCTGAAGAATAAGTCATTAATTCAGCATAATCTCTATTTACAAGCAGAAAAAATTAACCCTCTGTTGGAAAAATTAAAAACAGAATTTCAACTGACAAACGATCGAATTATTCAAGTACCAGCAATGTTTGGTTACAGTGGTTATGCTTGGTGGCCAAACATGGTTAATTCTGTAGCAGTAAATGGTCAATTGTTAGTTTCTAATCCTCGCGGTGCAATTATTGAAGGCGAAGATTACACTCAGGGTAAATTTCGCCAATTAGTAGCACCCACTGGTATTAATGTTAACTTTTTGGATGATAAATACTATCAGGAACTTAAGGGTAATACTCACTCTGCTACTAATACAGTGCGTCAGGGAGAAGTTAATCCTTTTTGGAAAAATTTACCTAAATAAATTAGAATTAGCAAATAATAAAGAAAGCCACAATGTTTAGAATATCTCAAGGACAACTCAATGTACTAACAACCTGTCCCCGGAAATTTCAATACACCTACATTGAAGAACTAGGAACACCCTACACCGCAGAACAACAAGAAAAAATCGCTTGGGGTAGCAAATTTCACCTCTTAATGCAGCAACAAGAAATTGGCTTACCCATTGAATCGATCGCCGAAACAGACACTGAAATTAAACGCAGCGTCAATGCTTTCATCGACACCACGCCCGAACTTTTTCCCCCAGCACAAAACAGCGATTTTACTTTTCGTCAAGCAGAACATCCTCGCACTTTGATCTTCCAAAACTATTTAATTACGGTAATTTATGACCTATTAATTGCCGAACAAACACGAGCGCAAATCCTCGATTGGAAAACATACCCCCGTCCTCAAAACCATGAATTATTAGCAGAAAACTGGCAAACTAGGCTATACTTATATGTATTAGCAGAAACCAGTAATTATTTGCCAGAGCAAATCTCAATGACTTATTGGTTTGTCCAGTTAAAAAGTGAAACTACTCCTCAAAAGTCACAATTTAATTACACAGAAAAAGATCGAGAAAAAACTCGACAAGATTTAGCCCAAATTTTCAGCAAACTAACAGCATGGCTCGATAGTTACTACGAACAAGGCGAACCCTTTCCCCAAGTAAAAATTACCGATAATAAATGTCAATATTGTCAGTTTATTACTCGTTGCGATCGCCATCAAGAAACCACAGAAAATTCCCTCACAAATATTACCATAAATTCTTCCCCAGATTGGTTCACAAATATAGATATAATTGAAGAAATCTCCATTTAATATCATTACCAAACCAATTACCCATTAGATATTCCTAAATGCCCGAACCACCTCAAAATTGGCAAACTCAGCCACCAATTCAACCCCCTGCATGGTTAATTGAAGTCATCCAAAGCCACGCTCCCGAATTACCAGGCCATTACGCAGCCTCACTCCTCATATCCAGAGGAATTCAAAACCCCGAACAAATACCTGGTTTCTTAGACCCCAATCTTTATCAACCAGCAAGTCCTTTTGACTTTGGGCAAGAAATGAACTGGGCTTTAGATAGAATTATCCAAGCACGGAATAACGCAGAAAACATCGCCATTTGGGGAGATTTTGATGCCGATGGTATTACCTCAACTTCTGTTCTTTGGGATGGTTTAGGTCAATTTTTCTCTCAAAATGATCGACTAAGCTATTATATTCCAAATCGTCTTACCGAATCTCATGGGCTAAATATTCAGGGAATTGATAAATTATATCAAGCAGGAATTACTTTGATTATTACCTGCGATACTGGTAGTACAAACTTGGCAGAAATTAACTATGCTGCCAGTTTGGGCATAGATATTATTGTCACAGATCACCACACATTACCAGAATTACGTCCCACAGTAGTAGCTATCATTAATCCTCGCTATTTACCACCAAATCATCAACTTTTTCACCTCTCAGGAGTGGCAGTTGCTTACAAATTAATTGAAGCACTTTATCAAACTTTACCGGATGTTCCCCAAAGGCCTTTAAAAGACTTATTGGTGTTAGTTGCTATTGGCTTAATTGCTGATTTAGTTAAATTGACAGGTGACTGCCGTTACTTGGCACAAAAAGGGATAGAATGTTTGGGAGAGGAAGGTAAAAATCCTACTCGTCCCGGAATTGGTAAACTATTAGAATTATGCCGAAAAAGTGGCGATCGCCCTACAGATATTTCTTTCGGAATTGGACCAAGAATTAACGCCGTCAGCCGCATTCAAGGCGATGCTAGTTTTTGCGTAGAATTGCTTACCAGTCGCGATTCCCAACGCTGTAATGAATTGGCAAATTTAACAGAATTAGCTAACACTCGCCGTAAATCTATACAAAAAGATGTTGTTAAAGATGTTACTGCCAAATTAGATAAAATTGACTTATCAACTACTAGCGTTATTGTTTTATCCGATCCCCAATGGCCTGTCGGTGTATTAGGTTTAGTAGCAGGTCAAATTGCTCAAGAATACGGTCGTCCTACAATTTTACTGAGTACAGAAGGAGATGAAGAGAGGGGAGAGGAGAATGAATTACTAATTACTAATTACCCAATTTTAGCTAGAGGTTCTGCCCGCTCGGTTAGCCAAATCGATCTTTATGAATTAGTTAAAAGTCAATCTCATTTATTGCATCGTTTTGGTGGTCATCCCTTTGCGGCTGGATTAAGTCTGCCAGTGGAAAATATACCTTTATTTACTGATGCAATTAATCAACAATTACGGGGAATTATGGTTAATGGATTTCCTCCCATAGTTATCCAAGCTGATTTGGTTGTTACTGTTTCGGAATTGGGGAGAGAGTTATTTCAAGAACTAAAATTGCTTGAGCCTTGTGGTATGGGAAATCCTGTACCAAGGTTGCTGATTCAAAACTGTTGGTTTGAAAATATATGGAATAAGAATCAGAGAGATTTAAAAGGAAAAGAAGTAAAATATATCAAAACTAATTTTGAGATTAGGGATGAATCTAGCGATCGCAAGTTTCCTGGGATTTGGTGGGGACATTATCAAAATGAAATTCCCGTTGGCCGCTGCGATGCTATAGTTGAACTGGACTTTAATACCTGTGAAAAAAATAATGATAAAAAATATCAAGTGCGGTTAATTGCTGTACGATCGAATAACCAAAATGCCTCGATTTATGTACCTAAAAAAATTGATTGGATCTTAGACTGGCGCAATGCCAATAACTACGATGATAACCAGGAATTATTATCACCAGCGCCGATGATAATTAAAGAATGTCCTACTAGCTGGAACGAGTTACAAGCATGGTTTCGGCGGGGGCTACATTCAAAACAAAAAATCGCGATCGCCTACACTTTTTCCCCATCTCTACCACCCGATCGAATTTGGCAAAACTTAGTAGGAATTGCCAAACATTATAGTCGTACTGGTAAAAGCGTTACTCGTCAACAATTGCGGCAAAAATTGGGTATTAGCGATACTTCTCTGGATCTCGGATTTAAAGCTTTAAGCCATCTTGGTTTCCAAATTAACTATCGCGATCGCGCCTTTTACATCAAACACTCTCTGGAAGCAGAAAACAAAAATTCATCTGAGCAAACCTATTTTCATAAACCGCTAATATCCGATCTGGAAACATTTTCTGTCTCTATTAATCGGTTAAAAGCTGCACTCTCAGAAGAACAATTCCTTCGGCGATATTTTTGCGAAATTCCCTTTTCTACTATTCAAGCTATGGCCGAAGAAACTTTAATGAACGATCTTGATAATTATCTTTTTTAGGGAAGAAGGAAGAGGGAAGAAGGAAGAAGGAAGAAGGAAGAAGGAAGAGGGAAGAGGGAAGAGGGAAGAGGGAAGAAGGAAGAGGGAAGAGGGAAGAAGGAAGAGGGAAGAAGGAAAAGGGTAGAAGGAAAAGGGTAGAAGGAACAAGGTAGAAGGAACAAGGAAGAAGGAAACAGTTAACAGTTAACAGTTAACAATTAACAATTAACCAATTACCAATTAATTACGATTTTGAGTAATCGAAAGAGTGTAAGGGTGTTGACCTTGGGCGCGATCGCCAATAGAAATAGAATAACTTCCCTTATTTCCAAACCCTGAAAACTGTACAACACCCGCCGCTGCATTTTCTGGTAACACGCAAAAACGACCCGTCGGCCCTTCAATTAACATCGTAGGAGCACCAGCAGCTTCTACCTTAATCCGCCAATAAGGTAAATCTTCTCCTACTTGGATAACAAGATTTGGTGTTGGGGCAATATTACCACAATTACCACTATTCTTAGACCCGCCAGATTGACCGGAAACACTCAAAGGCTCCTGAAAACCGGGGGCAATCTGTAAAGGCTGAGAACGAACAACTCCAGCACTTGCTAAAATTATCGCTAAAGTTATAGGAATTATCCCGCGATCGCGTATCCTCATTTTATTATTCATTTTATTATTCCTTTTATAAACACAATGGCGGCATACTTAAGTTGATCGACGCTAGAGAATCGCAAGGGGTTCCTATTTCCGATTCTTCAACTTATCCTAATCTATCGCCATTTTCTCCTTTTGGACGAACCTACTATGCCAGTATCCATTTTGTAACAGAAGTAACACCTACCCTACAGCTATACATAGCCTATTAATTTTCTGTCACCCCCCACCGCAAAAAATAGCGATCGATGATATAAAGGATTACTGGGAATTGAAAATATAGGTTAAACTCAATCCATCCCATCAGTCAAAAGGCATAAAAATGCCTATTATTGACGGTTAACAGTTAACAGTTAAGAATTAACAATTAACGGTTAACAGACTCACCTAAAATCTAAAATCTAAAATCTAAAATCCTTATGTCTAGTCCAACAGTAAACAGCGAGATTCAGCAAGCAGAACCATCTTGGCAAATGGGGCGAGAATTGCCATTAATAGTTCGCAGGTGTGGCGCTTGGGTTGTTGAAGTATCATTAATTGTCGGTAGTTCTCTGATTCCCTTTACCATTGGCACGTTAGCTAACAATGGGACAAAAAGTGTCCCTCTTAACCCCATAGTTGCCCAAACTTCCGAAGCGATCGCGCAAACCCTAGCAATTCCAATTCGCGATCGCAACCCGCGCGTCGCTCCCCTCACTAACTTATTCTGGTTTGGCGCACTAATCGCCCCCATCGCTGTCGCCGGATGGCAACTATATTTACTCGCCAAAAAAGGCCAAACCTCCCCCAAACGTTGGTTTGGAGTTAAAGTTATTTCGGAATCTGGTAAACCACCAGGAATACTACCCATTTTAATCCGTGAAAGCTTAGGTCGTTGGGGAATACCTGTCGGCATTGCCTACACATTATGGCGTGTCACTGGTGCTTTTCCCGATTTAATCATTTTAACAGGAATGAGCGGCTTAATGATCTTAGCAGACGGCCTAGTAATCAAATTTGATCGGAAACAACGCACAGGACACGATCGTTTAGCCAAAACTTTTGTCACCGACTCAGAAAGCGGATCGAATAATACCGAAAATCCCTTTGCTGGGAAAGATTGGACAGAGGAAGATACCGCGATCGCCGCCTTAGTCTTAACACCAGAAACCTCAAAAAATGACAGTCATGGCTTTTGGGATTGGATGCGCCAACACCCAGGTTTAACCTTAGTAACAGTTACTATTCTGGGCATGACAGCAGTTTTGGGAACCTTTATCGGCACTCAAATTTATATTCAAAGTCAGGCAAATTTACGAGATGTCAAACAACGTGACGACGAAGTTTTTTTAGCTATAGTTAATAAATTATCCCCCGCTTCTCCCAACGGAATAGCCGAAAGAAGGGCAGCAATTTTAGCCTTGGGAGCCGTCCAAGATTCCCGCGCCGTACCATTATTAGTCGATCTACTTGCCCAAGAAGAAAACCGCACTCTGATGGATGCAAATCAGCAAGCTTTAGTTAGTATTGGACTCAAATCTTTACCTTATTTACAACGATTAAATCAAGCTCTTAGCAATGATTTAGATTCTCTACGTTACGGAGGAAATGCCAAAGAAAAAGAGTTAGTAGCCATTCGTCAAAGGGCAACTCAAAGAGCGATCGGCAAAATTCTCTCAGTCTATAGAAGCAAAGTGAATAAAGTCGATCTCAATCGCATAGATTTAAGTCAAACTCCCTCTGGCTCGGCTCAATTCACTTTAGTTTTAGACAAAGCTGACTTGTCAGGTATTCGTTTACGCAGTGCCAATCTTACTAATGCAATTTTAACGAATACACGCTTTTATGCCCCAGGAGAAGATGGTCGTTTTGGAACCTTTGATGATTGGGTTGCCGATTTAAGTGGCGCTAATCTTGAAGGTGCAAATTTGACTGGTGCATTTTTGAGCAATGTAATGATGAACCGTACCAATTTTTTACGGGCAACTCTGAATAAAGCTAATTTGTCAAGTGCTAGTTTGAGCGGTGTAAATTTTAGCAGTGCCTTATTAATTGGTGCAAATTTGCAGCAAGCTTTCTTAAAAGATGCAACTTTTACTGGTGCAGATTTAGGTAGCGCAAATTTATCTGAAGCAAATTTGGAAGGGGCGCGTTTAAGCCAAGTTAAGGCTCAAGGCAGTCAATTGTCAAAGACAAATTTGGTAAAATCTGATTGGCAAGGAGCAGATTTATCGGGAGCAGATTTGAGTCAATCTAATCTCCGTAAGGCAGATTTAAGTTTAGTTAAACTGGCTAGTGCTAACTTAAGTAATACTCAACTTGAAGATGCTAATTTTCGGAATGCCGATTTAAGTTTGGTGAATTTTCGAGGTGCAAATGTGACAGGGGCAAATTTTAAAGGGGCGCTATTTGTGACAACTAAGTCAAATCGACCAGATCAATTTATTCAAGGTTCTCCTGTTAATTCTAAGTCCGGCAATTTACAAGGAGTTGATTTTTCGGAAGCTAAGAATTTGGATGCAAAACAAATTGCTTATATCTGTTTGCAGGGGGGGATTCATCCTAATTGTCCGCAGAAAAATTAAAGGATGTAGCCCGATTAGGTGCAAATATACAGCAGATTCCAGGTTTATGAAGTACAGTAAGGACACGGCAATGCCCATTGGTGTCAACTTAAGCTCAAACCCTTAGTCCGACAGGGGTTAAAACCCCTGTCTCAAAGATCAAGTCCTCTTAAGAGGACTAATGAATTTAACAATTTTCTTCAGTCCTCTTCAGAGGACTTTAGCTATTAGACAGGGACTTTAGTCCCTGGCGGACTTTCGGCTTAAGTTGACACCAATGATGGTGGGCGAATCCCATTCGCCCCTACTAAAGTCCTGATATATTGGTGCAAGAGATCGGTATAATAAGTTTTTGAAATTCATCAACAGGCAAATTAATTTATGAACGCAGCCGACGACAAAACTATTGTTAGGGAATATTTTAACTCTACTGGCTTCGATCGCTGGCGGCGAATTTACGGCGATGGTACGGTTAATAAAGTTCAACTTGATATCCGTACAGGACATCAACAAACGGTTGATACAGTGTTAAAATGGCTGCAAACTGATGGCAATTTGCCAGGACTTTTGGTTTGCGATGCTGGTTGTGGTGTGGGTAGTCTCAGCATTCCTTTGGCTGAAGCTGGAGCAATTGTCTATGGTAGCGACATTTCTGAAAAAATGGTAGAAGAAGCTTTTAAAAGAGCTAATTCAGTACCGGGAAAGGCGAATAATGTCTCGTTTATCACTCAAGATTTAGAAGCTTTAAGCGGTAAATATCACACAGTTATCTGTCTGGATGTACTAATTCATTATCCTCAAGATGAAGCCGCCGCCATGATTAACCACTTATGTTCTTTGGCCCAGTCGCGAGTAATTATCAGTTTTGCTCCTAAAACTTTAGGCCTGACTATACTCAAGAAAATTGGTGAGTTTTTCCCTGGTCCAAGTAAGGCGACTCGCGCCTATCAACACCAAGAAAGCGATATTATCAATATCCTAGAAAGTAATGGTTTTACAGTTCGTCGCCAGGCGATGACTAGCACTAGCTTTTACTATTCTCGCTTACTAGAAGCTGTGCGTGGGCGTAGCCAGCCGCAGGCATCGCCACAAGACTAGAATTCAAAATTCAAAGTTAAAAATTAAAAATTAAATCGATCTTAATTTTCATTTTTAATTTTGAATTCCTGTTCGGAATCTCCATCTAATTTTGAAATCTAATTTTGGAAATCTAGTTTTGAAATACATCGGCGGAAAACATCTCAGTTAAAGTCCGTAGATATGGTAAAAATACCATGACATCTTCAGGAGATAAACGATCGTGTATTTCCCAGAATAAAACTAGCAGCATATCCTGTACTAATTTCCAACTTACGTGCAGTCTGGGGTATAACATCACGCACAGAGGAAAAAGTTCTTGTTGTACGGGACGAATACCACCTTCTAAGGCGCATAAGCATAAGTAACTCTGGAAAATCTCTACATCTCGGATGCTAGAAAGTTTTACCATTGTATCGGTTAGATAGCCATTACTGCTGCTATAGCCTTGATGTTGAGCAATGACGCGATCGTACACTACACTGGCAATTTGAGTTGTATTTTGTAATAAATGCTGTACGGCGATTAAAGCTTTTGAGTTGCGATCGTGGTTGGCTGCGGCAGTTTGGATTTCGCCAAAAGGTATATCCAGATAATCATCTATAGTTTTTAGGTAAGGTAAAAATTGCAATTGTTCGGCATAGGAAAGACTTTCTAACAGGAAAGTTCCTAAATAGTGAAATTCCATTGTTACAAATCCCAGCACAAGTGGATCTGCTTGGGAGTATTTGCTTCGCAATTCAATGATATCTCTTCCGATTAATACTGATAAACGAGAAGGAGTTTCTTCTTCAGCATAAGCATTAATGGCTTTGGCGTATAATTTGCGAGCATCGGCAGTAATTTGTGACCCTTTAACTAATTCTGGGTCGATCGCGTGGCGCTCAATGTCTTGACCTAAGAGATTTTGTACTTTACCCCAAGCGATCTCGGATGCTATTTTGAGGGTTTCTGTTAGCTTATCAACTGTTCTCGCCCGATTTCCCTCAAATTCTGGTAATTGTTGAGATTGGGGTGCTTGTAGTTGCGATCGCTTTTCGTGAGCAGTAACCGTCGTGTAATATTTCTTCGCCCAGTTAACGGCCATAGAAGAAACATTCGATTCAGAGGATTTACCGCTTGTGGGTAATTCCAAGGGATCTATGACTTGAGGATTTGGGACTAAAGCAGTAACCATTTCTCGATCTCCATCTTTAGGTAGATGTAGCTTAGATTCTGAGATGTTATCCATATTTAACCCTCGATTATTTTCTCAAGAATTATTTAACGATTAACTTGCCTGCCTTCTAAGCTAGTTAAATTTAAGTATTCCACACTTATTAGAATATATACAATGACTATTATGCTCAAAAGCATTGGCCTTTTGGCCTATATTAGCTATAATTTAACTTGATATTCATTCTCAACTGTGTAATTTGATACTATCGGCAAAGGCGATCGCTCAACAGTTAAGCAAATATTACCATAATTTTAGAAAGTATTTACTAAATAGTTAAATTTCCCTGGTCTTTATTAAGGGTTTAATCCTAAATATTTAAGCCCGAATGCTTCGCCCCTACCTCAAATTGATAGTTTGAAAATACACCCTAAACGTTATAGGATGCTTATAAAGACTAAGTTACCCACAAATCCCATCTCCCCAGCCCTATCCTTGAAACTATGCCTTCAAATTCTCTCCCTACTTGGCACAGCCTCGAAATTGACGAAACCCTGGAACAGCTAAATAGTGACTCCAATAATGGTTTAACAGGTCAACAGGTGTCAGAACGCCGACAACAATATGGTCTAAATGAATTAGAAGAGACGGAAGGGCGTAGCCCCTGGTCAATTTTTGTTGACCAGTTCACTAACATCATGCTGTTAATGCTGATGGGGGTGGCTGTAGTTTCAGCGATTTTGGATCTTAGAAATAATAACTTTCCTAAAGATGCGATCGCGATTTTTGCGATCGTTATCCTTAACGGTATTTTGGGTTATCTCCAAGAAAGTCGCGCGGAAAAAGCCCTCGCCGCGCTGAAAAATCTCGCTTCGCCTTTAGTTCGAGTAATTCGCGATGGTAAAACCTTGGAAGTCTCAGCCAAGGAACTTGTACCAGGCGATATTATGCTGCTGGAAGCTGGGGTAAAAATAGCGGCTGATGGCCGTTTAATTGAAGCATCTAATTTGCAAGTGAGAGAGTCAGCCCTGACAGGAGAAGCATTACCAGCAAGCAAACAAGCTGATATTAAACTTAAGGAAGATACATCTTTAGGCGATCGCGTTAACTTAATTTTTCAAGGTACAGAAGTAGTTCAAGGTAGAGCAAAAGCAATAGTTATTGGTACTGCAATGCAGACAGAATTGGGCAAAATTGCCGCGATGCTTCAGTCTGTAGAAAACGAACCTACACCCCTACAAAGGCGAATGACTCAACTAGGAAAAGTTCTAGTAACAGGGGCTCTTAGTTTAGTTGTCATTGTCGTTATTGGTGGGATGATTCAGTTCAATGAAAATTCCTTAATTATTGATTTTGGTAGGTTTGAAGAACTACTAGAAGTCTCCTTAAGTATGGCGGTGGCGGTGGTTCCTGAAGGTCTTTCCGCTGTAGTAACAGTAACTTTGGCATTGGGAACTAGGCGGATGGTAAAACGTAACGCCTTGATTCGTAAATTACCCGCAGTAGAAACTTTGGGTTCTGTCACAACTATTTGTTCTGATAAAACGGGTACTTTGACTCAAAATAAAATGGTGGTTCAGGGAATCAATACTGGCAGTTATATTACAGGTTTGACTGGTGAAGGTTACGCTCCGATCGGTGATTTTATCGATAGCCAAACATCGAACAGAATTGACAATTTAGAAGCTTATCCTGAACTAGAATCTATTTTAGTTGCCTGCACAGTTTGTAATGATGCAGTTTTACAACAAGCCAAGGGCGAATGGATAATTTTAGGAGATCCGACAGAAGGCGCATTGCTATCATTAGCGGGAAAAGCGGGAATTTATCGGGAACAACAAGCAAGATTATTGCCGCGAGTGGCGGAGTTTCCGTTTTCCTCGGAACGTAAGCGCATGAGTGTATTTTGTCAGTTGCCAAAACGGGGAATGAAATTAGTTGTCCCTCTGGAAAATCAGCAGCCGGCAAATTATTTGATGTTTACAAAAGGTTCTCCAGAATTGATTTTAGAGCGTTGCAATTCTATTGTAAGGGGCGATCGCGCCGACGTGCTAAATAATGAAGTTCGTACCAGTATTCTCGACCAAAATAATGACATGGCAAGTCGAGGTTTACGGGTACTTGGTTTGGCTTATAAATCTTGGGAAAATTTACCGCCGGAAGGTTCGGAAGAAACTAGCGAAACTAATATGGTTTGGCTGGGTTTAGTGTGTATGTTAGATGCCCCTCGGCCGGAGGTACGCGAGGCGGTGGCGAAGTGTCGGGATGCAGGTATTCGTGTGGTAATGATTACTGGAGATCATCAGTTAACTGCTCAGGCGATCGCTTTAGATTTAGGAATTGCTCAAGCTGGCGATCGCGTGCTTACTGGTCAAGAATTAGAAAAGCTTAGTCAACCAGAACTTAAGCAGCTAGTTAATAGCGTCAGCGTTTATGCTCGGGTTTCTCCAGAACACAAATTACGCATCGTTCAAGCCTTACAAAGTCATGGTAAATTTGTTGCCATGACTGGTGATGGTGTGAATGATGCTCCCGCTCTTAAACAAGCAGATATCGGTATTGCAATGGGAATTACTGGTACTGATGTGAGTAAAGAAGCAAGCGATATGGTGTTGCTTGATGATAACTTTGCGACGATAGTTGCTGCTGCGGAAGAGGGGCGAGTTGTTTATACTAATATTCGCCGTTTTATCAAATATATTTTAGGCAGTAATATTGGGGAAGTTTTGACAATTGCCGCCGCTCCTTTGATGGGTTTAGGTGGTGTTCCTTTGACTCCTTTACAAATTTTGTGGATGAATTTAGTGACAGATGGCGTGCCGGCTTTGGCTTTGGCGGTGGAGCCTGGAGAACCGAATGTAATGAAACGTCCACCTTTTAGTCCTCGCGAAAGTATTTTTGCTAGGGGTTTAGGTTTATATATGATTCGGATTGGGATTGTGTTTGCAATTCTCACGATCGCGATGATGGCTTGGGCTTATAGTTTTAGTCATGCTCCTGAATATACAGGCGATCGCGAGTCTTGGAAAACGATGGTATTTACTACTCTTTGTTTAGCTCAAATGGGACACGCGATCGCAATTCGTTCTAATACTCAGCTAACAATTGAATTGAACCCCATGACTAATATCTTTGTCTGGGGAGCCGTGATTGTAACTACTGCTTTGCAGTTAATGTTGATTTATGTACCTTTCCTGAGAGAGTTTTTTGGTACACATATTTTGAGTGGAATGGAACTAGCCATTTGCTTTGGTTTCAGTATCCTAATGTTTGTCTGGATTGAGATGGAAAAGCTGTTTTTCCGCTTTTACAATAAGTCTCAGAATTAGTTGTTAATTGTGATTTGGTTTGTAGTAAGCGCTTTAGCGCGCTCTTTGCGCTTACTACAAACAAGCTAAATTTCTATTCCACAAAAAAAGTATAATACCGGAATTTATCTGTAGTCAGCATTTAGAGAATTGGTATAACTTATCTGCCGGAATGCTTCGCCATTACAAAATTGGGATGCTCTTCTACTTAAAAAGGTTGGTATTGAAGAGGTTAAGCTGTAAATTCAAATCGTCAATTCTTTTTTGAGCCATAATTTGATAGTTTTCCACTAACTCAATACCAATAAATTTTCGGCATAATTTAGATGCAACTACACCGGTAGTGCCAGAACCAGTAAAGGGATCGAGCACAAAATCATGTTCCCTTGTAGATGCAAGTAGGCATATTTCAACTAGCTTTTCTGGGTAAACAGCAAAATGAACATCTCGGAATTTACTAAGAGGTATTTCCCAGACGGTTCTTTTATTTCTACCTTTCGGGTGGAAAGCTTGATCCCATCTGCCATCATGTAAGTTGCTATTCCCTGAGTTTTTACCTATTTCTGGTGTTCCATTTGTTTTGCCAAAATGGTTTCGTCCGCCTTTCATCTTTGATTTTTCCGTGAAAGTTACATGAGGTTCTCTAATGGCATCAGCATCATAATAATATTCTGGGTTTTTGGCAAAAAGAAAGATATATTCGTGATCTGTTGTTGGACGGTTTTTAGTAGATGAAGGCATGGCATTTGGTTTATGCCAAATAATATCACTTCGCAGTATCCAACCATCATTTTGCAAAGATAATGCGACTCTCCAAGGAATACCAAGTAATGATTTTTTTCTATAAGTATCACCCAAATTTAACCACAATAAACCATCAGGCTTGAGTTTTTTTCTGAGTTCTCTAAATATACCTACTAAGTTTGATATGTAGGTTTCAACATCACTTTCTTGACCAATTTCATTTTGATTTTCTCCATCTGCGTAGTTTCTATGACCAAAATAGGGTGGACTGGTAATAATAGCTTGGAAAAAATCATCTTGAAGTGTGTGTACGATGGTTCGAGCGTCACCAAGAATTACCCTATTTTCGAGATTACTTGTCATTTGATGCTCCCAGAATAGTTGCAATATATTTATTAAACTTTATTTGTGATTCTTCATCAAATCCCATAAATTTGTTAGGGTTCATATTGAAATGAAAAATCATGTCAATCTGAGCGTCTATATTTGTTATTTCTGAACCCGACCAATTTTCTGCAACTATTATAACAACGATATGGTAGTTATTAATTTCTTTTTTTATATCACTAATTGCAGTAATTATGTCGCGAGTGAACAGATGGGAATGACCGCCACCCTCTGTTTCTCTTGTTTTTACTGGAATTAACAAATTTACTTTATCTGTGCCATCTTTCGGCGTTAAATTAGCAGAAACATCAATAGTATGTTTTCCCAGCTTTATTTGCTTGTTCGCAATTTCAATATTTTTAAATTTTCCATAGTTGCCATAAATAGAATAATAATGCTGAATAGCTGTGATTAGACCTGTTCTTATATTTGCCTCAAGATTATGACCACTAATGCTACGACGAGATCCTTCTAAACGATCAATTACAACTTCCCTTACTGCTTGCCACTCAAAACTTTTTACAATCGTGCGATACTCAAATATTAGTTCAACTAAGGACTCAGTTTCAGCGAGTAACTTAGTTACTCCATTTACTTTTTGCATCCGAGAAATCAAAGGAGATAGTCTTTGCTGGGGAGCATCTCTTATCATCCATGCAAAAAAGTAGAAACACGCCTTATTATGTGAATAAACACGGCCAATACCATCAAATAACAAAGGCTTTTCATCATTTTTATCATCATAACAAGCCTTGATTATTTTTTCTATTTCTCTCTTTGAACAAGCAAATAGTATTTCATTTAAAGACCTATGGGAACCTGTGATCCGCTTGGCGTGTTTTTCAATCCAATCATAAAATGGTTTGGCTTGATCCGCAAGTTTTGTAAGCTCTATCAAGCGATAATGAGCAATGTTAATTTTATGGACAATTAGATCCTTCATTTTAGTTAAATCTTCTAATGATTGGAGGTTGAAAATTGCCGATAATGATGTTTGTATCTAACAAGTATAAATAACTCATTTTTACAGTTCAATATCATCTATGTGTCATGGTGGTTTCTGGGGTTAGGGAATATCAACTTAGGAATAGAAATTAAATNNTAAGCGCAAAGAGCGCGCTCTTTGCGCTTACTACAAACTAAATCATCAAGTTATTTAATTTTCATCCCTTAGCGTAAATCTATTCCTATTGCCAATTACCAACTAACACAAAAGGAGCCCAAAAAAAAGGATTCTTATATTCCCGGCTTTGCGATACAGCTATTTGAGCATTGCGAACAGCTTCGGCCTTACTAACCTTAGAATTAGTAAGTTGCCGATAAAATTCAGTCATAAATACAGCCGTAGCTTCATCACTAACTTGCCAAAGAGTTCCTAACGTGCTGCGGGCTCCCGAACGAATCGCAATACCAGCCAAACCTAAAGAGGCACGAGCATCACCAGAAGCTGTTTCACAAGCACTTAAAACTAGCAACTCAATGGGTGATTTTCTCTCTCCATTTTGACCCCTCAATAATCGATCTAACTCCTTAACATTCACTCGCTCATCCCAAGTCAAAATAAAAGTATCTGCCGCATTGGAGCTAAATTGACCGTGAGTTGCTAAATGCAAAATTGGGAAAGAAAATGCTTTGAGTCGAGCTTTTAACTCTTGGCTAACAAACTGTTCGTTTAACAGTGAATTAGTAGGTAGCAATGCGGCAATTTGCTTAACTTCATTTTTGACTGCTGGCAAAGCTGAAAAACCTTGACGCGCTTCTGTCAAGCCAGCGGTTAATGCTTTCAATTGTACTTGTTTTATTGATTTTTGCTCCAATAATTGCAATCCTGGTGTGAGAGCAATACTATATTTTTGCACAAGATACTGTTCACCATCGTGCAAAGCTGCCATCGGTAAATTTCGGAGGTAGCCATCTAAAACGAATACTAAAGTTTTAATGTTACTGGAAGTTAAATCGGTTTCAGCAGGGCGAATTAACCAGTCATAAAGTTGTTTTGATAGAGGTAAGCGTTCGCTCAGAGAGGATGTTTGTCTCAAAGAGTTTCGCATTTTCCTCAAGGTATTTTCCAAATCAACTTGAGGTTTTTGAGTGCTATAGTGACGCAAAGGTTTACCAGGAACAGAAAGGATTACTTCTAAGCGATCGCTTAAAATAATCGGGTAAATCACTGCCGCAGTTGGATCGATTTCCTCAATTGATTTAGGCTTCGCATCCGCACAAGCATCGCGGAAAAAGTTGTCAAGTTCTGCTAACTGTAAAGACTCAATTGTTTGACGGGCAAATTTTAGTTTTTCTTGGCTAGGGGATTTTTCTGTTAATAGTAAACCCACTAATTCCCGATAAACAGGTTCTACGCTTTCTCGGAAAGAAAATTGCACTTCTGGGTTAACTGTTACTAAATCTCCTCGCAAACTAGATAAGATTTTTACAGCTTGGCTATATTCTGCGATCGCGCCTTCTATATTTCCCTGAGCTTTTTTAATTCTGCCCAATTGCCATAACAATTGATAAGCAATATCTGGAGACTGAAATGCCGGTGCTAAATTGAGTGCCTGAGTTGTAAAACCTTCGGCTTTGGGAAACTGTTTCTGCACCTCAAATAACTTACCCTTAGCACCTAAAATATAAGCTTGGATCGCTGAATTTCCTAAGCTATTTGCTTGTAATTGAGCGCGATTTAGGAGATCGTCAATCGCTAGAAAAGGTGAAGCGATCGGCGCAGATTGTGATAACCTCATCAAGCTTTGAGCCAAATTAACTTGAGCATATATTCCCGCCTGATTTGCCGATAATTGACTAATTTGAGGTTTAATTTGTCGCCACAATACTTCTGCTTCTGACCAATTTTTCATATCTGTCAAAAGGCTTAATTGATTTAACTGAGCCTGAATTTTTGTATCTTTGTCAGTTGCCAGTTTTGTCGCTTCCTGATATAATTGTAAAGCTGACTGTTCTAACTGAGTACGCTTGTCTCTATTTAAACCAGGCTGGTTACTTTTTGCCCGTTTAGTATTAGCTAGATTTAGATAAACTATTGCTTGTTCTTGGGCAATACCTAATTTAAGAGAATTTGCCAATCCAATTGATAGCAACTGCTCTGATTCTTCCAGTTTTCCTAAAACTCGCAGTACATCACCTAAACTATTAATTGCTCGAACATTACTAAGAGTAGCTGGCTGATTTTCTACGACGGGTAAAGCCGTTTGAGGAAGTTCGCAAGTTGATGATTTTAGGTTTAATGCAGCTAACAATGTTTTACACGCTCTGGGGTAAAGTCCGAGAGATTGGAGAGCGAGGCTTTGATTAACTTGATTTTGGATTAATTGATGGGGAGCTTCAATTTTTTGATAAATTTTACCAGAAGCAATCCAAGTATCCAGAGCCGCTTGAATTTGCCCTCTTTCTAGTTGAATTTCTCCTTGAATATCTTGGGTTTGAGCTAAAATTCTCTGTTGTTCTGTGGTTTTGGTTTGTGAGTGTAATAAAGAGAGACTTGCATTCAGAGCTTGTTGAGCTTCTTCCCACCTTGATAGTTGACCAAATGTTGAGGCTAAATTTGTTAATGCCATTGCTTGATTGAGACGATCGCCTTCTGAATCAAAAAGTTTTATGGCCTGTTGTAATAATGATATGGCTTCTGAGTAGCGATCGCGATCGTAAAGAGATCGAGCTTGTTGAATCAGTTGCATCGCCTGTAACCTCTGAGCCTGCGCTATAAAGGGAGGAATAGCAATTACTAACAGAGATGAGAGTAAAAATAAAACAGCCGATTGTCGGAGCGATTTTGGGAATTTCATACAATTTGTGGTTAATTTGTGGTTAATAAACTTACTATTTGCTAATCTCGAAAACTATTGCATGAGGAATTTAATTAATTTTTCCCCTCTATTTCTGCTTCTGCCTCTAACTCTTCAAACTTAACCTTATTATACATATCTGCCAAGGAAATTTGAAAAGGTACTGAATTGAGCGCGATCGCCTCATCTTCTGCGTCATATTCTCCAAACGACCAACGTTTTTTCCCCGTCTTATAAAACTGTTCCACATACACCTTATTTTGGTGAATTAAAATGTACTCTTCCACCGTCGGAATACTCCGGTAATAATCAAACTTTTCACTCTTATCATATCCCTGAGTAGACTTAGATAAAACCTCTACAATTATCTTCGGATTAGTAATCGTATCAGTGCGATTATTATAATACTCCGGCTCACCTACCACCACCATCACATCAGGATAAGTGTAGATGCGCCTCTTAGGAATCCACAGCCGCACGTCGCTCATATAAACTCGGTAATCTAATTTCTTGAAAGCAAAATTTAGCTCGGTACTAAAGTTCACAGCTATTTGATTATGATTGGTAGAGCCGCCTGTCATTGGATAAATTTCCCCGTCAATGTATTCGCTTTTGTAGTCTGCTACTTCCTCTAGCGCTAGATATTCCTCTGGGGAGTAGTATCGCTGCTCGGTAACTTGCATAGTTTTATTTTCCCTTTATTTATTTTCCCTTTATCTTCCTATTCTGACTCTATCTCTTCAAACTTAACCTTATTATACACATCTGTCAAGGAAATTTGAAAAGGTACTGAATTAAGCGCGATCGCCTCATCCTCTGCATCATACTCTCCAAACGACCAACGTTTTTTCCCAATCTTATAAAACTGTTCCACATACACCTTATTTTGGTGAATTAAAATGTACTCTTGCACCGTCGGAATACTCCGGTAATAATCAAACTTTTCACTCTTATCATATCCCTGAGTAGACTTAGACAAAACCTCCACAATTACTTTCGGATTAGTAATCGTATCAGTGCGGTTATTGTAATACTCCGGCTCTCCTACCACCACCATCACATCTGGATAAGTGTAGATGCGCCTCTTAGGTATCCACAGCCGCACGTCACCCATGTATACTTCGTAATCTAATTTCTTGAAAGCAAAATTTAGCTCGGTACTAAAATTGAGCGCGATCTTATTATGATTGGTAGAGCCGCCTGTCATTGGATAAATTTCCCCATCAATGTATTCGCTTTTGTATTCTGCTACTTCCTCTAGCGCCAGATATTCCTCTGGGGAGTAGTATCGCTGTTCGGTAACTTGCATAATTTTATTCTCCCTTAAAAACGTCTTGGTAACAATCAGTCACTTTTGCCGTTATCTTCCGGCTCTCCCTCTATTTCTTCAAACTTAACCTTATTATACACATCTGTCAAAGAAATTTGAAAAGGTACTGAATTAAGCGCGATCGCCTCATCTTCTGCATCATATTCTCCAAACGACCAACGTTTTTTCCCCGTCTTATAAAACTGTTCCACATACACCTTATTTTGGTGAATTAAAATGTACTCTTCCACCGTCGGAATACTCCGGTAATAATCAAACTTTTCACTCTTATCATATCCTTGAGTAGACTTAGACAAAACCTCCACAATTACCTTCGGATTAGTAATCGTATCAGTGCGATTATTATAATACTCTGGCTCACCTACCACCACCATCACATCTGGATAGGTGTAGATGCGCCGTTTAGGTATCCACAGCCGCACGTCACCCATGTATACTTCGTAATCTAATTTCTTGAAAGAAATATTTAGCTCGGCATAGAAATTCCCAGCTATTTTATTGTGATTGGTAGAGCCGCCTGTCATTGGATAAATTTCCCCGTCAATGTATTCGCTTTTGTAGTCTGCTACTTCCTCTAGCGCTAGATATTCCTCTGGAGAGTAGTATCGTTGTTCGGTAACTTGCATAATTTTATTCTCCCTTAAAACGTCTCGTTGACAACGTATTTTTTTTAAGTTAGACACAATTATAGCTGAAGAAAGAAGGGAAATGCAATAATATTTGACATTTTCTAACTTCCTGCTATCCATCGCCGACATCATCAGATTGTGATTGATAGAAAGGGTGTTGCAGAAGTTTCCTGATTTCGGCTTGCTGCTCCTCAAATTTGGCTCGCTGTTCGTCAAAGCGACGATCGCTATCAATCTTAAGTTGCCTTAGTTCAGCCAACAAAATTTCAAATCGTTGGTCACTTTCAAGTTGCTGTCGGCGCAGAGATTGCGACTCAGCACTGAGAATTTCAAAGTTGCGACCGAGAGTTTCAAAGTTGCGACCGAGAGTTTCAAAGTTGCCTTGGTGAATTTGGACAACTTGCAAAAGAGCTTCTGCCGTTGCCCGCAAATCAGACATACCCATCTCCAAATTACTAACTCTTGGCTCTAATGGTTCCGGTTGTGAATGAGTCATGGCAATTTTAGATTAAAAAAGGAAGAAGTTAAGAACTATTACATCCCAGGCACGCAAACACCTGTATTTCTTGGATTCCGAGCAGAAACACCATCACCTGAATTATAACTTACTAAAGTTACTTTTCCTTCAGCATCTATCACCCAACCTTGAGCCGGAATCACTGGTTTTAACTGCATTGCTATTTCTGCGCTTTTCCCTTCCGTTTTCTGAGTTTCACCTGTAGCCGGTTCCACCCAATTAAACTGAGTAGAATTGCTACTTAGTAGATCGTTAGGATTTTGCGGAATCCCACCTTTCCCAGTAATTGTAAACTCATTTTCTTCCTTTTCTATGCAGGGATTAGCCGCAATCAATGTGGCAGGATCTACTACGTTTTGGGATAAAGCTATCAATCCTTGAGCGGGATTTACACCAGTAGCACTAAATGTCACCGCTCCTTGTAAAGCGGGGCCAGCCTGTTGAGAAATCGCGGCAATATCGCTAGTGGAAATTAACGAAGTTGGATTAACTTGTAAGGTGGCAAATTCAGCATCAGTCAGTCCTAAACTACTTCTAGCTTGTTCCCGTGTCACGGCTGAAAAACCAAAGATATTTGGCACATTCACCGTAACTTGACCACCTCTGGCAGTGCGAGCATTAGCGGTAATATCATTATTTTCATTGGGTAAAGTAGCCAAAATTTCGCTATTAATTCTGATATTTCCACCATCAGAAATACCTGCATCAGTGGTAATTCTGCTGCCACGTCGCAATTGGATATCTTGCGCTCTAAGATTAATATTTCCACCACCACCAGAGTCAGTTGAGCCATTAATGCTACCTTTGTTATCAAGGGCAATTGAATCAGCTATAACAGTGAGAGTGCCAGCATTAGGAGTCCCCTGCGCCCGGACGTTGATCGCTGCCCCATCTCGGACAATCAATCGATCGACATTGAGATTAATTGAACCTGCATTTCCCGTAGCGTTGGGAATAGGAATGCCCGATAAATTACCCGCCGAAGCGTCAATTTGACTAATAAATTGACCGTTAAGAGCGCTGCCACTTACTTCTACGCGATCGGCATCAATCGTGAGATTGCCTGCATTTCCCATACCAGCAGAATACATGGAAATTACTCCCCCATCCCGCACAGTTAGCCTGGGCGTAGCAATGTAAATATTGCCTCCCCCCTTAGAGCTATTGGTTTCAGTGGCGAGGAAACTACTATTATATTGTCCATTTGCCAAAACTCCAGAGATACCTGTCACCTCTACCGACTCAGAGGCCCTAATTATTAGATTGCCTCCCGGTCCCCCAGGAGAAAAGATAGTGTTGCCAATAATCGCACCGCTGGATACAGAAATTCCGGCTCCTTGGGTAATAATCAATCGTTTAGTATCGATCTCAATATCCGCCGATCTGCCTTTTTCATTGGGATCGAAAGAACTAGCGGTGATCACAGTTAGGATCGCACTTCCAGGAGGAGTCCTTAAGACTTCTACTGATTCAGCCGCTTTAATGTTGATATTCCCCGATACTCCATCACCGCTGGTGCTACTGGAGAGAATACTACCATCGCGCATGGTCAATTTCTGGGCGGCAACGTTAATGTTTCCTCCCGTGCCACTGCTACCCACAAAGGTCCCACTGTTAATCGTAGAACCAGCTAGATCGAAAACGTTGGCACGGATGTTGATATTTCCCCCATTTCCCGTACCCAAAGAGGACGTACCTGTGACTACTCCATCGCGGATCAGTAAGTGCCCCGTATCGATGGTGATGTCTCCAGCGCTTCCAGCGCCAATAGTGCCAGTGATCAGAACATTCTGTGGGTCAAAAGGGGCGATCGTTCTCGCTGTCCGATAATTAACTAAAAATTGTTGATAGCTCTCAAAGCCAATCCCGATCATTTCTACTGAGTCAGTAGCGCGGATATTCATATCACCCCCCTTCCCTGAACCCAGCGTCGAGACGGAAATTTGCGATCCTCTATCTACTCGTAAATTTTGGGCGTTGATGTCAATATCTCTACTATCAATATTTCCTAGTGTCAGACTATAAATTCCCGAACTGCTGATAGTGACATTTCCACCTCTGATGTCAATTTTTCCTCCTCCTAATCCACTGGTATTTATCAAAGCACCGTTCATTTCAATATTGCCGAAGTTCTGAATATTCCCATAGTTTAAATTCAAACCTAAAGCTGTTGGTTCAAATTGTACTAAACCGGGACTTTTCACACTTCCTAATAATATTTGTCCGGTATAAGCTGTTAAATTTCCTCCTAACAGTTGGATGTCTCCGCCAATTAATGCTAAGGTTTGACCGGGATCTACTGCTAAACCAAGTTTGTTAGAAAGAGGAATTTCTATCGGTAGTGGGGGTAAGGTGGGTGTAGGGCCGATCGCTTGGGAAGAGTTAACAATTGTACCAGGATTTTCTCGAAATCTCAAACCCACCGGAATATTAATTGCTAATAATGGCACGGCATTAGGATCGGTCGCGCTAAATTCAAAGCCATTATCAAAAAGAATGCTGCTGGCAGTTGAACCAATAAATGAGCCGCGTAAGTCTAATCTTGCATTGGGCCCGAAAACAATTCCTTTGGGATTAAGGAAAAATAAGTTAGCATTTCCTTGAACTCCCAATACGCCTAAAATATTGGAAGGATTGCCACCGGTGACGCGGGTGAAAATGTTAAGAATGCCCGTAGGATTGGTAAAATATGCGGCGCGTCCTTCACCTACGTTAAATTCTCGGAAACTGTGAAATAAACTTACTCCGCGATTGGCTCCGCCTTCTATTCTATCTGATGGTAAATTGTCGATCGTATCGGGAACTGTGCGGGAACTTTCTGCACCTAATGTGCGATCGGGGACAATTTGAGCGATCGCGGGGAAAGGAAATAGTAGTAAAGCAATAAGTAGGGCGGAAGATTGACGTAGCATATTTAAACTCCTGTTAATTTGGTATTAGAAAAAAGGTAGGGACACGGCAATACCCATTGGTGTCAACTTAAGCCGAAAGCCGCCAGGGACTTAAGTCCCTGTCTAATAGCTTAAGTCCTCTGAAGAGGACTAATGAGTTTAAAAGTCTTTTTCTCAGTCCTCTTCAGAGGACTTGATCTTTGAGGCAGGGGTTTTAACCCCTGACGGACTAAGTATTTGACCTTAAGTTGACACCAATGGGCAATACCTTGTCCTAACAGTAATGGCTAAATGAAGATCACCTATTGGGGTACGCAAATACCTGTATTTCTTGGATTCCGAGCAGAAACACCATCACCTGAATTATAACTTACTAAAGTTACTTTTCCTTCAGCATCTATCACCCAACCTTGAGCCGGAATCACTGGTTTTGACTGCATTTCTATTTCTGCGCTTTTCCTTTCCGTTTTCTGAGTTTCACCTGTAGCCGGTTCCACCCAATTAAATTGAGCAGAATTGCTACTTAGTAGATCGTTAGGATTTTGCGGAATCCCACCTTTGCCAGTAATTGTAAACTCATTTCCTTCCTCTTCTGTGCAGGGATTAGCCGCAATTAATGTCGCCGGATCTACTACATTTTGGGGGAAATCTATCAATCCTTGAGCGGGATTTACACCAGTAGCACTAAATGTCACGGCTCCTTGTAAAGCGGGGCCAGCCTGTTGAGAAATCGCGGCAATATCGCTAGTGGAAACTAAAGAAGTTGGATTGACTTGTAAGGTGGCAAATTCAGCATCAGTTAGTCCTAAACTACTTCTAGCTTGTTCCCGTGTCACCGCTGAAAAACCAAAAATATTTGGCACATTAACTGTAACTTGACCGCCTCTGGCCGTGCGAGCGTTGGCTGTAATATCGCTATTTTCTCCTGGTAAAGCCACCAAAATATCGCTATTAATTCTGATATTGCCACCGTCAGAACTACCTGCATCGGTGGTAATTCTGCTACCTCTTCGTAACTGGATATCTCGCGCTTGAAGGTTAATATTTGCTCCTGCACCAGAGACTGTTGTGCCATCAATACTGGCTTTATTATCCAAGGCGATCGAGTCCGCAAAAATATTAATATTACCCGCACGACCACTTCCCAAACTCCCTACTGTCACGGTTGCCCCATCGCGCATAATTAACCTGGGAGTGGTAATATTTACATTTCCCGCTGCGCCTGTGGGCGGGGGAAGTTGGAAGAAAGATTGTAACAAAGTATCCCCAGAAGCTGTCGCTATGCCGGAACTAGATAAATTATCTTTGGTTCCCGTTAATTCTACAGACTCCGAAGCGTTGATAATGATATTTCCCCCCTGTCCTGCACCAAGAGTAGAGGCTCCTATTGCCGTTCTACCTTGAAGAATTAATCGCTTGGTATTAATCCTTAAGTCGCCAGAGTCACCATTGGCAACTGTTCCCGCAGTTAATTGACTGCGGGCAGCAAGAGCACTAGATAGGGTGTCACTGGCGCTACTGCTATTAATTGTCACGGAATCGGAGGCATTGATGGTAATACTTCCACCCCGACCGGCAGAAGGAATCACCCGATCTGTGGCTGTCACCCCACTTGCAGAACTGATCGATGTACCTCCATCTACGAGCAGAGAGCGTGTATTAATTTCTATGTTTCCCGTGTTTCCTGTGCCGCCAATACTGTTAGTGGTGATCCCAGTACCAAAGGAACTATCTGGTCGGTACTCTGACAACATGATCGAGTCAGATGCTCTCACGGTTAAGTTTCCTCCATTGCCTGCACCTACAGTTGCAGCAAATACTACTGCCCCATTCCTGATAGTTAGTTTCCCGGTATCAATTGTTAAATTGCCTCCATTTCCTTGATTTAAAGTGGTGGTAAGCACGCCAGATTCGCTCACATTCATTGATTCAGAGACTTTAATTGCCAGATTCCCTCCGGCTCCTGTACCGTAGGTTAGATTGGTGACGATCGCGCCTTCTCGGAGCGTTAACTGTCTGGTATCAACTGCAATATTTCCCGCCTTTCCCGCGCCCACAGTCCCAACAAATAAGCCGCTTTGCCGAATTGAAAAGCTGGAGGTTCCACTTGTTCCTGCATCAAGAATATTCCGTCGAAAGAAATCAAATCCAGTTCCCTTGATTTCTACAGAGTCAGCGGCGCGGATAGTAAGATTGCCTCCGTTTCCTGTTGCGATCGTGCTAGTTGAAATCAAGCCTCGATCTAATATTCTTAACTGTGCTGCATCAACGGTGATGTCGCGGCCGTCAATATTGCCGATGGTATCGGAAAGGAGGGAGGCGCGATCGCGCAGAGTCACATTTCCTCCCCTAACTGCGATCGCGCCTCCCCCTGGTCCGCTGGCTGTCACTGTTGATAATCCTGATAAATCAATGTTGCCAAAATTAGTAACATTTGTATAATCTAAACCTAATCCGATCGGCGTAATGTTGAAGCTAACTAAACCGGGACTCGCCACACTTCCTAATTGAATGTTGCCGCTAAAAGCGCTGGCAAAACCATTATTAAAGGTTAAATCTCCTCCCACTAATGCTAAGGTTTGACCAGGTGGAACTGCTAAACCAACTGGTAGTTCTGTGCCTTCAATAACTTGAGTCACACTGGAAGAGTTGACAATTGGACTGGGATTTTCCCGAAATCTCAAACCCACAGGAATATTAATTGCTAATAATGGCACTGCATTAGGATTAGCCGCGCTAAATTCAAAGCCATTATCAAAGAAAATGCCACTACCTGTAGAGCCGATAAATGAGCCGCGTAAATCTAACCTTGCATTGGGGCCGAAAACAATTCCTTTGGGATTAAGGAAAAATAAGTTAGCATTTCCTTGAACTCCCAATACGCCTAAAATATTGGAAGGATTGCCACCGGTAACGCGGGTGAAAATGTTAAGAATCCCATTAGGATTAGTAAAATATGCGGCGCGTCCTTCACCGACGTTAAATTCTCGGAAACTATGAAATAAACTTACTCCGCGATTGGCTCCGCCTTCTATTCGATCTGATGGTAAATTGTCGATCGTATCGGGAACTGTGCGGGAACTTTCTGCACCTAATGTGCGATCGGGGATAATTTGAGCGATCGCGGGTAAAGGAAATAGTAGTAAAGCAATAAGTAGGGCGGAAGATTGAGATAGCATATTTAAACTCCTGTTAATTTGGTATTAGAAAAAAGGGACTTAGACAATGCCCATTGGTGTCAACTTAGGGTCAAATCCTTAGTCCGCCAGGGGTTAAAACCCCTGTCTCAAAGATCAAGTCCTCTAAAGAGGACTAAGAAGACTTTTAAAGTTAATTAGTCCTACGCAAGAGGACTTAAGTTATTAGACAGGGTTTTAACCCCTGGCGGGTTTCAGCTTAAGTTGACACCAATGGGCAATAAATATTTTTCGCGCCTTTTGCTTCGCCCCTACATCAGCATAGGTATAAAATCATCTAAGGTGGGAGTAATTTGTCCAGAAATTTTAGCCTGTTCATCCCAAAGCCTCAGCTGAATAGCACTTTCAGCAAATGGTAAGGATAGGAAAGTAGCTGTTTCTTCTGGGGAAAAAATACCACCTTGCAGAGTTAAACTTTGCTGAGAATTGGGGGATAATTCGGCAAAATAAGTAGGATTGACGGCACAAAGATAGCGTTTTGCTTGAACGTGAAGGCGAATTGGTTCGGTGACAGCAGCCGGAAATAAAGGTTCTAACCAAGGAATTGCCCGGTATTCATGGCGATCGTTTATCCCATTTTCGGCTGCATTTTCTCCTAAAGAATGAATTAAATGACCAAAATCATGGAGTAGACAAGCGGCGATTAATTCAGGACTTGCATTTTGTTCTTTTGCTATGGTAGCACATTGTAAAGCGTGTTCTAGTTGGGTGACAGTTTCGCCTCCATATTGCTCGTGGCCGCGCGATCGCAGGATATGTAATATTTCAGTTAAAGTTGCTTTTGACATGGTAATTGGTAATTGGTAATGGGTAATTGGTAGGTGTGTGCTTCACTTACTTGAAAACTGCTATATAGCATTTCTTAGGTGGATAAAGTACATATAGCTCTACCCCCAACCCCCTTAGAAAGGGGGCTTTTCCAGTACCCCCCCTTTGCAAGGGGGGGGGCTAGGGGGGTAGGTGCGTATCTCATATAATTGAGAACTGCTATAATACTAATTCAGGGAGTAACTAAGCCAGCAGTTTGTAAGGCTTGCCAAGCACGAGTTGAGCAGGTTGCTGAAGTTAGATCCGCGATCGCTAACCACTGAATACCTTTTTGTCCAACTTCAGGATCGTTGCTAGTAAAAGTTAGCGGTTTGGGGTTGACAGAGCATTTGTAAACAATATTTAAAGTGTGCATGAGTTGGTTGTTAGACCAAGGAAAAAAGCCTTCTACAATTGTCAACAATTCTTCTACTTTAAACTGCTCTAAACCGGTTTCTTCTCGCACTTCTCTAGTGAGTCCGTTAAGTAATGTTTCGCCCGGTTCTAATCCTCCTCCCGGTAAATCCCAACAGTCAGGTTCAGGTGGAGTTGTTTGATGGAGAAGCAGGACTTCATTATTATCAATAAATAAGCCAACAACACTCACTCTGAATTTAATTTCTACGTTCATAAATCTACTCCATTGATTACTTCTTCTGCTAATCCAAAGGATAAAGTCATGCCTGCACCACCCAAAGCATTGACAATTGTAACTCCTGGTTCTGGATGAACAATTAATTCTGTTTTTTGAGGAATTTTAGCATAAATTCCGTGCCAAGTTTGAGCAATTTGTAGTGAGGGAGGTTGAGCAAAAGTCTGGAAATAATTAAGGACATAATCATTCAATTCGGCGCGATCGAATGGATCGAGATTTAAGCCATATTCGTGAGTATCGCCGATGGTAAGTTCCCCTAAAGCATTTTGTGAAACCATCACATGAATTCCCCATTCAACGAAATAAGGAGTTTCATTTTGAATCCTTGCTTTCAGGGTAGCTAGAGATGAACAATGGGCAAAAGCAGAGTAGTGAGTAAGGGTTAAACCGGCGCAGAGAGAGGGGCCTAATCGCCAATTGTGAGGCTGAGAAATGCTCCGCAACATTTGCAATTTAACTTTAGTAATGCCACTTTTTTGATAGATTGTGGGATAGAGTGTTTCAAAATCACTACCGCTACAAATGTAGATGCGATCGCAGGTCCATTTTTCCCCACCTGCCATAAAATTGGGATGAGAAATATCAGTAACAACGGTTTGAAATTGAAATTTAACGCCATATTCTTCGATTAAAAAGTTGGGAATTTTGGCGATCGCTTCTCTGGGATCTACAATTACCTCCGTTGTACTCCAAAGTCCTCCTAATAATCCATCCATTACCGCCGCCGAGGATTTTTCAGCTACTCGATCGGGAGAAAGTAAGGCGATCGCATATTTTTCATGCTTTCTAGTATCAGCAAACTCTTGCAAAACATCCATTTCATCTTGCTTGTAGGCTAAATGGATTGAGCCACATCGATCGGCATGAAAGCCAGCTTTTGAGGCAACTTCTACCCAAATTTCTCGCGATCGCAAAGCTCTATCTAATAGTAAACCAATCGGTTGACCGATCGGCCAAACCATCCCAAAATTGCGGATAGATGCACCCACCGCCTGAGAATTGCGCTCAAAAACTACAACTTTCAAACCTTTTTTAGCCGCCGCTAAAGCATGGGCTAAACCAACAATTCCGGCTCCAACTATGGCAACGTCTGCGTGATGTATTGTACTCATATTTTTAGGATAATAAACTAGCTAATACCAATTCTCTAAAGTTGTCCAACAGTCTTAGGGGCGGGTTATTTAATATTTTGGCGAATAGCCTGAATTTAGGTGAACCCGCCCCTACAAAAACTATTGCAAAGTTTTTTAGAATTGGGATAATTTCTCTTGAAATTCTCGCAAGGAACCAAACAATCCATCATTAGGATAAACAGCCAATTGTTCTCTGGTATGAGTTCCATTAGTTATCCCAAAAGAATAAAGACAATTAGCATTAAATCCCGACTCCAAATCGGCAGGTGTATCTCCAATACTTACCACTGTTTTAGCATCAACAATTCCCAACTTATACATTGCCTTCTGAATCATATATGGTGCAGGGCGACCCTCATTATTAAAAATTTCCGAAGGCGTAATCGAAGCCTGAATAATTGATGCGTCTGAGCCAATATATTCGCTATTTAACCCTTGATTCCAACCCAACCGATCCAAAATAATATCCGTTACTTCCCGATAAAATCCTGTAGTCAAGGCAATTTTAATTCCCTGAGATTTCAGCCACGCAAATAATTCTAAACAGCCTTCAGTTGGTGTCACAGGCTGCGTGCGATAATGCGTTTCCAAAACATCTTTAAAAGCGACAAAAGAAGTTTCAACATTAGCAGAATAATCTGGATGATCTTTGCCAATTTGGTCGTGCCAAAGTGCTTGAAAGACAAGTTTTTTAGGTAAACCCATCATCGCCACAACTTTTTCAGAGCTTGCGGTTAAACCAGTTTTTTCCGCAGCTTGAAAAAAACATTGCTCTACTTCTCGCTCATCTTTAACTGTTGTGCCGGCCATGTCGCAGATAACTAATTTGATAGTTAACATTGGTTTAAGCAATCCTTAAAATTTACAAATTTTAACTTCACAGTGGGGAATCTTTCGGTGTATTGAGATTCTCGCTTGCTCAATCTCAATTATGTCACGAAGGGAGGCGATCGCGCTTTCGATTAAGTTTTTCCCGTGTTTGACATATTCTAAGTCGTCGGTGAGTTATCGCGTATATGGAGCGTTTTTATCTCTGGCAATTTCCCTCAATTTATGCTATAATTTTCGTTAAAATCTAGTAACTTATCTAAATACAAAGGAGTTAAAAATGGGAAAAATCACGACTGATATAATGATAATTAACCGCTTAGATCAAGGTATGGCTGAGCGCGGGGTACTGACGGCTGATGAAATCCGTTCTGTTAGTTTGAAAAACGTGCTAGTGGATACAGGTGCTACTACTCTCTGTTTACCTGCAAATGCGATCGCGAAATTGGGATTAAAATTACTCAAGATAGTACCTATAACTACGGCTACGGGATATGGGGAAGCACGAATTTTTGAGGATGCTAAAATCTCAGTAATGGGAAGGGAAGGGACTTTTGAGTGTATTGAAGTTCCTGAAGATGCCGATCCTTTATTGGGGGTAGTTCCTTTGGAAATGTTAGGGATAGAATTAGATTTGAAAAATCATAGGTTGATTCTTTTACCATTGGAGCCAAGGGCTAGTTATTTGCGAGTTTAATCATCGTTTAAATATGATATTTGAGATGTTTAATTTCCTGGCTTTTTTGGCCATAATTCAATAGCTACAAAGGCAATGGCGGCGGCTATTACTCCGAGAATGATGCTGATGATGATGGATTGGCCAAAGTTAGCTAGATTCGGCGGGTCTTGCTTGATTAAGTAGGGGTAGGCGGTGGCGGCGACTCCTGAGACTCCTAAGCCGACACCGATTACGGTGACTCTGGTTTGTAGGGCGCGATCGCTGTTGTTTTCTTCTTCTTGCCATGCGCGATCGCTTTTGGCTTGTTCTATTTCAACTATGCCTCGGATGGAGGCGATCGCGCTTTCGATTAAGTCTGTCCCATGTTTGAAATATCCTAAGTCGCCGGCGATTTGCGATCGCATATATGGCGCGGTTTTTATCTCGAAGTGATTTAATATAGATAGTTCTTCCTTATCAGTTTTGATTGTATCACATATTTTCTGCAAAATGTCACTGTAATTGTTAAGATTTATCGCAATTGTATTGTCAAAAGCTTCTAGTTTCCGTAGCAGGCTAGTATAACTTAAAGCTTTGCCCAATAAGACCTTTAACTGTTGTTTCAATGTTTCCAAGTCAGCGGTAGTTAATGAACTTCTGATCTTGCCGAGTTGCTGCTGTAAATACTTGATGTCTTCCTCTATCTCATTATAGTTTTTAACGAGTTCGTGGTAAATCTTGCGGCTGTCTTGAAAGGATTTGATGATTTTGTGGCGATAAAATAGTAAGTCGAGTAGTTCTTGTTGGTAAGTGTTAAAATTTTTGTCGGCTTCTTTGTCCTCAAACAGCCAGACAAGTAGGTGGCGGTAATTGGCAATATCGCTAATTAAACCGTATTCAAAAATGGGACTACCAAATAGTTTACCAGAACGGTAAAAAATTGGTGCGGAGTCATCGGGGAATAAAGCATTGCGGCATTTATCAGCAAGATTTCTCAAATAAGAATTTCTCAGATTTTCGTCATCGCGGGGAGTATCATCGGTAAGCGATCCTGTAAGTAGGAGAGTTTGGCCTAAAAAGTTGTCGTCACCGTCGATAAGTAAAAGATTTTCTGGGTTAAATTTTTTGATGAAGCTGACATCTAAGTTATTAGCATTACCGTCTTCCGGGCAACCTATATTTAACCATAAAGCATAACTGTCTTGAATTTGTAACGGTTGGGCAAAACCTTCCATCTGCGGATCGTTTGTGGGAAATTCAAGGGGAGTATTTAAAAGTAAATCTTCGCAGTATCTTTGAGATTTTTTAGGGAAAACCAGATCCGGGGTGAGTTTTTTATCAGTGAATTTTTGTAGAATATTGTCGCATTTTTGCCACAGAGGATTATTGCTGCCCTCACTGTTATGGTAGAGTTGGAAAGCGTATAAGTAAACGTTAGGGGCAGAGATTTTATCAGTCATGTTATTAGCGTGGCGGCTGTGAGTTGGGAATGCGTTTTTTGAGGTGTTCTGGTAACTGTGGATAGAGGTTTGTTAGCCTTGGTTCTTGACCTTCTTTATTTCTTGGTTTTGGTTCCGGTTTTCTATTTTTTAAATCGATTGCCTTGGTGATTTTGGGATAATCTTCACACCATTTACCAATAGCATTGGCTACTTCTTCATCAGAATTATCTGCCATTGCGGATAGGGTCTGATTGAGGTTGGGCAAAGCTGCAACCGCCCCGACTTGTTCAAATAATTCTGGTTGAGTTTCAAAGACTTGTAAGAAGGCTGCTATATAAGCTTGGTCGTCATTCATGGCTAATTTTTATCCTCTCCATTGATGTAGCAATTTTAGCTTTGTTAGGGTATTATTTGGCGTGATAATTCCATGATAGCATAAGGGATAATAAGGATCAACTTTTTAGGAGTAGCCACCATTCTCAATAATAAGCTACCATGAAAATTGAAACTATCACCAAATCAGAATTTGACCAAATTCCAGGCATTCGGCAAATTATTTGTCACCCATACTCTCAAAAATTTGCTCGTCTTGATTTAGGGGAAGTTTTGGGATATTATGGGCTAAGTTGGCGGAGTAAATTAGTTGAGTTAAGTATGGAGTAGGCGGGGCGGGTTTATGAATTTTTGGGTTGGGAAATCAAAGATTCTGGTGAACCCGCCCCTACAACAATTATATCTATTTAACCAGAAACATTGCCTCATTTTCAACAAACTTGTAGGGGCGGGTTCGCCAATAATCTCAAATAAAATCGACAGGTTAAATAAACCCGCCCCCACCCACCATAAAACTTAAATAAAATTGACAGCGGGGCGGGTTTATGAATTTTTGGGTTGGGAAATCAAAGATGCTGGTGAACCCGCCCCTACAACAATTATATCTATTTAACCAGAAACATTGACTCATTTTCGACAAATTTGTAGGGGCGGGTTCGCCAATAATTTCAAATAAAATCGACAGGTTAAATAAACCCGCCCCTTCAGTATAGGCGGGGCGGGTTTATGAATTTTTGGGTTGGGAAATCAAAGATACTGGTGAACCCGCCCCTACAACAATTATATCTATTTAACCTGAAATATTGCCTCATTTTCGACAAACTTGTAGGGGCGGGTTCGCCAATAATTTCAAATAAAATCGACAGGTTAAATAAACCCGCCCCCACCCACCATCAAACCCTAACATTTATTGTCCAACAGCGCAGAAAGCCGCCCAAAACAAAGGGTCTTGGAAAGGTCGAAACTCCTGTTTATAACCCCTCAATCTCTTTTTAGTCCTCTTTTGATTCTGGCTATCCAGTAACTTTGAACTATCAGCCCATTTTACCAAATCTTGCACAGTTACCCCCCTTAACCACAACTGCGACTCCCGCAAAGCGATCGCCACCGGCGGCCGAATTTCAGACAACAAAATCTCATAAAATTTGATCATCAAAATAGCCGTAGATACATCATTAACAGACCATAAAGTGCTAATTACATTCGTGGCCCCCGCATAGAAAAAACCACTAGGCAATCCGATATACTCATCAGTGGTATCTCTAATATCCGTTAACCCAGTTTCGCAGGCGGAAAGCGTAACTAAACGACACTTATTTAACTTTAAATCAAAGATTTCTGTCAGCGTTACGCATTGGGTAATATCGAAGGTTTCGCCTCGACGGGAACGAATATAACTTTTGTCGGAGGAAACCCCCCCTAGCCCCCCCTTGGTAAGGGGGGGGACTTTTTTTGTCTTTCCCGTTGGTAAGGAGGGGATTTCTTCTGTCTCCTCTCCAGTCTCCCCCCTTACCAAGGGAAAATCCTCTCCAGTCT
>MBRE01000060.1:0-119385 GCA_001698425.1 Oscillatoriales cyanobacterium USR001 | reverse complement strand
CCTCTCCAGTCTCCCCATTTACCAAGGGAAAATCCTCTCCAGTCTCCCCCCTTACCAAGGGGGGATTAAGGGGGGTTACTTTCGCGCCAGCTAAGATTAAAGCGGATTTCCGGGGATTGGAAAAGTCGAAAAAACCGTGACAGGAAAAATGGGCGATATCGGCATCTTGTAACGCGGCAATTTGTTGCTGCAATCCCGTCTTACTTGCCTTTTCCCGAATCAAAACTTCGGCAGGATTAAAGGATTTAGCAATAGCTTCAACTTCGATATCGGTGAAGTCTAAATCTTCTGTCGGGTTTTGAATGGCAAACAATCTTGTGGGTGATGACTCTTCCCCTGTCGGATTTTCCGGCTGAGATAATTGTAATATCTGACAACTGGGAGTATATCTCACGCCGCCAGGGAAAAGATCGAGGAGACATCCAGTTTCTTCTACATTTTGCCTGAGTCTGCGGCTGGTTAAGGCGTGAAGCGGTAATAAGTGCAAATATCGGAATGGAACTAATATCAACCGCTGGCAATTTTCAGGGAGGCGAGAAATTATTTGCTCGATGTGCAAGATTTTAGCTAATTTTTCCAGGCGGGTTTCTAGCTGGTTTTTCCATTTGTCAGGTTGGTTGATGTAGTCGTCGATATACTCCTGCTGAAACTCCTCTAATGCTTGCAAATCTTGAGATGAAGAGTGCCAGATATTGGGTTGGGTGGAGTTGCGGGTAATAATAAAAACTTTAAAGCCGTTAAAGGTGATGTACCATTCCAAAATTGCCTCATCTTCACGTAACAAATTGCGAATTTGTTGAAAAGTAATCCGCTTTACATTTTGCGGGAGGCTGCGGGTATTGTGAAACAATTCTACTAGGTTTCTGGTTTTGCTGCGTTCGACGTATTCTAGGGCGGCAGTTTGGTTTGCCATTGCTAGGCAAACTTCGACCATTTCCTGATAAAGTTTATTCCATTCTTCGGCTAATTTCTGTCTGTCTGCTTCGCCGCCGATAATGATTTCTCTCCGCATTGATTCGACTGTCTCAATGGCGGTGTTAAAACTATTGTAAGATTCTAGGAGTTGGGAATTATCCCGGTAGGAAAATCCGAGATTATATAAGGTTTGAGCATTATCTATAGGAAATGCCTCGCGGGTACGAACTGATAAAGCTACTTGACAAGCGGAAATCGCCCTTTCTAGATTCTTTGCTTTTTCGCCTCTGATTCTGTTGCGGTAGGCATTCGCCAAATTATGTTGAGTCATTGCCCAATCTTGAGGAAATTTATCGCGTGTGTAAACTGACAAAGCTGCTTGACAAGCGGAAATTGCCATTTCTAGATTATCAGCTTTTTCTCCTCTGATTCTGTTGCGGTAGGCAGCCGCCAAATTATTTTGAGTTGTTGCCCATTCAAAGGGAAATAGATCGCGTATGTAAACTTCCAATGATGCCTGAAAGGCTGCGATCGCCATTTCTAGATTATCAGCTTTTTCCCCTCTGATTCTGCTGATGTAGGCATTCGCCAAATTATTTTGAGTCGCGGCCCAATCTTGAGGAAATACCTCGCGGGTGCGAACTTCTAAAGCTGTTTGAAAAGCTGCGATCGCCATTTCTAGATTATCGGCTTTTTCCCCTCTGATTCTATTGCTGTAGGCATTCGCCAAATTATGTTGAGTCTCTGCCCAATCTTGAGGAAATGTCTCGCGTGTGTAAACTGACAAAGCTGCTTGACAAGCGGAAATTGCCATTTCTAGATTATCAGCTTTTTCTCCTCTGATTCTGTTGCGGTAGGCATTCGCCAAATTATTTTGAGTCGCGGCCCAATCTTGAGGAAATGCCTCGCGGGTGCGAACTTCTAAAGCTGCTTGAAAAGCTGCGATCGCCGTTTCTAGATTATCAGCTTTTTCGCCTTTGATTCTGTCGCAGTAGGCAAGGCCCAAAATATTTTGAGTTGATGCCCAATATTCAGCATATTCTTGACGGGTAAAAACAGTCAGGGTAATTTCATAACCTGCAATTGCAATTTCTAAATTACTCGCCCTGCTGCCTAAAAAAAATTGCTGGATTGCACTGCTAAAACTGAGAACATTTGCTATTATAAAAAAACGTAAGTATTGGTTATCTAATTTTGGCAAAGTTTCTCTTGCCCAATCTCGAAAAACCACAGCCAAAGTATCATTAACTAAATTGATATTCTCCACCAGCAGGGCATAATAAATTAGATTAGGATCGACGTTAATTTCTGGCATTGTCTGCACCACTTTCTCTAAGAATTTGCGGTAAGTGGCGGGTGACGATTCCTGTACCATTGTATTGCTATAAGTACCCATAAGATGCCCTGCAAGAGTCATTAAATAATTAGCATCATCCAGGTTGTTATAAATTCTGAGATCATTTGCCCTCTCTAGCATTACCTGTACCAACCCCGCATCAACTAACTCGGAGTTTGCCTGCAAAATTCGGTTTTCTTCCCCGTTGGGGCAACTCAGTAGCAATTCAATCAGATTAAGATAAGCTTGGCGGCGTAATTCGTCCATTTCGGGTAGGGGGAGATTGACCGATAGAATTATTATTTACTAATTCTATCACAATTATCACCAATCAACCTATCCTAACATCGCTTTAACCAAGCCTGACTGCGCCGATGCAATCCTTTAGTAAGAAATGAATAAATCAGTCGGACACCAATGCTAGTACAAACAATTAAAGTAGACATAGCAGCAGCAGGGGCAATATCTCCAGCATCATCCATATTCACAATAGCAACAGCCGCTAACGGAATCGCCGCTGGATAAATGAAAATGATAGCAGAAATTGTCACCATTGCATTAATAAAAAAGTAGATGCCGATATCCAAAATAGCAGGTAATGACAGGGGTACAGTCACGCGCCAGAAAGTTTTGTAAAAAGGAACCTTCATTGAAGCAGAAACTGACTCAAATTCTGGATCGATTTGTTTCAGTGCCGTAGTTGCAGTTAAGAAACAAACAGTGTAAAAGTGAATGATATTACATAGTACCAGAATTGCCATCGTCCCGTAAATCGAATTAAATGGATTAATCAAAGCAAAGTTTGTCCCAGGAATCGGCCATAACTGTTTATTGAAAAAGAATATGTATGCTAAACCTAACACTAAACCGGGCAATGCTAAAGGAACTGTAGATAGAAAATAGTTAACAGTGCGTAACCATTGCCAACCTTTTCCCTTTTCCACTAAGTAAGCACCAATAAAGACTGCGATCGTGCCAAAAATTGCTGTATAAAACGACATTTGTATGCTATTCCAGTATGCAGCATACCCGCCTCCACCAACAGCATTAAAATCATAATTTCTCAGAGTCAAACTAAAGTCATAGGGCCAAACTTTGACAAACGAAGCGAAGATAATTGTTAAAAATACGATCGCCGCAAATCCAGCAATTAAAGAGCAAATTATAAACATCAACCAATCTAATTTGGGATTAGATTTGGGTTGAAGCGGTACAGATTTGGCACTAACAAGAGCGCTTTGTCGTCGCTGCACAATGCGATCTATCACAAAGGCAAAAATAGTAGGAACTAAAAGAAAAACACTGATAGTTGCCCCCATTGAAAAGTTTTGTTGACCGATAACTTGTTTATAAATTTCAATCGCCAAAACATTAAAACTACCACCTAGCACTTTGGGTACGCCAAAATCTGTAAATGCTAACGTAAAGCAAACAAAAATAGCACTCATTAAACCAAATTTGACACTAGGAATAGTAACAGTAAAAAAAGTGCGGATGGGATGAGTCCTAAGAGCTTCAGCCGCCTCATAAAGCCGTGCATCTGTTAAACTCAAAGCCGTAGTTAAAAGCACCACCGCTTGAGGAAAACAGTAAAGAAACTCTCCTAAAACAATACCATTAAACCCATAAACCTCAATATTCCAACCAGGAAAAATACCAAATAATCCCTTAGTTACTAACCCATTATTTCCAAATAAATACACTAATCCAATGGCATTTGCCAATGGTGGAATGTACAAAGGCAGAATACCTAAAATCCGAAAAATAAACTTTCCTGGCATTGCGGTTCGAGTTAAGGCATAGGCATAAATAAAACCCAATACCACAGAAATTACTGCGGTAATAGTTGCCATCGAAAAAGTATTAGTTAACGATGTCACCAGCGCCGGAGTGCTCACATACTTTACATAATTCGCGAATCCTATCCAATTACCATCGGTATCTTGCCAACTACGAACTATCATCGAATACAAAGGAAAAACCACTCCCACTAGCAGAAACAATGTTCCTAAAACTAGAAGGGATACCATAATCCAATCTTCGCGAGTGGTAATGTGACTGACTTTCTTAGGAAATAGCTTTTGAAAAAGCGGTAATTTAGATATTGATGAAGTCATGGTTATTTAGCAGGAAAAACCCTAATTAATTCTGGTGGTAATTGAATGCGTAAGGAACTATTGAGAGCGAAATCAAGATCGCGAGCAACTTGAAGTGAAACTTCACAGGTTAACTGTTCTTTTCCATCTTTTCCATCTCCTTCTGGACGCAATATCAGTTGGTAAATTGAGCCGAGAAATTCAATACCTTCGATTTCAGCATTCAACACATTTGGTAAATTTGTGCTGTCACTAGATGTCTGTAAAACTTGAATATCTTCGGGACGAATTGCCACTTTTACCGGACTATTGGGAGTAATATCTTCTGGTGGAGTTTTCAATAAAAGATTGCCACATCGCACTTCTTCAGCCGTTACTGCAACTCCAGAAAGGAAATTCATCACTCCAATAAAGTCAGCAACAAAGGGAGTATTTGGGCGTTGATAAACTACTCGCGGCGTGCCAATTTGAGCGATATAACCTTTATCCATTACCACAATTCGATCGGCCATTGCTAAGGCTTCTGCTTGATCGTGAGTTACCATAATGGCAGTCACGCCTAATTGTTTTTGAAGTTGGGTAATTTCGGTTCGCAATTTAACTCTAATTTTGGCATCTAAAGCGGATAATGGTTCATCTAAAAGCAAAAGTCCAGGTGATAAAGCTAAGGCTCTAGCTAGGGCAATTCGCTGTTGTTGACCCCCAGACATTTGGGAGGGATATTTAACTCCAAATCCTTCCAATCCAACGGTTTTTAGTAATTCCTCAACTCTGGTATTTATCTCTTGTTTGGGAAGTTTAGCATTTTGTAGCCCGAATGCAATATTTTGGGCAGCGGTTAGATTAGGAAATAGGGCGTAAGATTGAAAGACAATGCCAAAATCGCGCTGGGCGGGAGGGAGGCGAGAAACATCTTTTCCTGCTTGAATTACACGGCCGCTAGTTTGTTGCTCTAAGCCGGCAATAATTCGGAGTAAGGTAGTTTTGCCGCAGCCGCTAGGACCAAGTAAACAGACAAATTCTCCCGGATAAACATCGAGATAAATGTCTTTTAAAGCGACAAATTGACCGAAATTTTTGTGAACGTTATCAACTTGAAGATAAGGCTCACCGCGATCGCCGGAAGATAAAGGAATTGATGATTTTATCCTTGATTTTTCTTCAAAAGACGATGGTGTTAACGATTGAGAACTTTTATCCTTTTGAACTGCGATATCATCTGATGGTATTGTCATAGGAAAAAGGGGCTAGGGAAAATTAGTAAACATAGGGGCTAAAAATCTATTGTTTGAAAATATGTCCTAGCCCCTCTAAGGAATGAAAATTTGGTTTGTAGTAAGCGCTTTAGCGCGCTTGGCGCTTACTACAAACCAGCTAATTATTTCTTGGGTTCTGACTTAGAATCGTAACGCTTTGTCCATTCTGCTAAAATAGCTTCGCGATTTTTAGCAGCCCAATTAAAATCATTTTTAGCACTCAGTTGTTTCAAAGGATCTTCTGGATAACCTTTAGGAATTGCCACATCAGTTTTTACAGCGGTAACTGGAAAACTTTCAGCATACAACTTAGAAATTTCTGGTGAAATTGCCCAGTCTAAAAAGACTTTAGCTGCCGGTTTAATCGTGGCTTTCTTCACCAGTGCATTAGCTTCAATATCCCATCCCGATCCTTCCTTTGGAAAAACCGCTTCTATGGGTTCTCCAGCATTTTTTTGTTTCACTGCTCGATAATCAAAGGAAATACCAATTGGATACTCACCAGTACCAGCAATTTTGCAAGGTTTAGAACCAGAATGCACATACTGAGCAATGTTTTGATCCAGTTTATCTAAATATTCCCAGCCTTCTTTTTCTCCATTTTCTTGTAATATTGCAGAAACTGATAAAAAGCCTGTCCCAGAAGATGCTGGATTTGACATGACGATCAATCCTTTGTATTCTGGTTTTGTCAAGTCAGACCAAGATTGAGGAATTGGTAAATCTTTCTTTTTCATCTCAGTTGTATTGACGCAAAATGCTGACATCCAGACATCTATGCCTACCCAATTCGGAGGATTTTTTTGATCCTTGAATTTAGGATTTACATTTTCTAAACCTTTGGGAGAATAGGGTTCTAACATTCCTTTTTGATCGGCAACTAGCAAGCTTGAAGCGGCTAGTCCCCAAACTACATCGGCTTGGGGATTATCTTTTTCTGCTAACAGTTTGGCTGTAACAACACCAGTAGAATCTCGCACTTTATTAACTTTAATTTCGGGGTGCGCTTTCTCAAATAATGGTAAATATTTGGCAAGTTGATCGTCTTCTAAGGCTGTATAAACTACGATCGTATCCGATGCACCAGCAGCAGTAGTAGCAGCAGGGGAAGTTGTTGCTCCTGTTTCACTTGGTTTTGACCCTTCTGGTGGTTTCTGAGTAACACAAGCGGCAACTACAAAAGTTAAAATGCAGGAAAGGAATGCTTGATTTCTCAATTGAAGCCATCTATTTTTATTAGTCATAATCCGTCAAATTTTATATTCTTAGAGTTCTTCTGACAACACACTAGAGCAAATCGTTCAAAGATAAGTTAACAATGGTTCAAGAATCAGTTAACAAATAGTTAAATTTGGTTAATACCAATTCTCCAAGATTTTGCAACAGTTTTGGTAGGGGCGGGTTCACCCAAATCCCTGCTATTCGCCAAAATATTAAATAACCCGCCCCGCTTATTCAATTCCGATTCTTTTTAAATAGGACTTACGCAAAAAACCCGGTTTCTGACCAAAATCATCGCTTTTTTCGAGAAATATTGACGTAGAAACCGGGTTTTTGACCCCGTGCGTAAGTCCTGTAAATTGCGATCGCCAAGATTATCTATTGGGGTACGCAAACACCAGTATTTCTTGGACTGCGAGCAGAAATATCACCAGAATTATAACTCACTAAAGTTACTTTTCCTTCAGCATCTATTACCCAACCTTGCGCCGGAATCACTGGCTTTGACTGCATTTCTATTGCTGATTTTTTCCCTTCTACATTCTGACTTTCACCTGTAACTGGTTCAACCCAATTAAACTGGGTAGAATTGCTATTCAGGAAATCATTAGGACTAGATGGTACACCTCCTTTACCAGTAATAGTAAACTCGTTTTCTTGCTTTTCTATACAAGGATTAGCCACAATTAATGTTGTAGGATCTACCACATTTTGCGATAATGGTAACAATCCTTGCGCGGGATTTACCCCTGTAGCGCTAAAAGTTACTACCCCTTGTAAATCCGGGCCAGCCTGTTGCGAAATCGCCGCGATATCGCTAGTAGAAACTAAAGAAGTTGGATTTACTTGTAAGGCTGCAAATTCAGTATCAGTTAGTCCTAAAATACTTCTGGCTCGATCGCGTGTCACGGCTGTAAAACCAAAAATATTGGGGACATTCACCGTAACTTGTCCGCCTCTGGCGGTACGAGCATTAGCGGTAATATCGTTATTTTCATCGGGTAAAGTAGCCAAAATATCACTATTAATTCTGATATTTCCACCGTCAGAAGTACCGGCATCACTGGTAATTCTACTATTATGCCGCAATCGTATATATTTCGCATCGATATTAATATTTCCTCCGCCTCCTGCGTCAGTTGTAGCGTTGATTATGGCTTGATTATCTAGGGAAATTGAGTTAGTTGCAAGATTAATATTGCCAGCACTTGCTGTTCCTAAAGCCTGAACGCTCACACCTCCACCATTCCGAATTAGCAATTGATTAACATTAAAATTCAATGAACCTGCTTTCCCTGTAGCATTGGGATTGGTTAAGGACACACTGGTTAGGGGAGCGGAAACGTCACCGCCGCTGGCGAAGCCAATAGAAGCCCGAATTAAACTATTAAATTCGTTGGAAGTTTTGCTACCAATTTCCACGCGATTTGCATCAATTGTGATGTTTCCCGCATCTGCTTGACCGAAAGATGCTGTAGAAATAATTCCTCCATTTCGCAGAGTTAATAGAGGTGTAGAAATACGAATATCTCCTCCCCGACTGGATGATGCAGTGTCAGCACTGAGAAAGCTACCAATCCGATTTCCGGTTATTAAAACCCCTGAGAAACCTTTTAATTCTATCGATTCAGTAGCGTTAATTGTTAAATTACCTCCAGGTCCCCCAGTTGTATTAATCAATTGATTGCCTAGAATTATTCCACTTCCTGAGCTAATTCCGCCGCCATCACTGATTAGCAATCGCTTTGTATCAATATTAATATCTCCTGCACTTCCATTCAAACCAGTAGCCGTTGAGCCAATAAAAGTTGTGACAGGATTTCTATCGGGAGTACGCAAGATTTCTACTGATTCAGCTGCTTTAATATTGATGTTTCCTGACGATCCATTACTGCCGGTAACGCTGACGATCGCAGCGGCATCTCGAACTATTAAACGTTCTCCTTCAAAGCTAATATTTCCTCCTATACCTGTACTTCCCAGAATTGTTCCACTATTGACTACTGAAGCAGCCATATCAAAAACTCTGGCGCGTAGGGAGATATTTCCTCCATTTCCACGAGCAAAAGTAGCAGCCCCGATCGCAACTCCATTCTTGAAAACTAAATCTTGTGTATCGATCGCGATCGAACCTGACGCTCCACTGCCAATAGTACCAGTCGTCAGTAAAAGTTGCGGGTCAAAAGGGTTGATTGTTCGAGTGAGCACAAACCCACCAACAAATTGTTGATAGCTCTCAAAACCAATCCCTCTCATTTCGACTAAATCAGTAGCCCGAATATTCACACTTCCCCCCACTGCATCTCCTAATGTATAGGTGGCAATTTTCCCTCCCTCAATCTGCAATTTTTGGGCAGTAATATCAATGCCTTCACCGTTTATATTTCCTAATGTTATTCCATAAATGTTTCCCTGATTAATAGTGACATTTCCACCTCGAATATCTGCTTTGCCACCACCTAGTCCGCTAGTATTAATGGTTGCTCCATCGGATATTAAAATATTCCCAAAATCAGAAATATTATCATAGTTTAAATTCAGCCCTAGTGGAGTTGGTGCGAAACTAACTAAACCGGGACTTTTCACACTTCCCAGTAATATTTGTCCGGTATAAGCTGTTAAATTTCCTCCTGGCAGTTGAATGTCTCCACCAATTAATGCTAAAGTTTGACCCGGATCTACTGCTAAACCAAGTTTGTTAGAAACAGGAATTTCTATCGGTAGTGGCGGTAAGGTGGGCGTGGGACCGATCGCTTGAGAAGAGTTGATAATTGCACCAGGATTTTCACGAAATCTCAAACCGACAGGAATATTAATTGCTAACAATGGCACTGCATTAGAATTAGCCGCACTAAATTCAAAGCCATTATCAAAGAAAATACCGCTGGCAGTTGAACCAATAAATGAGCCGCGTAAATCTAAACGCGCATTCGGACCAAAGACAATCCCTTTGGGATTAAGGAAAAATAAGTTAGCATTTCCTTGAACTCCCAACACGCCTAAAATATTGGAAGGATTGCCACCAGTAACGCGGGTGAAAATATTCAGAATGCCTGTAGGATTGGTAAAATATGCGGCGCGTCCTTCACCTACATTAAATTCTCGAAAACTATGAAATAAACTTACTCCGCGATTGGCTCCGCCTTCTATTTTATCCGATGGTAAATTGTCGATCGTATCGGGAACTATGCGGGAACTTTCAGCACCTAAGCTATTATCGGGAACAATTTGAGCGATCGCAGGTAACGGAAACAGCAATAAAGCAATAAGCAGGGTGGAAGATTGATGCAGCATAATTGAACTTCTCTTAATTTGATATTGGCAAAAAACAAAGGTATGCAAACACCTGTCTGTCTTGGATTCCGGGTAAAAATACCACCACCTGAATTGTAAACTATAAGTGTAACTTTTCCTTAATTATCCGAGACTACTATCCCGATTTGCAAGTAGAGGATATTAGAGCCTGTCTACAGTATGCGATCGCGTTTTGCAAAATTTCAGATTTTCGGGTATACTTAAACAGGTAACTTTAATAATTTTTAAGAGCTATTAATCACGAAAAAAATCTATGAATACAGAGCGCTGGGATGATGATAGGCTAGACCGATTAGCTAACTCAGTAGAAGGTTTGACTAATCGGGTAGATAATATAGCTAACTCGTTAGAAAGTTTGACTAATCGGGTAGATAATATAGCTAACTCGTTAGAAAGTTTGACCAAGCGGGTAGATAGTATCGCGATCGCCACTGAGAATAACAATCGCTTGATAGAGAGTAATGCTAGGGTTATTCAAGCGTTAGCAAATGTGGCAGCAGAGGCAAGGGAAGAAAGACAGCAATTATTTCAAAGGATGGATCGCCAACAAGAAGAAATTGTGGGTTTGAGAATTGAGACGAGACGGATGCTTGATATTCTGATAAATCAGCGCGATCGGGGGGATAATCCTACTGCTTAATTCAATCATAAAGTAGGCGCGATGCCTGCGGCTGGCTACGCCTACGCACTTTGGGAAAGAAAGAGGCGATCGCATTTTGGGGAAGATAAAGGCGCGATCGCAGGAGCAAAATTTTAGACGATCTGGTATAATTGAACAGGTAGCTTTAATAATTTTTAAGAGCTATTAATCAGGAAAAAAATTTATGACCACAGAGCGCTGGGATGATGATAGGCTAGACCGCTTGGCTGACCGCATAGAGGGTTTGACAAGCATTGCTGAGAGGCACGATCGCCTGATAGAGAGCAATGCTAGGGTTATTCAAGCTTTAGCAAATGCGGCAGCAGAGGCAAGGGAAGAAAGGCAGCAATTATTTCAAAGGATGGATCGCCAGCAAGAAGAAATTGTGGGTTTGAGAATTGAGACGAGACGGATGCTTGATATTCTGATAAATCAGCGCGATCGGGGGGATAATCCTACTGCTTAATTCAATCATAAAGTAGGGGCGATCGCATCCCTACCCCCTTATCGATCGCCTATCAGTAAAAAAGTAAGGGGCGATGCCTGCGGCTGGCTACGCCTACGCATTTTGGGAAAGAAAGAGGCGATCGCTTGTCTTAGAAAAATTAGAAATAATAGCAGCTAAACAGATTTTGCGATCGCAAAAATTATCCGATGAGCAAACCTGGGAAACATTAATTGATATTTATCAAGGAAATCCTCTTAAATATAGCGTTTCTCTGTCTGGTGAGGTACAAGAGCTTCTACCCCTAACCCCCTTATAAAGGGGGCTTTTCCGACTCCTCCCCTTTGCAAGGGGGGGCTGGGGGGGGTCGTTTTTGTACCTCATATAATTGAGAAACGCTATACCATCCTCAAACAGTATATGAAAATCAGATTGATGTCAAATTAACAGTTTCTCCCGTCAAGGATTCTACTAACTTAACTACCCTTTCTTTAACCTCATCTCGAACACGATGAAAAATCTCAATTGGTTGTCCATCAGGATCGTCAAGTTGCCAATCTTCAAACACTTCTCGCAACACCCATTCTGACGGTAAATTCACGCCACAACCACACAAAGAAATCACCGCATCGTAGTCTTCAGCATTAAAATCACTTAAAGGTTTAGATGTCTGATTGGTAATATCAATGCCAATTTCTGACATTACTTGAATTGCTGTGGGATGAACTTTACTAGATTCGAGTCCCGAACTGGTGACAGAAATTTTACCATCTCCTAAAATTCTAGCAAATCCTTCTGCCATTTGGGAACGGCAAGAGTTTTTTTTGCAAACAAACATGACTTTTTTCATGGTTTTTGTTGTTAGTGATTAGTAATTAAAACAGGTATCCGTAACCAAGAAATAAATTGGTGCTTACCAGCTAATTTTTTACCTCAAGAGCACTATTAGCAATGGCAATAGTTTCCTTCGCTGCTTTTTCCTTCCGTTCGCTGTAACGGTCAGTCAAATAATCAACCTGGTCCCGTAGTAATAGAGTAAACTTATATAGTTCCTCCATCACATCAATAACCCGATCTCGATAAGCCGAATCTTTCATCGTGCCATCTTCGTTAAATTCCTGATAAGCTTTAGCCACGGAAGACTGATTTGGAATGGTAAACATCCGCATCCAACGGCCTAAAATTCTCAGAGTATTCACAGCATTAAAAGACTGGGAACCACCGCTAACTTGCATCACTGCTAAAGTTCTACCTTGAGTCGGTCTAACTGCACCTAAACTTAAAGGAATCCAGTCAATTTGGTTTTTCATAATCCCGCTAACATTACCATGTAATTCGGGACTTGACCACACATGACCCTCAGACCAAAGACTCAATTCTCGTAATTCTTGAACCTTGGGATGAGTATCAGGGACACTGCCATAAATGGGCAATTCACGGGGATTAAAAAATCGAACTTCTGCCCCAAAATCTTCGATAATTCTGGCGGATTCTTCAGCGAGCAGGCGACTGTAAGAACGCTCCCGTAAGGAGCCATATAAAAAGAGAATTTTGGGTTTGTGAGTGGATTGATTCATCGATGATTTTAGCTATTAGAATTAGGCAGGCAACGAGGATCTGGCAGTGAGGATGTTTCTGGTTTCCGGGGGAACCAAAATGCGGTTTTCTTGCAAAATTCTACTAACATTAACATCACTGGAACTTCAATTAAAACACCGACAACTGTAGCTAATGCTGCCCCTGAGTTTAGCCCAAAAAGCATCACTGCTGTAGCAATTGCTACTTCAAAATGATTACTGGCTCCAATCAGGGCTGCCGGTGCTGAATCTTCGTAGCAAAGATTGAGTTTTAAAGCGGCTACATAGGAGATTATGAAAATGAAATTAGTCTGGATAAACAGAGGCACAGCAATTAAGAGAATGTGCAGAGGATTGTTAACAATTAACTCTCCTTTAAAGGCAAACAAAAGAATTAGCGTAATCAAAAGGGCAGCGGTAGCAACTGGACTCAGATATTGCATAAACTCTCGCTCAAACCATTCTCGCCCTTTATGTTTGAAAATCCAGAAACGGCTATACATTCCGGCGGCTAAGGGCAAACCGACATAAATTAATACAGATAATACTATGGTTTGCCAAGGCACAACTAAATCATTTGCTGCTAATAGCCATCGGCCTAATGGTGCATATAAAAACAGCATTGCTAAGGAATTAACTGCCACCATAACTAGGGTATGTCCTTGATTGCCGTAGGAGAGATATCCCCACATTAAAACCATCGCCGTACAGGGGGCAATTCCTAATAAGATTGTACCAGCAATGTAGGAACTAGCAATGTCAACTTCACTGCCATTAATTATTTCTGTGCCGGTAATGAGAGGGCGAAATAGCCAGCCTAAGAAAAACTGAGAAAATACTACCATTGTCAATGGTTTTATCATCCAGTTGACGACTAATGTTAAGATGACAGGTTTGGGCGCTCGTGCTGCATTTGCCGCCTGGGTAAAGTCAATTTTTACCATGATGGGATACATCATAAAAAATAGACAAATGGCAATCGGAATTGACACCTGATAAAAGCTAAGAGCATCAAGGGTAACGGCGACACTAGGGAATACTCTACCGAGAATAATACCGCCTAAAATACAAAGAAATACCCAAAGGGTGAGGTATCTTTCAAAAAAACTGAGCTGGTTTCCCGCTTTAACGGGTGAGGTAGTTGACGGGTTCATTAGTTAACTGGTAAACGAAAATTGCTGAGAGAAAATTAAAATTCTGCCTCTTTTCGTAATAACTCCCCGATTGTCAAGTCAAACCGAGCTTCACCTTTGAAAAAAGTCCCAACTTTGCCATTGTAAAAATTCTTGTAAATCAGTTGATAGCCATCCTTTGTTAGTGGGATGAAACCGACTGATTTAGATAAAGTTGGTGCTTTTTCCATGTAGAATTGCACGAAGTCACGCAACTCAGGTTTACTTTGGGCGGCGGCGTAACTGACGTAGATAAAAAGAGGTCGGGCGAGGGGTTGATATTGAGCATTTTCTACTGTCTCGCGGCTGGGTAAAACAGGCCCTTTACCGCTGTCAATTCCTAATGCTTTCAATTGAGTTTGATTGGCTTCGTAATAGCTTAAACCAAAGTAACCCAAGGCATTTGGATCGTTGATAACTCCGCGCACTAAAACGGTGTCATCTTCACTGGCTGTGTAGTCAGTGCGACTGGATTTGGCTTCACCGACTGTGGCTTCTGTGAAGTAGTCAAATGTACCGGAATCTTTACCCGCACCATAGAGGGTTATTGGTTGATTTGGCCAATCTGGTCGAATCTGATTCCATTTGGTAATTTTACCTTGAGCCGCTGGTTCCCAAAGTTTCTTTAATTCGGCTACTGTGATGTCTTTTGCCCAGGTATTTTTGGGGTTAATTACTACTGTGAGAGCGTCAAAAGCGATGGGTAATTCGTAATAGCGAATGCCTGCTTTGTTGCAGGCTTCCATTTCTTCTGGTCGAATTGGTCGCGAGGCGTTACTGATGTCTGTTTCGCCAGCACAAAACTTTTTAAATCCGCCACCTGTGCCGGAAAATTCAACAGTAATTGGAGTTTTTGTGCTTTTAGTTTTTTGAAAGTCTTTGGCGATCGCGTCTGTAATTGGATAAACAGTGCTCGAACCATCGATTTTAATGGGTTGCGAGGTTTCTGATTGAACTTGAGCGCAGGAATTTAGTAAAGTTGCAGCGCTAATTGCTAAACCTAGTATCCTGGGTATTTGAAATTTAATTTTTTCTGTTGTTTTCATTGATTTTGCCTCATCTGAAAATTTAAAGATTATCACTTTATAATATCAAAAAAAGTTGATTTGTCAAGTATAGGGCATAACAAGGAGCAAAAAAAGATGTTAAGAAATATTGATAGATGGGGGGCTGTCGCAGTATCGGGTTGGCAGAATGGGGCTGAAGCGGCGGTACTCGGCGAGGTAATGTTCGAGGACGACAAACTGGGATAGGTTGAGGCTGTAGTAGATCCAGCGTCCTTCTTGGCGGGTGAGGACTAATCCTGCTTCTTTCAAGGTTTTGAGGTGGAAAGAGAGTTTCGGTTGGGGGACTTGGAGACGATCGCATAACTCGCAGACGCATAACTCATGCGATCGCAGTAACTCAATCACTTGAATCCGTAGGGGGTCAGAGAGGGCGTGAAAGCCAGCAGCGATCTGCTTGACTGGGGTAGTAGAGGTTGTAACCATCAACTTTTTTTGAAATGTTCTCTAATCCTAGCAAAAAATTGAGCGATCGCCACATCATTCCAGCAAAAATATCGAGTAATTATTTAGAGAGTTAAAAGTTGTGAATAAAGTATTATAATTAAATGTAGAAAACAGAGGAAAATATCAATGCCAGAACGTTTAAGCCCCCAAATCGTTAAGACTGAAATTGAAGAATTAATTAAGAAAGCTACTATAGCTGAAGAACCAAATTTGGCAAACAGGCTAAAAGATTTGATGAGTTGGATCGCCAAAAGAAAAGATGGTTTTTTAATGAATAGACGTTATGTATTAGATTTGCTCACAGAACTGATTTTAGATTGTCAATTCTGGTTAAATCTTAAATCTTTAACTCCAGAGCAAAAACAAATTTTATACGCGCAGGAAAAAATAACACCTGTTGAGCAATATTGGTATGATTTTCTTTTTCCTCAGTGGCTTAATGAACGCGACCCAAAACTTCCAATATGGAAGGAAAAGATGATGAATAACAAATTCACTAGAAATGATGAAAAAATTGTCAATTCCTTAGCTCAAGAAATTGAAGCTTGTGGCGGAAGCTATTTATGGAATTATTTGCTTGACTTATCAATGGCAACCGATCTAGTAGTTGTTGGTAATAAAAGTATTTCTTTGTGTATTCAACTTACTCAAACTCATGTCAATCAATGGGTAAATAAGAGGGATGAATGGGAACACACACTTGCTTATTGGGGAATACAAAGAGGTTTGATTATCAGCTATAACCCCGGCAATCTCAATACTGCTTTTTTAGCGAGTGTGATCATGGAGAAAGCTGATACTCTGCCAGATATCAGCTATAATGAATATACTGCTTGATCAATATAATATTTTAATCCCAAGAGATAGTTATGAGTATTATGCACACTATTCTGCTTGCAGACCCCGCTGTTGAAAGCGCAGCCCTCTCGCTAAGAGCTATCCGCAAATATCAACGAGATAGGCGGACTCATGGTGTCAAGCGAGTCGATCTTTACTTTAAGGATGTAGAAGGTGATTGGTTGGAAAGTTTCGGGGAGGGAGAGGATGAAGATTTACCCTTAACAGACGCAGAAAAGTTATCAACCCATCAAGCATTATAGGTTAAGGATAAAGAAATTAACTTTTTTCCATTTCGGAGAATAAACTAGCGATCCCTCGCACTTCCCGCGAGGCGATCGCACTTTCGCGCATTGATCTATTCCAGCAAAAATATCGAGTAATTATTTAGAGAGTTAAAAGTTGTGAATAATCTCCTTTTGTCACTAGAGATTTTTGCGCCACCAAGCCCGCACTAACTTAATCTCATCATAACTGTATTTCTCCCGTAAAAGCTGATAAATTTGCGTTAAAGAATTGTCACCTACTACCTCAATTGCGGCAATAATAGATTGTTGTCGATCGCGATCGACCAACTGATTAATATCAATTGCTTGATTCATTTCTATTAACTCAGCTAGATGACTTACCACTGTAGCAGGACGAATATCGCGCATTTCCGCAATTACTTCTACCGTCAAACCTTGCTGATACAACTGTAATGTTAATAATTGAGTATGAGATAGCAAATTTCCATCATTGGCAGAGTTAGAAACACCTTTTGACAAACCTTGCTCTTCACAATAATTCTGAATTGCTTCAATAAACTGCTTACCATACTTATCTCGCTTGCGAGTACCTACCCCAGAAATTTTGGCAAATTCATTCAAAGTTTTGGGTCTTTGTTCTGCCATTGCCCGTAAACTAGAATCAGGAAATACTACATAAGGTGGGACAAATTGTTCGTCAGCTATTTGCTTTCTCAGTCTCCGCAATATGTTAAATAATATCTCTCCTTCAGCGGCGGAATAACGTTGCACAGTCTGGACATCTTCTTTCCGAGAAATAGCAATTTCTACTGTGCGCTGACGGTGCATGATTTCCCAACTTTTAGCATTTAATTTCAAAACTGAATAGCCATCGGTTGTTTCATCTAAAAAGCCTTGGTGTAAGAGCGATCGCCCTAACATTTTCCATTCATCAGCCGTTTTATCTTTCCCAATTCCATAGGTAGAAAGTTTATCGTGTCCATATTGTAAAATTTTTTCACTTTTAGAACCGCGCAAGACATTAATAATATGATTCATGCCAAATCTTTCTTTACATCTTGCTACAGCGGAAAGAAATTTCATCGCCTCAATTGTCCAATCTTCTAGTGGTTTCTGATTGCGACAGTTATCACACTGATTGCAATTTCCGGGAAATTGTTCGCCAAAATAACTTAGTTGAATGGTGCGGCGACAGTCTGTAGCTTCGGCATAGTCAATTACTCGCCGGAATTGTTGAGTAGCAATTCGTTGTTCTTGAGGATCTGCCTTTTGCTCAATTAAATATTCTATAGTTTTGCGATCGCCATAACTGAGAAATAGCGTACATTGGGCCGGTTCCCCATCTCGACCAGCGCGGCCTGCTTCTTGATAATATCCTTCTAAATTCCGAGGTAAATTGTAATGAACCACAAAGCGCACATCAGGTTTATTAATGCCCATGCCAAAGGCAACAGTAGCTACCATAATTTGCACGTCATCTCGAATAAAACGAGTTTGATTGCTGGCGCGATCGCTATCACTTAAACCGGCATGATAAGGTAAGGCTGAAATGCCACTTTGTTGAAGTTGAAAGGCAAGTTCATCGACATTTTTTCGACTTAGACAATAGATAATGCCTGAACCGCCAATTTTCTCAATAATTTGCAATAATTCTGTAAAACTGCGCTTAGTTTTAGGGCGAACTTCGTAGTATAAATTAGGACGATTGAAACTAGCAACATGAATAAACGGTTCTCGGAGGGCTAATTGTTGGGTAATATCAGCACGAACCCGGTCAGTTGCGGTTGCCGTTAATGCCATAACAGGAATATTAGGATAGCGATCGCGCACTTGCAAAATTTGCCGATATTCTGGCCGGAAATCGTGGCCCCATTCTGACACGCAATGAGCCTCATCGATCGCAAAAGCAGAAATTCCTAAATTCGCTTCTACTTGGTCTAAGAATGGCAAAAAACGCTGGCTCAGTAAACGTTCCGGGGCGACATAAAGGAGTTTAATTCTACCATCCATAATCGCCATTTCTCGCGATCGCGTCTCCATTGCAGAAAGAGTGCTATTTAGAAAAGTTGCCCCAATACCATTATCCCGCAAAGCTTCCACCTGATCTTGCATCAGCGCAATTAGCGGCGAAACCACCACCGTTAACCCTGGTTTCAGCAAAGCCGGCAATTGAAAACAGAGAGATTTTCCACCACCAGTCGGCATCACAATTAGCATATCGCGCTGGGAGAGCGCAGCTTCCACAATTTCCCGCTGTCCAGGTCGAAAAGAATCGTAGCCAAAAAAATGCTTGAGTTCCTGTTCGAGCGATCGCGGCTGAGTTAAACTTGACGAATACGACACTGACATTTACAGTAATTCATCCTCAATCTAAGAGGTACTTTAATTAAAATACCCTAATATTGGACATTTGTGATAAGCTGCTTAGTCAAACTCACGAAAAAAGCCGAGACATATAGCTTACTAATTAATCTTTACCGATAAATAGTGCGATCGGCAGATTTATAAAACTCATCCAACTAATATGCAAATTCAAACACCAGATTGGGTTAAACACGCCGTATTCTACCAAATTTTCCCAGATCGCTTCGCCAAAGGTAGTCAACCCCGCAAACATCTCCTACAAAACCCAAAATGGGAAGAATGGCACGCATCCCCTACCCTCCAAGGCTACAAAGGCGGTGATTTATGGGGCGTAATTGAAAAATTAGATTACCTCCAAGACTTAGGCATCAATGCCATCTATTTTACCCCCATTTTTCAATCTACTTGCAATCACCGCTACCACACCCACGACTATTACCAAGTCGATCCCATCTTAGGTGGAAATCAGGCTTTTCAAGAACTCTTAGCAGCCGCCCACCAACGTAATATTAAAGTTGTCCTTGATGGCGTATTTAACCATGCCAGTCGCGGTTTTTTCTTCTTCAATGATATCCTTGAAAATGGCCCTCATTCCCCCTGGTTAAATTGGTTCAAAATTGAAGGTTGGCCGCTATCTGCCTACGATGGTCAATTTCCTGCTAACTATGTAGGTTGGGTGGGAAATCGCGCTTTACCAGTCTTCAATCACGATAATCCAGAAGTGCGAGAATACATCATGGAAATTGCCGAATATTGGATTAAATTTGGCATTGATGGCTGGCGTTTAGATGTTCCTTTTGAGATTAAAACCCCTGGATTTTGGCAGGAATTTCGTCAACGAGTCAAAGCAATTAATCCCGAAGCTTACATCGTCGGTGAAATCTGGTTAGAGGCGCGGGAATGGCTAGATGGTAAGCAATTTGATGGGGTAATGAATTATCTATTTGCCGGACCAACTATTGCTTTTACCGCAGGCGATCGCGTCGATCTCGATCAAATTAAAGACCGTTCTTATCATCCCTATCCACCAATATCTGCTAACGAATATGCCCAAAAAATTCAAAATTTGTTAGGATTATATGATTGGCAAATACAACTTACTCAACTAAATTTGCTTGCCAGTCACGATACTGCACGACTAATTTCTATTGCTAAAGGAGATCGTGATAGTGTTAAACTAGCAACTTTAATGTTGTTAACTTTTCCCGGCGCTCCTAGTATTTATTACGGTGATGAAGTAGGTTTATTGGGTTGTTTAGATCCTGACTCCCGGCGCGGCTTTCCGATGACACAAGCATGGGAAGTTGAGGTGTTAAATTATCACAAACAGTTAATTAATTTGCGTCATCAATATCCGGCTCTGCGTACTGGATCTTACCAAATTTTATTTGCTGAGGAAACAGTTTATGTCTTTGCCAGAATTTTGGACGATCGAGAGTTAATTGTAGCTGTAAATGTTGGGATAGATGCGAAAAATGTGAGTTTTGATGGAGCTAATCTTAAATATCATTCTGACACAATTCTATATGGTAACGGCGAAGTTTTGTGGAAAATAGAGGGAGAAATTCATCAAGTAGAATTAAGCATTCCCCCTCGGAGTGGGTTAATTATTGGTAACTAATTTTTGCTAAATCCCCTCTGGAATTAAGACTTTATCAATAATGTGAACCACTCCATTTTCGGCAATAATATCAGCTTTAATCACCTTAGCATCATTAACTTTAATGCCATTAGAAGTATTAACTGCGATCGTTGAACCTTCTAATGTTTCAACAACATTAAGTTTTAGAAAATCATTGGCTCTAATATCACCAAGTATGATATGATAGCGGATAATTTTCTTAATTTTAGGAATTTCTTCCATCCAAGCATTGATCAGATTAGCTGGAATATTGACAAAGGCTTCGTCAGTTGGTGCGAGAATGGTATAGGAACCTGGAGCTTGTAAAAGTTCCACTAAACTAGCAGTTTCTAGTGCCATTAGTAGGGTTTTAAAACAGCCGGCATGAGTAACAATGTTGAGCAGATTATCCATGATTTTTTGCTATTGTAAACATCTGGAAATAAATTTCATACTATCCATACTAATTTACATTTTGTACTAATTGATGATTTTTGTGATTATTTTTCATCTCTTTTTCTTGTATTTGTAACAGTTCAGGAACTGTTACAAATTTATATCCCTGTTTTTTCAAAGTAATAATAATACTTGGTAAAGCTGTGACAGTGTTAGAGCGATTTCCGCCGCCATCGTGCATCAATATAATTCCGCCAGAATTTGTCTGACGCAATACATTTTGCTTTAGCGACTGCATGGAATTACGCCAATCTAAAGAATCGACAGACCACATTACTACTGTATATTTTTTCTTGCGTGCATAGGCAGCCAAGCCATTTGTTAAAATACCGCCTGGAGGACGAAACATAGATACATTCATTCCCGTTACTTCTTTAATTAATGCTGTGGTTCGATCGATTTCCTTAGCAGCAGCAGCCTGATTGTATTGATAGTATCTATGATTCCAAGTATGATTGCCGATCGCGTGACCATTAGCAGCTACTTTCTTGGCAATATCTGGATAAACTTTCAAATATCTTCCCACCATGAAAAACGTAGCCTTAATCTGGTTTTTATTGAGAATATTTAGGATTTCAACGGTGCTTTCTGGCCAGGGACCATCATCAAAAGTTAGCGCGATCGCTTTTTGCTGAGAAGGTAATTTTACCCGATTTACTGTAGCTCCTTGAAACCGAGAAGGAATTGCCAAATTTGGTTGATTATCATCTAATTTTAACAAACTTTGGTTTTGTTTATTCTCAACTCCTGCTTTTAATTTTATGTTTACTTTTAACAGCGTTGGTGTGGCTGTTGGTGTAACTGTTGGTTTAATAGTCTGTTTTTGCACCTTTACAATATCTAATATTCTTACCAGATTATTCAATGGAAAATCTATCGGTAGCGCGATTCCAATGACAAAACTGCCGGCCGCTGCGATAAAAGTAGCCATGAAAGTTTTTCCTTGTCTTAGCAACTGATTTAATTTGATCATGTTTTTATAGAGATTTTTAGGGAACCACAAAGACACAAAGGCACTAAGACCTAATTACCTATTATTCAATAAGTTACCTATTTTTCGTGATATTTTTCTGTTGATATAAATTGACAATGCGTTCTGTTACTTCTGTAACAGTTAAACCATCGGTTTGAATTTCAATTGCATCTGTGGCTTTACGTAAAGGTGCAATTGTGCGGTTGCTGTCTTTTTCGTCTCGAAGTGCGATATCAATTTCTAGTTGTTCTAAACTAATGTCATGCTGACCGCGATTTTGAAGTTCGATGAATCGTCGGCGCGATCGCTCTTTTACTGATGCTGTTAAGAAAATTTTAACTTCGGCATCGGGAAAAACATTAGTACCAATATCACGACCCTCGGCGACTATACCTCCTTTGCTACCATAACGTTGTTGCTGTTGTACCATAAAATGTCGCACTACAGGTAAAGCGGCTACGGCGGAAACATGGTTAGTTACTTCTAAACTCCGAATTGCGTCTGTTACATCTTCGTTATTAATCTTTAGATTAAAGGCGGTGGGGTGAAAGTTAAATTCAATATTACAAGTGCTGACTAATTCGGCGATCGCAGGTTCATTATCTAAGCTAGTTTCAGTATTTAAAACCAACCAAGTAACGGCGCGATACATTGCTCCTGTATCCAAATACATTAAACCTAAAATTTGCGCTACTTGCTTAGTAACGGTAGATTTCCCGGCTCCTGCTGGGCCATCAATTGCTACTATAGGCTGGCGATTTAGCAAGATTATATTATCAATTAAACGAGTTGAACCTATTTTTACAGCGATGGCTAATAATCCTGATTCTTCTACAATTTCCAGAGTTTTTAATGTGTGGGGATCGACGATCTCGACATATTCTATTTCAATGGTTGATTCGGTGGCTAATTCCTGATTGACGGCGGCTTTTAAAGCGGTTGATGTGTAATTTCCGTCTTGAAAAACTTGCTCGGCTCGTTGCAAGGATCGGTAAATTGTCGCGGCTTTAACTTTTTGTTCGGAACTTAAATACTGATTGCGAGAACTCCAAGCGAGGCCGGAATCTTCCCGCGCGATCGCGCAAGCTACAATCTTGACAGATAGATTCAAATCTGCTACTAATCGGCGAATAATCGCTACTTGTTGAGCATCTTTAATACCAAAATAAGCGAAATCGGGTTTAACTATATTCAATAACTTAGTAACAATAGTTGCTACTCCTTGAAAGTGTCCCGGTCGAGATTTTCCACACAAAACTGAAGTCATTGCTATAGGGGGAATTACTGTAGTTAAATCCCCGCTTTCATTGGCGTTATTTCTAATTCCTAATTCTGCCGCAGATGGCGCAAAAATTACATCAACACCAGCCGATTCACAGAATAGTCGATCGCGATCCCACGTCCGAGGATACTGCTGAAAATCCTCCGCAGGCCCAAATTGCAGAGGATTAACAAAGATACTGACAACAACCACTGTATTTTCCAGTCTTGCCCGCTGAATCAAACTAAGGTGTCCCGCGTGCAAAGCTCCCATTGTCGGTACAAGAGCCAGCGATCGCTCTCCCGCCGATAACTGAGAATTTAAGTAACAGCGCAAAGCCGCAACAGAAGTAAATGATTGCATCGAGACACCTTTTATTTGTTAACTGTTATTTGTTAACTGTTATTTGTTAACTGTTATTTGTTAACTGTTATTTGTTAACTGTTAACTGTTAACTAATCATTGTCGAACTGATTTAGATTCCTGTGGGTTGATAATTTCTAATTGCACAGGAGCTACACCAGAATTGATCATTCCCAGGGTTTCCGCAGCGCCGACGGACAAATCAATCAATCGATCGCCCACATAGGGGCCGCGATCGTTGATTCGCACCACCACAGAACGACCATTATCTAAGTTTGTCACCAAAACTCGCGTCCCAAAAGGCAAATTAGGGTGAGCCGCCGTCAACTCATACTGATTGTACTCCTCACCGCTGGCGCTGAGATTACCATGAAAGCCAGGACCATACCAAGAAGCCCAACCAATTAAGCGCTCTCGTTTTGGCAAGAGAGTAACTGCTGTTGGTAAGGCTTTTGATAATGGTTTAGGTTCTGGTTTAGGTTCTGGTTTAGGTTTGTCGGCAACTTCCTCCAAGGGGGGAGCATTACCTAAAAGTCGGCGTAAGCGATTTGTTGCTTGTAAGGCATCGATGCTGAAGTCGCTCGTAGTGTCGGGTAAAATAGTTGCCCGATTGATTTCGACTAAAGCTTCGCCTTTAACTTTGATGATATAGCGATCGCCCTTTTCCCATTTGACAGTGATGGCATTAGCATCAACATTTTCCCGGAACAATTGATTGAGTTTAGCCGCGATCGCTATGGCTCGCCCAACTGGATCGTCTACAACCCCAGACTGTCGCCGTTGATTGCGATTAGTCCGAGCTTCTTGCGCCCCTACTTTTAACCCGACGCTACCTAAGTGGGCGTTATCGGTAGATTCCCTGTTATTTTTACCGCTTTCGGTATTTAACCCCACAAAGGTGAGAACGGGAATGTTACGTAAGTAGACTGTAGCTGCTAGGCGACCCGCTAAGTCATGGGTTTGAATCTTCGCGATCGCCTCAGAGTCAATCTCCGCTTTGGCTTGGTACTGATACTCCCTGACTTTAACAGCCTCCACCGGCTGAGTATTCAACTGGGGAGATGGCTTCGCAGCATAGACAACTTGGTGTGTCATGGATACAGCCATATTCGCTGTTTCTGTTTCTTCAGCCCGACTCGATGAAGATGTCATCAGAGTGGGAATTAGCAGGACAGGAAGTAGTCCGCCAACAAGTTTTTGCTTCATACGTCCATTTTTAATCAAGAGCAATTTTGGAGCGAGTAGTTAGGTAACACAGCAGACTCATGGGAAATTTCCCCGCGTCTTTAGCTGTTTCCCCAGCCCGGCCAGCCATAATCTGAGGGTGACTTTCCAGCAGCCATCTGCCAGAGCCCAAAATTTTGGGATTGCATCAACCTCGCTTGCCGCAACTTATACTCATTCCGTGTTCACGTCATGTTAAGGAACTGCAACAGACTACCATGAAGTTCTAGGATTGGGGATCAATATTGCACGTAAATTTACAATAACTTTACAAAACTCCGATCGGACTATTTTGACTTAAATGCTTTACTACCAAGACTTATAGCGATTTTAGCCTCAAAAAAAAATTCATCAAATCTTTAAATATTTTTGTACGTTTTTATGCTATGAAAAATCACTATTCAGCGATCGGGTATCATCTTCTATAGCAGTCGCTAAGGCGCTTAGGACATGATTGATTGCTGGAACCCGCTTATTCTATTCCCTTCTTCCCTAGCCCCTAGCCCCTAGCCCCTAGTCCCTAGCTATAACAGCCTCATCCCGGTGGTATCTCGATCGTTGGGATAGCAGCATTACAAAAAGTGCGTAATTCCTGGTAATCTTAAAAATCCCCGTGTTCGTAGTAAGCGCTCATAGCGCTAAAGCGCTTACTACGAACCAAATCATCAAGTTATTTATTTTTTATTTGACAAATATTATCAAATTGCTATGAGGCGTTTAAGTGGAGAACCAGACGATCGCGGTTATTTCCCAAACCTAAAAACTCTGCGTAATTATGTCGAAAAAACAGGTGAACCCATTGATAAATTTCGTTTTGATGTGCAAGTAGGTGAAAGAGCAACAGAACGTAGCAAGGCGAAAATATACCCGGAAGAATATCATTTACAAGAGATGGAAGAGCGTTTGCTTTATGAAGAAGCTGCTTTTGCGGCTGATATTCGTGGTAGAGATAGACCTGTAGATCGAAAACTAAATGGAAATGGTAAGAAGACAACAAATTATCGAGCGATTCCTTATTTTAATATGTAACCAAAGCATCGCAATCTTCCACATTACCAAAAATGCCTAAGTCCTGATAAAATAAAATGGAAAAATTATTAGCGAAACCCGCCGCTACAATCACTCTTAACTAAAAACGTAAATTATGGATTATCGAGAAGCAGGTGTAGATGTCGAAGCAGGTAGAGCGTTTGTGCAACGCATCCGCAACATGGTACAAAACACCCACCGACCTGAAGTTTTAGGCGGGATCGGCGGATTTAGCGGGTTTTTCAGCCTCCCTAGCGGCTTAAGCGAACCCGTTTTAGTCTCCGGCACGGATGGGGTCGGCACAAAATTAAAATTGGCCCATAGTTTAAACCGCCACGACACCGTAGGAATTGATTTAGTTGCTATGTGTGTCAATGATGTATTGACATCGGGGGCCGAACCGTTATTTTTCTTAGATTACTTAGCTACTGGTAAATTAAATTCGGAACAATTAACTCAAGTAGTTGCTGGTATTACTGAAGGTTGTAAACAGGCTGGCTGTGCTTTATTAGGAGGAGAAACCGCAGAAATGCCAGGTTTTTATCAACCAGGAGAATACGATTTAGCTGGGTTTTGTGTTGGGGTTGTAGAAAAGAGTAAGTTACTGAATGGTTCTCAGGTAAAAATAGGCGATGTTGCTATTGGTTTAAGCAGCACTGGCGTTCACAGTAATGGCTTTAGTTTGGTAAGGAGAATTATTGAATATGGTGGTTTTTCTTTAGATGCAACTCCTCAAGAATTAGGAGGTAAAAGTTTAGGAGAAATCTTGTTAACTCCTACGCAGATTTATGTTAAGCCAGTGCTAGAAGTTCTCCGCAATGGTTTGCCGATCGCGGGGATGGCGCACATTACTGGAGGTGGATTACCAGAGAATTTACCTCGCTGTTTGGGGGCGAACCAATCTGTGCAAATTAATGTTAAAAGTTGGCCAGTTTTACCGATTTTTGAATGGATTGCGGCGGCGGGGAAAGTCGGTAAACAGGAGATGTTTAATACTTTTAATATGGGGATCGGCTTTGTTTTGTTGGTTTCACAGGCAGGAGTGGCACAGACTATTAAATCATTTAAGTCACAGGAAATTACGGCTTATCAAATTGGAGAAGTGATTGAGGGTAATGGGGAATTGGTAATTGGTGATTGGTAATTGGTAATTGGTGATTGGTGATTGGTAATGGGGATACACAGATTAGACGGATTCCTCTAATTTCATAGACTAAATAATCATCCCTCTAACTAATCCGTGCAATCCGTGTAATCCGTAAAATCCGCGATCGTGATTGGTAGTTGGTAGGGCATACTTCGCTGAGTTGAGAATCGCTATAATAGGATTGTTGAATGTAAATTTTACCCTTGAGTTCAGTAAATAATGACTAATTTAAGCTTAGAACAAATTTCACTCCAATTAGAAAGCACAAATTCAGCCGATCGCATGGTAGCTTTGGCTAATCTGCGGCACGTTGCCGCAGAACAAGCTGTTCCTTTAATTAAAAAGGTTTTGCATGACAAAAATTTACAAGTGCGATCGATGGCAGTGTTTGCTCTCGGAGTTAAACCCACTGAAGAATGCTATCCAATTTTGGTAAAATTGTTAGCAAATGACCCCGATTATGCGATTCGTGCTGATGCGGCTGGAGCCTTGGGTTATCTAGGAGATATCAGAGCTTTTGACGCTTTAATACGGGCATTTTATGAAGATACAGATTGGCTAGTTCGCTTTAGTGCTGCGGTATCTTTAGGTAATCTGAAAGATCCCCGTGCAAAAGAAGCGTTACTGCAAGGATTAGATAGTAAAGAAGTGGTAATACAGCAGGCAGCGATTTCAGCTTTAGGTGAGATTAAAGCTGTCGATGCTGTAGATGATATTTTGCGTTTTGCTCAATCAGAAGATTGGCTAATCCGTCAGCGACTTGCAGAATCTTTGGGGAATTTATCTTGTCCTAAAAGTGTGGCGGCGCTAAAATATTTACTGAAAGATAGTAATGCTCAAGTAGCTTTTGCTGCCTCGATTTCTCTCGATCGCTTATCTAAATCAGAGTAGTAGGGGCAAAGCATTCCAGTAGATAAGTTATTGGCTAAAACGAGAGATTTACTCCCGGAATGCTTCGCCCCTGGGATACATTTAAACTTCGATCGCACTAATTTTATTCCTCAGAATTATTTAGCCGATCGCGAAAACCCAGCCACACACTACATAACATCAACAAAAGGAACCGCCTGAACAGTAGTCCAGGCGGAATGTGGTGTGAGGAGTGAACGGAAACTAAATGCGTCTCCGCTTTTTCTATTGTGGCATTTCTTTCAGGAAAATTACACACATTTATCCAACTTGCGACACTACTTAACAATATTTGTCAAGGCTACGATGATAGGTTTTAGGTAAATATACCAAAACTGACGCAAAAATAGGGTTTCTGAAAGAAAACTGGTGCTTTCCGCGATCGCCAGAAACTGGGCAATAATAGCTAAGGTCAGCAGCCTCTATTTACCCATACCCAACTGTTGAGCTTTTTGATAGACCTTACCTTCCGTCAACAACGAAGGAGCAATCACCACTTCAACTTGCTGCATTTCCTTAAGATTCTTAGCCCCCAAAGTACCCATACTCGTTTTCAAAGCCCCCAGCAAATTATGAGTACCATCATCTAATAGCGCCGGTCCCCGCAAAATTTGTTCTAAAGTTCCAGTCGTACCAACACGGATACGAGTCCCGCGAGGCAAAACCGGACTCGGAGTCGCCATACCCCAATGATAACCATTTCCGGGAGCTTCTGCGGCTCTGGCAAAAGGCGAACCAATCATTACACCATCAGCACCGCAGGCAATACATTTACAGATATCACCCCCAGTGATTAACCCGCCGTCAGCAATAATAGTTACATAATTGCCCGTTTCCTGAAAATAATCATCTCGCGCGGCTGCACAGTCGGCTACAGCTGTCGCTTGGGGTACGCCTACACCTAAAACGCCGCGAGATGTGCAAGCTGCACCGGGACCAATACCTACTAAAATTCCCGCCGCACCAGTTTTCATCAAATCTAGGGCAACTTCGTAGGTGACACAGTTCCCTAAAATGACTGGGATGGGCATTTGTTGGCAAAAATGAGCCAAATCTAGGGGCTTTACTGACTCAGGTGAAAGGTAGGCTGTGGATACTACAGTTGCTTGTACGAAAAATAAATCGGCTCCAGCTAGAGCAACGGCCGAGCCATATTTGCTTGCGCCGGCGGGAGTAGCGCTGACGGCGGCGATTCCTCCCAGAGATTTAATTTCTTGGATGCGCTGCTGGATTAATTCTGGTTTGATGGGCTCTGCATAAAGTTCCTGCATTAAACCGACAAATTCATCTTTGCCAACGCAGGCGATGCGGTCTAATATTGGCTGAGGATCTTTATAGCGGGTTTGGATGCCTTCTAGGTTGAGTACGCCTAGCGCTCCTTGTTGAGATAGGAGTGCTGCCATGCGGACATCTACTACTCCATCCATTGCACTGGCGATGATGGGGATTTCGCGCTCGATGCCTCCGATTTGCCAGCGGGTGTCTGCTAAGCTCGGATCGAGGGTACGCTGTCCAGGGACTAGCGCGATTTCGTCTATACCGTAAGCTCTACGAGCTTTTTTGCCACGCCCGATTGATGTTTCCACTCTTCTTTACTGTATTCCAAGATTATTATCGTTAGGGTATCAAATTATTGTGTGGTGTTGTGGTTTGGGAGGAGATGGGCGGCGATCGCGGTTAGTTCTTTTAGCTTAAATAGTTATTGATTTAGTCTTAACGATCGAGCTATAAAATTAATCGAACCTATCAAAACCAACCTTAACATTTTAATTCTCAATTAATTGTTAACCTAAAAGCTCAAATCACCAGTCAACACAGAGGACAAACTGATGGCATCCAAGACTCTCGGCCTCGAAAACTCTCTCTATGATTATCTCTTGTCTGTTTCCCTACGGGAGCCAGATATTCTGGCCGCACTCCGCAAAGAAACAGCCGAGCATCCCAAGATGATGATGCAGATATCTCCAGAACAAGGTCAATTTCTGGGGCTACTCGTTCAACTAATGGGGGCGACGAAAACTCTGGAAATTGGGGTTTTTACTGGTTATAGCTCACTTAGCGTGGCTCTCTCACTTCCAGAACACGGTCAAATGGTTGTTTGCGATATAAGTGAGGAATATACACAGATCGCTCGTCGCTATTGGGAAGCGGCGGGAGTAGCACAGAAAATTTCTTTACGCATTGGACCGGCCTTAAAAACCCTTGACAAGTTGTTAGCCGCTGGACAGGGAGGAACTTTTGATTTTGCCTTCATTGATGCTGATAAGGTAAATTATGAGGCATATTATGAGCGATCGCTGCAACTGGTTCGTACTGGCGGCCTCATAGCTATTGATAATGTCCTTTGGGGAGGGAGTGTTGTTGATTCTCAAGCACAAGATGAATCTACAATTGCGATTCGCAATTTCAACCAAAAGCTGCGCCACGATCCCAGAATTACCCTCAGTCTTTTATCTATTGGAGATGGAGTTACTTTAGCGCTAAAACGTCGTTGGGCTCCTCTCATGGAACCAGACTCAAAATAATCATAGTTAACGGTTAACGGTTAACTATTAACTGTTAACTGTTAGGGGAAAGATTTTGCTGATGCTAGATTTAACTTTAAACTTAAAATTGCCAATTCACGAAACTTTCCAGAGTACCGTTCAAGGGGAAGGTTACTGGACTGGCAATTTAGTTGATTTTATTCGATTAGCTGGTTGTCCTGTGGGTTGTCCTTGGTGTGATACTGGTTATAGTGATGGAGGTAAAAATTTACCTAATGTCTCCCGTTCAATTGCAGAATTATTGGCAGAATTGAAGTCTCCCAGGGTTGTCATCAGTGGTGGTGAACCATTCATTCATAAAAATTTAACTCCGTTAATTACCAGTTTATTAGAGTTTGGGAAACAGGTAAGTATTGAAACATCAGGTATTTGCTGGCAAGAAGTTCCTGCCGAAACTTGGATTACACTATCTCCTAAGCAGCACGTTAATTCTCAATATCCCGTGCAAAAACAGTTTTGGACCAGGGCTAATGAAATTAAATTGGTGATTAGCAATGGTGAAGAAATTGATTTTTATAGAAATTGTTTAAATTCTACTTTGAATATTCCGATTTTTTTACAGCCTGAGTGGAATAATAGATCGATCGCGATGCCGATTATATTAGATTTGTTACAACAGTATCCTAACTACAGATTATCGTTACAAACTCATAAATTTATTGACCTGCAATAATTACAGATAGATGCTAGGGTAATTGTTTCATTAGATGTAGCTAAAATTAAATTTGTTGGTAAATTTTTGATGGCTAGGGAAATAAAATAGGTGCTAATAAGGCAAATATCCAGCCACCTATGACTAATAATTCTACAATAATGAGGATAATATTTCGTTGCATATTCTTGATTAAGAGCGTCTTCTTAAAGAGCGAATTTTATTCAGCCAATCAGTCAATGAAGAATCATTAGGGCGATACTTTGCCTCAAACATAGAGACAATCAAAGGAAATCCCCCAATCTTTGCACTCATTAGTAAATGCAAGGCTAGGCACAAGACTAGAATTGCCCATCCTATTAAGTGAAGACTGTACCAAATCCGCGTTAATTCTCCCGCAGGTAGCCATTCTTCCTTGACCATACTACCAGACACAATTGAAAAAGTTAGTGCTAATAACATGATGGTATTGACAGTACGGTGAAAGCTGTACCACCCAATCGGTTTACTCAATTGCGTTATTTTAGCTAACGAATCTGGCTGAATCAAACGTTTTTTACCGACATGAAAGCTGTATAATGCGAAGGCTGGCATCACACCGAAAATCAAGAGTTTACCAAAAGTGCCATGAATCCCAATGATGTGTTCCATCTGAGGAAGTGGCAATTTTCCAAAGCGACCATCATAGTTATTGTACACCACAAAAGCTGTTAAAATTGCGAGTATCGCTATCAGAGCGTTAACTCCATGCAGGAGCCTGAGCATTAAAGGTTGGTAAGGTTTAGATAGAGGCATTTGTGAGCAGGCTTGAGAAGATTACCTTATAATAGTATATTCGAGGAGTACGTTAATCAAGATTTTATGGCGATCGCTTATTCGTGAGGACACTATGCCTCAGAAGAACAAACTATCCAGTTTTCAGTCACAATTAAATTACCCAATAGCCCAGGAAATGAAATTCAATACTCGATCAGTATTTCAGCAGAAAGAGGATGCGTCCGCAGTGAAAAATTACAAGTGAATGTTTCAACAATTTTTGATGCTAACCCTATTTCCAATTACCCCAATAGTCCTGTTATAGAAGTTCGCTATTATAACGGTAAAAAAGCTAGACCGCTAGGTCTACACTTTGAAAAATCTCGCTCAGTTCTCCATCAATTATTGCGGGAAAAAATTTGTTTAAAGGATCATGCTAATTGGATTAAACAGTGTATCCACACCCTCAGCAACACCCAAGACCTTGACCCATCTCCTGCCATTTTGCGCGGTTATTCTCAAGCGCATACAGCGCAACGCATGGGAGAACGAGGTGAAAATTTCGCCGCTTTAGTTAAAACAATTATTACTAATGTTACTGAAAAATCTGCCTTTGTATCCTGGCTCAAAGAATTAACCCCTACAGAACTCGATGATGTTAGTATCTTATCCGGTGCATTAGGAGAATCATTATTTGCACTTAAAGAGGGTGATATTGACTATCCGGCTCCCATTTTATCCGATGGAACGCTTAGATTTGCCGCGATTACCGCTGCTTTCTTTCAACCAGATTTGCCAGGTATTCTTACCCTTGAAGAAATAGAAAATGGCCTTCATCCAACCCGCTTGAGGCTCTTAGTTGAGTTGATGAAATCAATGTCTAAATCTGGTAATATTCAAGTTATGGCAACTACTCACTCACCTTTAATTTTAGAATGGCTGAATCCTGAAGATTATGCTACTACTTTTGTTTGTAAGCGAGATGAAAGCACAGGCGCAACTCACATTATCCCTCTTAGCGAAATTCCAACCTTATTAAAGCTGATTCAAAAGCAGCCAATTAGTGAACTGTTTGCGGAAGGTTGGTTTGAGGGGGTTTTATGAGCTTTAATGTGCTAATTATCCCTGAAGATCCAACTAATAATGGTTACATTCTCAAACCTTTAATTAAAAGGATGATGAGGGAATACTGAACCTTAATATAATATCCAATTAATCAAATTTCATCAGGATTAATACCTAACTCCCTTAACTTGGCCGCTAACTTTTCTTTCTGCGATCGCTCTAAATCCGCTCTTTGAGTCTCAGATTCATCTCTCATTAACACTAAATTTCCATCAGCGTCAAAAAACCTCAACCAATTACCTTGAGAATTTTCTACTTTCCCTTGCCATATACCCAGCCATAGACCTAAAGATTGGCAATATAATCTCCCTTGATCGTTAGGAGATAAGGACTGATAGCGACGATTAATTAACGTCCAACCTCTGAGATCATTAGCATTATTGGGATCGAAAACAAAATAATCTTGAGTTTTTAAGTTTCGTTCATAGATATCTTTTTTAGTAGTTACATCTACTTCCGCAGTAGAGGGAGACATTAATTCAATCACGACATCTGGTAAGTGACTGTCTTCTTCCCATGCCACCCAAGCATCTCTATTTCTGGTTCCATCTACATCTAAAACTACAAAGAAATCGGGGCCTTTAAAGTCTTGATTTTTGACTTGATTAGCACTGTAGTAGACAAACATATTGCCACCGACAAAAAAGTCTTCTTTATCTCTCCAGTGATATTTGAGAGATTGGATAAGTAAATTCATCGAAATTCTATGGTTATTGCTTTCCATCGGCTCACCATCATCGGTAATTAAATTTGTTGGTAAACTTTCTATAGCTAGTGACATAGTTATAGCTGGTAAAATTAAGTGATTTCTGTGTATCTCTAAGATAGCACATTGCTATCAAATTTCATCAGGGTTAATACCTAACTCCCTTAACTTGGCCGCTAACCTTTCGGCTCTTTGAGTCTCAGCTTCATCTCTCATTAACACTAAATTTCCATCAGCGTCAAAAAACCTCAACCAATTACCTTGAGTGTTTTCTACTTTCCCTTGCCATATACCCAGCCATAGGTTTAAAGATTGGCAATATAACCTCCCTTGATCGTTAGGAGATAAGGACTGATAGCGACGATTAATTAACGTCCAACCTCTGAGATCATTAGCATTATTGGGATCGAAAACAAAATAATCTTGAGTTTTTAAGTTTCGTTCGTAGATATCTTTTTTGGTAGTTACATCTACTTCCGCAGTGGAGGGAGACATTAATTCAATCACGACATCTGGCAGATGACTGTCTTCTTCCCAAGCAATCCAAGCATCTCTATTTCTGGTTCCATCTACATCTAAAACTACAAAGAAATCGGGGCCTTTGAAGTCTTGATTTTTGACTTGGTTAGCACTGTAGTAGACAAACATATTGCCACCGACAAAAAAGTCTTCTTTATCTCTCCAGTGATATTTGAGAGACTGGATGAGTAAATTCATCGAAATTCTATGGTTATTGCTTTCCATCGGCTCACCATCATCAGTAATTAAATTTGTTGGTAAATTTTCTATAGCTAGTGACATCGTAGTGTTGTTCATCTGGCTTACAAACTGGTATAATATCTTAAAGTATAGCAAATATTTGATAGATTGGAGCGATCGCATCTCAAAATCTATTATAATTAGACCAGAAAATCTAAACTTTCTCCCAAGCTTTTTACTTTTTTAGATTTTCCGATCGCGTCTTTTCAGCATGAGCTTTACGAGACAAAACTTGAAGATTATCTATAGTGCTAACTTAACAGGCGCAAAAATAGGGGGAGCTAAGTTTGAACACGGTCGGCTTACTGGTGCAATTATGCCCGATGGCTCTACTCACGAATGAAAAAATATTATCTTAATTCCTGCTCAACTAAATCAATTAATTCTAGGATATTGCGACATTGGCTGGGTTCAACATTGGATTCTTCGTTTATGTAGATTTTGGTGAAGCGATCGCACTATTAAGCACTATTAAGTTTATCATATCTTAATTCAGCAACGCCCCGGTTTCAATAGCATACCGCCCCATGAAACCTGCTCAAATCTACCTACGGCAAATTTGATGTTCACTTCCTGCTTCTACCAAGGGAGTCGGCTCCAACAGTCCCCAGGCGTAACTTCAGACGATCGCTAGTCTTAATTTTTCCGAACAGCGATCGCGATCGCAACCAAAGTAAAAATTTTGATGTAGTAAAAAGGCATTATAATAATACCATAAATTTCATAAATAAATTTCGATAGTCGAAATTATCGATCCCAAACCCGCCCCCAGACAGGCTAAGATCCGCCAATACCAAAAACACCATCCAAAACCAACCAAATCCATCATTGACTCAGAACTCCCCAGCCTTATCAATCGGCGCAACCCAATTTCATGCCCATACAGAGGAAGATACACTATGCAGCAGTTGACATCTCAAGCCCTTGAACATACTCCCCAACGCACCACCACAACCATTATGGTCATTGGGGGAGCAGAAGACAAAGTTCACGGACGGGAGATTCTGCAAACCTTTTTTCATCGCGCAGGAGGAACAAGTGCTCGATTGGCAATTATCCCCTCAGCCTCGCGAGATCCAGAAGCCATTAGCGCCCGCTATCGCACCATCTTTGAGGAAATGGGAGCCGAAGCCATCAAAGTCATTGATATCCGGGTGCGGGAACAAGGGGAAGACCCAGCATGGATCGATTATATAGACGACTGTACGGGCGTATTTATGACCGGTGGCGACCAACTACGCCTTGGCGGTTTGCTGGCTGATACACTTCTTATGGAAAAAATTCGGACTAATGCTCAAACTGGCAAAATTGTCCTCGCAGGGACTAGCGCTGGTGCAGCAGTCATGGGCCATCACATGATTGCCGGCGGCGGTAGCGGCGCATCTCCTAATCGATCTTTAGTAGATATGGCAAATGGGCTAGATATTATACCAGAAGTAATAGTAGATCAGCATTTCCATAACCGGAATCGGATGGCTAGATTATTGTCCGCGATCGCCGCTCACCCCGATCGCATGGGTATTGGCATCGATGAAGATACCTGCGCCCTCTTTGAAGGCGACGGTATCATTAAAATCCTGGGCAAAGGCACTGTCACCATTGTCGATACCAGGGAGATCGTTCATACCAACCAACCAAGTGTGGAAGCTACAGAACCCTTGAGTCTGTTTAACCTACACCTGCACATCCTTTGTCATGGAGATTGCTATAATATGCGCTCTGGCAAAGCTTTGCAATCCGAATCCTGCGGCAACTCAGACTGGCCGCCGGAATGTCGGAACTCCAATTAAGAAGGGGCTAGGGACTAGCCCCTGATTCCCCCTAGCCCCTAGAAACCCCCCCAACTTAAAACTCATAGTAAAACTGTTCACTCTGAACAGTTTATCTAGTAATCAAGCTTGAAATTTAATAACATTCCCATTATCTTCTCCTACACCAGCGACCCACATTCCTAAATTAAAGATCGCCCCCATGAAAATACAAAAAATCCAAACCCTACGCGGCCCTAACTATTGGAGCATCCGACGACATAAACTCATTGTGATGCGCCTCGAATTAGAAGATTTAGCAAATCGTACCTCGGCTCAAATTCCCGGCTTCTACGAGGGATTAACTAGCGTCTTACCGAGTTTAATTGAGCACTACTGTTCCCCGGGTTGTCGAGGTGGTTTCTTGCAGCGCGTTCGAGAAGGCACAATGATGGGCCACATCGTTGAGCACGTAGCCTTAGAACTTCAACAATTAGCAGGAATGCCAATGGGTTTTGGTCGAACCCGCGAAACATCTACCCCTGGTACTTATCAAGTAGTAATTGAGTATCAAAACGAGCAAGCTGGACGTTACGCGGCAAGGGCGGGAGTGCGGCTGTGCCAGAGTATTGTCAATACGGGAACTTATCCACCAGAAGAATTAGCCCAAGATATTAAGGATCTTCAAGAATTTGCGGCGGCTGCATCTCTTGGTCCTTCTACGGAAACAATTATCAAAGAAGCTGAGGCTCGCGGGATTCCCTGGATGCAGTTGAATGCCAGGTTTATGATTCAACTGGGTTATGGGATTAATCAAAAACGGATACAGGCAACTTTGAGCGATCGCACCTGTATTTTAGGTGTAGAACTCGCTTGCGACAAAGAAGGTACTAAAAGCATCCTTCGGGATGCTGGGGTTCCCGTGCCTAAAGGTACGGTGATTCACTATTTAGATCAGCTACAAGATGCGATCGCCGACGTTGGTGGGTATCCCATCGTGATTAAACCCCTAGACGGTAATCACGGACGCGGCATCACCATCGATATTAACTCCTGGGAAGAAGCCGAAGAAGCCTACGATCTCGCCAGCGCCGCCTCTAAAACTAAAAGCATCATCATTGAGCGCTACTATACCGGTCGCGACCATCGAGTATTAGTAGTTAACGGTCAAGTCGTAGCCGTAGCCGAAAGAGTACCAGCCCACGTGACCGGTGATGGTAAATCTACCGTAGAAGCTCTGATCGAAGAAGTCAACCGCGACCCCCAACGGGGCGACGGACACGACAACGTACTAACTCGCATTACCATTGACAAACTTGCCCTCGATCTGTTAAAGAAGCAAGGATACGCAATGGAATCAGTGCCACCCAAAGGTAAAGTAGTATTTTTACGGGCTACAGCGAACTTGAGCACTGGGGGAATTGCGGTTGACAGAACGGATGAGATTCATCCAGAAAATCTCTGGCTGTGCTCCAGAGTTGCCAAGATTATAGGTTTGGATATTGCCGGGATTGATATTGTAACTGCGGATATTGCCCAACCATTGCGATCGGTAAATGGCGTAATCGTAGAAGTCAATGCCGCACCAGGATTCAGAATGCACGTCGCACCGAGTCAGGGTTTACCCCGCAATGTCGCCGGTGCCGTGTTAGATATGCTCTTTCCAGGAGCGCAACCCAGCCGCATCCCGATTTTGGCCGTAACGGGTACGAATGGGAAGACAACAACCAATCGTCTGTTGGCTCACATCATCAAGCAAACTGGGCAAACCGTCGGTTATACCACCACAGACGGAACTTACATCGGGGAATATCTCGTAGAATCTGGAGATAATACTGGTCCTCAGAGCGCTCATTTAATTCTTTCTGACCCCACAGTAGAAGTTGCAGTATTAGAAACAGCGCGAGGCGGCATTTTGCGTTCTGGTTTAGGCTTTGAACAGTGCGATGTGGGTGTAGTTTTGAATGTAGCTGCCGATCATTTAGGCATTGGCGATATTGACACCGTAGAGCAATTAGCAACTCTTAAGAGCGTATTAGCAGAATCTGTGATGCCGAAAGGCTACGCGGTTTTGAATGCAGACGATCCTCTGGTAGCGAAGATGGCGACTCGGGTGAAGGCGCAGGTAGCTTATTTCTCGATGAATCCTGATAGCGAGTTAGTGGCAAAACATACGGCGGCTGGTGGTTTGGCGGCGGTTTATGAGCATGGTTATTTGTCAATTTTAAAGGGAGATTGGACTCTGAGAATTGAGCAGGCGGTAAATGTGCCGCTGACTATGGGCGGCCGGGCACCGTTTATGATTGCTAATGCTTTGGCGGCTTGTTTGGCGGCTTTTGCCCAAGGTGTGAAAATTGAGCATATTCGGGCAGCTTTGTCAAGCTTCCAAGCTTCTGTTGGTCAAACTCCAGGAAGGATGAATTTGTTTAATTTGGGAACTTATCACGCTTTAGTTGATTATGCTCACAATCCCCACAGTTATGAGGCTTTGGGTAGTTTTGTACGGAATTGGCCGGGACTGCATATTGGTGTGGTGGGTGGTCCTGGTGACAGACGAGATGAGGATTTTGTGACGTTAGGTAAGCTGTCAGCGGGGATTTTCGATCGCATTATTGTTAAGGAGGATGCTGATAGAAGAGGTCGCCCAGTGGGTTCGGCGGCGCAGTTAATTTGTCAAGGGATTAAGGAAGCTTTGAACTCTCAAGGAAGTGGGCAGCCACAGGGAGCAGCCCCTACGGTTGAATATGAGTCAATTTTGGATGAAACAACTGCGGTGAATAAGGCTTTGGATAATGCACCGCCGGGAAGTTTAGTGGTGATTTTACCTGAGAGTGTGAGTGGTGCTTTGAGTTTAATTGAGGCTAGAAAACCAATTAAGGATGCCAGAATTACTCAAGTTATTCCTAGTCAGTTACCGACTTCTGAAACGGTGAAGGCTTCGATGGTAAATCAAGGTTAACTGTTATTTGTTAACTGTTATTTGTTAACTGTTATTTGTTATTTGTTAACAGTTAACAGCTAACTGTTAACAAATAGCGATATTCCTAACTTCTAGTCTTTAGTCTCTTCTTCTTCTTTTGCTTTTTCAGTGGTTTCTGTTTCTGATTTACTAATTCCTTCTTTAAAATCTCGTAGAGTTTTACCGATCGCACTTCCTAATTCTGGCAGTTTTTTTGGACCGAAGATTAAAATCGCAACAATGGCGATAATTCCTAATTCTGGTAATCCTAAACCAAACATAAATTTGCTCCTGCAAACTATTTTTTAAAGAGTTTCAACTTAATTAATTGGGCAATTTCAAGTTGTTTGGTAGGCGATCGCGCCACCCATCTACCACAAGGTTATCACAATGACTCGATTTATTCACGACAAATTTGCCAAAGATTACCTGGAAGAATTACTAATACCAATTCTTGAAATTGTGACTACAAATGGTGTAAAATCTAATTTGACGCGATGCCTTCGGCTGGCTTCGCCTACGCGAGGAAAAATATGGCAGGGGTTTGTAAAATAGAAATCAAAGAAAGTGAAGTCGCTCTCAAACAACTGCTCGGACAGGCAAATATGTTAACTGTTTTATTTTATTGGGGTGTAGTAAGCGCAAAGAGCGCTCTTTGCGCTTACTACGAACTAGATCGTATTTATTTTTCATTCCTTAGTTTACTCAAATCTAATAATGTTCCATGACTGTCGCCTACAATTAGGGGTAAAGTTCCATTCCATTTTTCTATAGCTTCTTTTTGCAGTATTTCTGATGTAAGATTTTCCCGTAGCAATCTTTGAGCTTCCGCTTCACCTCTAGCTAAATTCACCTTAGCTTCTGCTTCTTTTACAGCCTTTTGTGCTACAAATTCGGCGCGTTTGGCTTCTTGTTCTGCTATTTGTTTTGCCTCTACCGCCGCGCTAAATTGTGCGGAAAAGTGAACGTGAACTAAGGAAATATCATCAACAGCAATATGATAGTTAATTAACCGCGTTTTTAGTGCAATATCTACCGCTGCTTTCACTTCTCCTCGTTTGGTAATAATTTCTTCAGCCGTATATTTGGCGATGACAGCTTTTAGCACTTCTTCAACAGCAGGGTTGATAATGCGATCGATGATTTCGCTCTCGGTTCCTATTTGTTGAAATATGGCATTTGCTTCCTCTGGAATAATATGCCAATTGAGAGCAACATCGGCAAATACATCTTGCAGATCCTTTGAGGATGCTTCAGCAGAAATTTCTTGTTTTTGAACGCGGACGCTCAATTTTTGGACAGTGTTAATTAAAGGAATAATCGGGTGAATTCCTTCTTCCAATATTATTTCTTGCACTTTTCCAAATTGCATTAATACACCGCGCTCTCCAGCGTTAACGATCACAAAAAAACTAGAAATCAAAGCCAGTATCAAGAAAAATAAAGTAAGTCTGATAAAGATATAAATATCTTGGCTGGCTTGATTTTTTGATTTGACTGTGGAAGTATTACTATTAGATTCGAGGGGCATTGGTTAATGTTTCATTCATTAGAGATGAGGTTTTCTTCGGGCAAGTATTTTTACTCCAATCGCATTGACCGAGATATTCTTTTTGCCAACTTAAAGGAATTGCTAACAAATCCCTAGATCCTGTCATTCCTTGACCGATAAATAGTAGCAAAGCCACACAGTTTAAAATAGTGTGAATTTTCCGCCATTTATGGGTTTTATCCTTATAAATTTCGGGAACAATTGCCAAAGAAACAATCATTAGAATTGAAGCAATCAGGCCATAATAAAAATGAGAAAACATCCATTCATAATCTCGACGATAAATACCATCTTGGAAACCAATAATTACTAAACCCGCACTGCTTAAAGTAGCAAATACTGCCCTCCATTTTGGGAGTGTAGCTTTGTAAAGAAATACTAAAGAAGCGATGGTAGCGGCAAACATTAGGGCAATAAAAACCACTTTAAAAGGTTCTTTATCCCACAATTGATTTTTCAAAATACTGTCGAAAAGGATGGCGTAGGCAAAACCGATTAAACTAACGCCAACTACTGAACCAGTTAACCAGCGACCTAATTTAACGTGCTCGGTACCAACGGAGGGTGGAATTTTACTTTTTCCCTCGCCCGCACTTTGCAGGCGGCGCGATCGCGTTTGCCATGCTAGATTAGCAACAGTACCAATAATTGGGAAAACTACGACCACTGCAAGGGCGGGATGTACCAGTAGCAGGAAATCTGAAAGTTCCATAAATAAAAAAGTGTGCGTAAGTTCTGATTTAGAAATATAATAGCTTAAGAAATTACATCAAACTATTAAACGGTCAACTTGGCATTACTACAAGAACTAGAAAATATTGTCGGCACGGCTGGCATCTGTCGCTGGGAAGATACCCAGGAATTTTTGCAGAAAATTATAGCAGGCGCGATCGCACCTGGGACGAAAATTGACTGCATTGTTTATCCCAATACTCAGGCTGAACTCGCCGCCGCGATCGCTTGCGTCTCCCGAAATCATTGCGGGGTATTGCCGATGGGTGGTGGTAGCAAATTGGATTGGGGAGGATTAGTTAAAACAGAACCCCCGATCCCCCCCTACCCCCCCTTAGTAAGGGGGGGAATTGAGATTTCTAACATCTCAGAACCCCCATTCTTAAGAGGGAAAATTGAGATTTCTAACATCTCAGAACCCCAATCTACGAGGGAAATTAACCTCTCAGAACCCCCCTTCTTAAGGGGGGCAGGGGGGATCGTCGCTGTAAGTTGCGATCGCATTAACCGCCTCATCGATCGCGCCATTGGTGATTTAACAGTCACCATCGAAGCAGGCATGAAATTTACCAAACTGCAAGAAATTCTAGCAAACGCTAATCAATTTTTACCCTTAGATCCTACCTATTCAGAAACCGCAACTATCGGCGGAATTATCGCCACTGCTGATGCTGGTTCCTGGCGACAAAAATATCGAGGAGTGCGGGATCTCCTATTAGGAATTACCTTCGTGCGTGCCGATGGTAAAATCGCTCAAGCCGGGGGAAGAGTTGTTAAGAATGTAGCCGGTTACGACTTAATGAAATTATTAACAGGTTCCTATGGAACTTTGGGGGTAATTAGTCAAGTAACAATGCGCGTTTATCCCTTACCAGAAGCATCTAGCACAGTAATTTTAACTGGGGAAACTACTAATTTAGCCAAAGCAACTCAAACTTTATTGTCCTCATCCTTAACTCCCACAGCCCTTGACTTACTATCAACTCGATTAGTAGAAAAATTAGGTTTCGGTAAAAGTTTGGGTTTAATCGTAAGATTTCAAAGCGTCGCAGAAAGTGTCAAAGAACAATCTACCCGATTGTTAGAACTAGGCAATCATTTAGGATTAAAAGGAATTACCTGTACTGAGAATGATGAGTTTAACTTGTGGCAGAGATTAAAAGAAACTATCTCTCAACCTGTGTCAGATTCCACAATTCTTTGTAAAATAGGAGTAACGCCATCGGCAGCAGCGAACATTTTAACCGATCTCAATTTAGGTGATAGTTTAATTCATGGAGGTAGTGGGTTAGGAATTTTTCGGATTGATATGGCGACGGCTGAAATTATTTTGCAGCTACGTCGTCAGTGCGAATTAAAGGGTGGATTTCTCACTATTTTAAAAGCTCCTCCCGATCTTAAACAGCAAATAGATGTTTGGGGTTATCAGGGAAATGCTCTGAATTTAATGCAGAAAATTAAACAACAATTCGATCCCCAAAACATTTTAAATCCCCATCGTTTTCTCAGTGGAATCTAAAATTTAAGTAAAGGTAAAATGTAAAGGTAAAATGTAAAGGTAAAATGTATGCAAACCTCAGAAAAATCCTTAGAAAACAGTAATTTAAAACCAATTAACCCTGGTAACTTTTTAGCCCAAAATCCCCATTTACAATCAGATTTACCAGGATTTGATGCTAAAAATCCACCAGCCCCAAAGTTAATTGATACCTGCGTACACTGCGGCTTTTGCCTATCAACTTGTCCCAGTTATCGGGTGCTTGGTAAAGAGATGGATTCTCCTAGAGGCCGTATCTATTTAATGGATGCCATTAACGAAGGTGACGCACCTTTAAATCAAGCCACAGCGCCACATTTTGATACTTGTTTAGGTTGTTTAGCTTGTGTTACGACCTGTCCTTCTGGGGTACAATACGATCGATTAATTTCTGCAACTCGTCATCAACTCGATCGCAATTATCAACGCAATTTACCCGATCGCTTCATTCGCGCACTCATTTTTAATTTATTCCCCTATCCCCATCGTTTACGGCCATTACTTGCCCCCCTATTTATCTATCAAAAGCTGGGAGTACAAAAACTTGTACGTGCCACAGGTTTGCTGAAAAAAGTATTTCCCAGATTAGCCGCAATGGAGTCAATTTTGCCCCCGATTTCTGTTGAATCATTTCGCGATAATTTACCAACAGTAATCCCCCCACGAGGAGAAAAACGTTATCGAGTTGGCATGATTTTAGGTTGCGTACAAAGATTATTTTTCTCCCCAGTTAACGAAGCAACTGTAAGAGTTTTAACTGCCAATGGTTGCGAAGTAGTAATTCCTAAAAGTCAGGGTTGTTGTGCAGCTTTACCCGAACATCAAGGCCAAACCGAACAAGCTAAAATAATGGCAAGACAAATGATCGATAGTTTTGCAGATATTGAACTTGATGCTATCATTATTAATGCCGCAGGTTGCGGCCACACCTTGAAAGAATACGGTCACATTTTAGCAGATGACTTAGAATATCAGGAGTCAGCTAAAGCCTTTGCAGAAAAAGTAAAAGACGTGCAAGAATTTCTCGCAAAAGTTGGTTTAACTGCCCAACTTTTCCCACTAATTGAGGGAGAATTAACTATAGTTTATCAGGATGCTTGTCATTTACTACACGGGCAAAAAATTAGTTTGCCACCGCGTCAGTTATTGCAACAAATTCCGGGAGTAAAATTAAAAGAACCTTTAGATGCTGCTTTGTGTTGCGGGAGTGCCGGAGTTTATAATATGTTGCAACCAGAAATTGCTGATGAATTGGGACAGCAAAAAGTAGAGAATTTATTAAATACTGGAGCAGAGTTAATTGCTTCGGCAAATCCTGGTTGTTCTTTACAAATTAAGAAACATTTAGAATTGCAAGGAAAACAAATTACGCTAATGCACCCTATTGAATTATTAGATTATTCAATTCAAGGAATTAAGTTACAGAAGAAATAACTGGGGTTGGCTTTAAGTTGACACCTGCGGAACCAGAGAAGGCCACCGGAGAAGCACAGTTGAGGGCGCAGCGCACAGACTAGGGAAACTACAAGCAGACTACATTGGGAACCCGAACGCGGAGGCCGCGCAGCACAGGAAGACGACCAACGACAGGTCGCCGCAACCAGCGGCAGAAAACGGGCACCGATACGCCCCAACCAAAAGCGACGCGGCGAAAGGCACAGAAGGGCAACCCGAAGCCTGCGGACACAGCGGCGGCAAAGCCGCCAGCAACGGACGGCGAGGCAAACACAGCAACGCAAACCCACCCAGAGAAGGAGCGGAGAGAGCGGCGAACATAGCAGCAGCGAAAGTCCGACACGGCCGACGCAAGCGAAGCGACAATAGCGGGGGAGGGGGCCCAGACGGAAAAAGGAGAAGAAAAACGGTGCGACATAGACAAGTAAATTGTTTCAGTCCCGTTGCCGGGATTCTGTTAATTGAAAGCAATTCTTGAGGGTTAGCAGCGATACAAATGGTTTCAGTCCCGTTGCCGGGATTCTGTTAATTGAAAGAAGGAGAGTAGGTTCTTCTAATAGACTTCTTAGGTGTTTCAGTCCCGTTGCCGGGATTCTGTTAATTGAAAGCATTGAAAATATTAATATTGCTGGTATCATAGGTGGTTTCAGTCCCGTTGCCGGGATTCTGTTAATTGAAAGATATCGCGAAAAATCTGGATCTGGAGAAAACAGAAAGACGTTTCAGTCCCGTTGCCGGGATTCTGTTAATTGAAAGCCCAATAATCATCAGCATCTGGAATAATAGGAGAATAGTGTTTCAGTCCCGTTGCCGGGATTCTGTTAATTGAAAGTCAACGGAAATCTCGTGACTCCAGTTTTTATTGATGAAAACGGGTTTCAGTCCCGTTGCCGGGATTCTGTTAATTGAAAGCCAACAGATTACGAAGTCCATTTCTATTTGAATGGGTTTGTCGTTTCAGTCCCGTTGCCGGGATTCTGTTAATTGAAAGGATAAACTTATGACGACATATATAATCAAATGGGAGTTTCAGTCCCGTTGCCGGGATTCTGTTAATTGAAAGGATGGGATAAAGGGTATTGGTTAGCAGAACAAACAGAGTTTCAGTCCCGTTGCCGGGATTCTGTTAATTGAAAGAATTACAGCCTATTTATTGGGCAATCATAAGAGGACTCGTTTCAGTCCCGTTGCCGGGATTCTGTTAATTGAAAGCGTGAGTTTGTATCCGCCTGACAGTCCTAAGTTTCAGTCCCGTTGCCGGGATTCTGTTAATTGAAAGCTTTACTAGCTGGCACTACCTCCCACTCATGGGCTACGTTTCAGTCCCGTTGCCGGGATTCTGTTAATTGAAAGCTTGCTTGTTATCTTGCGTGTACACGGACTATCTGTTTCAGTCCCGTTGCCGGGATTCTGTTAATTGAAAGAAACGATGTTAGATCCCTTCTACGTTCTAAACAAATCGAGTTTCAGTCCCGTTGCCGGGATTCTGTTAATTGAAAGTCCAATTTCTCCTCAAACAGTGAGCGTCCCTCAACAGTGTTTCAGTCCCGTTGCCGGGATTCTGTTAATTGAAAGTCTGAGTTCTTCGGCAAACTGGGAATGACATCTAAGTTTCAGTCCCGTTGCCGGGATTCTGTTAATTGAAAGAAAAAGAACCCAATAACACCACTGGATAAGCCACGAGGTTTCAGTCCCGTTGCCGGGATTCTGTTAATTGAAAGGGGATTTTGGGTTTGTTCTTCCGGCTGGTCTATCCGATGTTTCAGTCCCGTTGCCGGGATTCTGTTAATTGAAAGTATTTATATCATTACTCGAATTAATATTCACATTTTTGTTTCAGTCCCGTTGCCGGGATTCTGTTAATTGAAAGCAAAGCGGTCGATAGTGAAGGTTTCAGTCTCGTATTCTTGTTTCAGTCCCGTTGCCGGGATTCTGTTAATTGAAAGATTGAAAGTTTCAGAACGCTTGTCAGCTAAGAGTTGTTTTAGGTTTCAGTCCCGTTGCCGGGATTCTGTTAATTGAAAGCGTGGTAAACCAACAGATTCTGTTTTTAAATTCAATGGTTTCAGTCCCGTTGCCGGGATTCTGTTAATTGAAAGAATCTAAGCGGCTTGGATAAAATAATCGGTTCATTGTTTCAGTCCCGTTGCCGGGATTCTGTTAATTGAAAGATTCTCATTCTTAATAGTTTCCTCTGTTTGTAGGAGGTTTTGTTTCAGTCCCGTTGCCGGGATTCTGTTAATTGAAAGCCGCGCCGGGTTTAGTTGTAGCGGCTCCATCGTGTGCAATGTTTCAGTCCCGTTGCCGGGATTCTGTTAATTGAAAGAAATATTTTATCTGTTCTTCAATCGTGACTGGTGGTTTCAGTCCCGTTGCCGGGATTCTGTTAATTGAAAGAAATCTTCTTGTTTCTTGATTTCCTGTTGTTTCATGGTTTCAGTCCCGTTGCCGGGATTCTGTTAATTGAAAGGGCCGGCGGAACAGAGAACTGGGTCGATCCAAAAAATGTTTCAGTCCCGTTGCCGGGATTCTGTTAATTGAAAGTAATATACGAAAGCGGACTCATCTGTAGCAAATAGTTTCAGTCCCGTTGCCGGGATTCTGTTAATTGAAAGTCCGCCGGCTGAAACCCAGGCAGACAAAGCATCCTGAAGCCACTTTTCGTGAACCTCAAAAACACCTTCATTTCAGCCGCTCTTATTGCGAGTAAATCGCAACAAATAGCCGACCTCAACTTTGTAAACTATTCTTTTATCAAGGTTCTAGCGTTTTTCGTGAACCTCCCGAAGAAATCGCCCTCGCTTCGGTTCACGAAAATCATAGTAAACCCAAAACCTCTCCCTTGTCAAGCCTTTTCCCAATAATCGCCAAACCCAGGCTCAGAGACGAACCTGGGTTAAGCAGATATTTTTCCCGAAGCGACAGGACCATTGGTATAGCTAGGGACTAGGCATTGGTGTCAACTTAACGTCAAACCCTGACTCCGACAGGGGTTAAAACCCCTGTCTCAAAGATCAAGTCCTCTGAAGAGGACTAAATAAGTTTTAAAGTTTTGTCAGTCCTCTTCAGAGGACTTAAATTTATTAGACAGGGACTTAAGTCCCTGGCGGGTTTCAGCTTAAGTTGACACCAATAGGGACTAGGGGCTAGGGACTAGGGGAAGAAGGGAATAGCATCAAGGGTCCTAACCCCTGGCAGCTTTCGGCTTAAGTTGACACCAATACTACAGCACGATCGCCTGTTCCCGTTCCGGTTTTTCCGAACCATAAGTAATTGTCCGCCGCACCGAGCCCGCATCCAAAACATAAATCCGCACCCCATCTTCAGGGGGTTTAATCAACTTTTCAATCTGAGTTTGTAGCTTCGCAAACTGCATCGCCGTCAAGAAACACTCAAACACACTATATTGCGTCCACTTCCCATAACCAGAAAGCAACTTATGTAATCGAGTCCGCCGCTTATTTGCCAAATCATTATCCGGCAAATCGTAAATAATCAAATAAAACAAAGTATCTTTCATCGCAACACCAAAGGTTTGTAATTTACACCCTCTTGCAAATAGCGACCCAACAATCGAGCTTGCAATTCGATCGCCCGTCGATAAGTACAACGATAATCAAATACTGGATGGGTAAACTCATCATTCATCTTGTCTTCAAAGGCCTGCAAAAATCGCTTACGTGCATCATCAGCAAGACGATAAGCACCCAAACTTTCCGTAAAATCCTGCGGCTTAATTTGGCGATTATTCAAAACCGAAAACACCAAACTATCCCCCACCAAAGGACGAAACTCTTCCATCAAATCCAACACCATTGAAGGTTGACCCCGACTCACCTCATGCAAGTAGCCAATATAGGGATCTAAACCTACAATATGCACCGCAGATGTCACCTGTACCCGCAACAATCCATAGGCAAAACTGAGCAAAGAATTTACCGGGTCCGTAGGCGGCCGGCGATTTCTTCCCGGAAAAAACCAAGGCTCTTTTAAAATAGCCGACCAATCTGCAAAATAGTCCTTAGCCGCAATTCCTTCCACCCCCCGCACTTCATCTAAAGTCTGCTTTTGTGCCACTAATTTCTTATGGCTTTTCAGTGGACTATCACTAATTTTTTGCCGATACAAAACCGTAAATTGATTTTGAATCTTTGCCGTCACAATTGCTTTTACTAACTGCAAACGACGCTCCGTATCTTTATATAATTCAAACTGCGCCAATCGCAGGGCTCCATTGCGAGAATATCCCGGTAACGCACAGCCTAAATATTTGCCAAAAATTGACAAATAGTGTACGGGAATCCCCAATTCTAAAGAATATGTCAGCGCATCCCCCGTAACTTGCGGATTCCCCATTAAAACTATTTGTTCCACAGTTTGGGCGGGTACAGAATAATTTTTCCAAGTATCATCAGGTTGTTTCATGGCAACCACAAAAGCTTCATATTTTTTGCTTAAAACAGCATCCGGTTGAGTGACATAAAGCACAGTCATAGTTTAAACTCCTTCGCGTAGTAATTGTTTAACTTCAAAAGGCAGACAAATCCCCATTAAGCTACAAGCTTGACACTTCTTAGCATTGTCAATCGGCGGCGGTATTTTACCCCCCGCAGTTTGCCGCGCCATTTTAATAGCTTGCTCGGTCATTTGTCGTAACTGAGGGGTAAATTTCACCTGCTGTCGCCGGCGATTGGCGTGATAGAAAATCTCACCATAAGTAATATCTCTACCCGTGCGTTCTTCCAAACATAAAGCCGCCGCACAAAGTTGGAAATAATCGTTAAGATGCTGTGCCATTTTCCCTTTTTTATATTCCAAAGGAATTAGCTGATTATCCCGTTCTTCTACAGCATCAATAATGCCACTAACTTTCAGGCGATCGCTCCATACCCACTGTTGGCGATGAATGAGAGTATCGCCTTCTTGAGTAGTTCCTTCCTGGTTGATATTCTCGTGAATATGGCGACCCAAAATAATATGTTCGTTGTCCTGCATTTCTCCTAATTCGTATTCAAGGTAAAAGCGTCTTGGGCAATATTCCCAAGCATTGAGATAGGCCAAAGGTAAGTAATTGTCATTCATGGTTTTAGTTAATTCTTGTATCATTCCCAATTCCGTAGGGGCGGGTTCACCAACCATAATCGCCCCAAACTAATAATCTCGAAAACCCGCCCTCACCCAAATTATCTTGTATGATTCCCAATCCCGTAGGGGCGGGTTCACCAACCATAATCGCCTCCAACCAATAATCTCGAAAACCCGCCCTCACCCAACGACAAATTATCGCCAACGATTTAGCATTTCGATGCAAATATAAGGTTGATGTGGGTTATTGGTGGTGGGGGGCGGGTTTATCTAAATTGTTGGTAATTGTTAGGTATTTTGGCGAACCCGCCCCTACAGATTTGGGGAAAATGCTACAAGATATCAGTTTAATCAGAAGTAATTAGTTGGGTTTGTCCCATCCCCATTGCCGTCTTGCGACCTACCCCAGCAAAGGCCGCAAAATGAGCTAAAGTTGTCGCTATTTTTGCTTGTTCTGGCTCAGAAAATTCATACTTTACCCATCCTTTTGCCCCAATTTCTGCCCCCGCTTTCATCTTCATTGCCAAGGTTTTTAAATCATAAGCCGCCGTCAATCCCTGCCATTCAATTAAAGGAAATTGCAACTTCTCAGGGGCTAACATATTCCACTTTCTCAGCAAACTAGAAAACACTAATTCTGGCAAAGGAAAGGGTTGAATTTTTTGACCTTGTTTAAAGCTAGTCGGTGAAAGAAACTCAAGATGAATCAGCCGTTGAGTTGGCAATTGAGTTAAAGCTTCAAAGGTAGTCGATCGCTGAATTTCTATCCATTTTCCTAAACGGCAATCAATCCCCGTCCAAGCCACATCTACATTCATATCCTGACTCATTCCCCACAACAAAGGAGCCAATAAATTACCCTGTACCAATCCAATCTTTAAAAACATTTGCGTCCGAGATGTCCCAGGTTTCATCACCAAAGTAATTGGAAAAAACTCGGCATTATGCAAATATTCAGCTAAATCTGGGTCAGCACGTCCTAACCATTGCAAACATTGAGCATGAAGCGCCCGTCCTAGCGTGGGTGGCAAAGGTGCAGAGGCAAAAAAGGGAATTTCTAGCACATAAAGCTCGTGATTATCTACTTCAATACCCGTTAATTCATAACACCTTTCCTGCCATTCTAACACTGTTCGATAGCTAATTTGTTGAACAACTTGCTGCATTATCGCCGGATAATTCTTAGCATTATTTGTCACCGCCATAACTTTCTGCACTCCCTGTTGTTTGGCCAAAGGAACCAAAACCGGTCCAGATTCTAACTCCGATAACCAATCAGTTAAAGGAGTAGCATTCATGCTGCTAGTTGGCTGCAATACTAGCCTAATTCCCGCAATTGATGAATTATTTTGATTTGATGAATTATTTTCTTTGGTAAAGGTCATATCGCGCACTACTCGCTGTTAATTCCAGAGGTAAAAAGCCTGGTTGAATCATCCGGTCTTTGTCTAATTGAGCCTTGGTTGTAGAAAAGGGATTGATTTTATTAAAAGTGGTATTAGCACCTAAATCATCCATTGGTTGTACTGTAAAGCTTTGGCTGAGACTAGGTTGAAATTGGGGGTTAGGGGTGCGTTCCGTTGCCTCTGGGAGATATTGAAAAAAGCAACCTCGTTTGCCAAAATAGTTAATTTGAGACAATAGTTTCTCTAACTCATTTAACTGAGATGTCGGGCCACAACAAATCTGCAAGTTTCCCTCTAAATACACCCACTCTCGAAATACAAAACCATCTTGTATCGCCAAAGTAGGTTTATTTTTATCCGCTTTATCCGCCGTTTGGTCATAGTAGCGAAGTTTATAGCCATTGCGATTTACTACCAAACGTTGGGGAGGTTGCAGAAAAATTTGTAAGTCCCGAATCCAGGCAAATTCGCATTTTATCCAATCATCAAAGTTGGTAGAATGTGTTAGGCCTTCGGCTTCTAATAACACTTTCAACAAAGCCATTTTGATAGCGTAGGGAGTCGGGACTAAATTCGATCGCGCGGCCATGCTAGTAGCATCAGAACGTTTCAGGGAAAATAAACTTACGGGTTGGTAGCTAACTGTTAGCCATTGGTTTAATTTTCCCCCGGTTTCCGCCTCTGCTAGAGGCGGAGTGAGGAGATTTTTTGATTTATTCAATTGCTTCGGCATTGTCACTCTCCCAAGGTTGTGCGACGGTAATTAAATCTTGAATGCGTTGGGCAAATTCTGCCATGTTGCTAAAGGGAAATAAATGCACTGTTCCCTCACCATTTAACCGATTTAAAGTATTAGCAATACTTTCAATTTGACGGTGATAAGTTTCCTCTAAAGGGCTAATCATCGGTGCGGGACAGCGGCGGGTGGTAACGCTAATTACACCTTCAAAATGGTCGGGATGGGGTAAATTTGTATTGCGTTTGGCTCCATTGGGTTGCAAGTAGGTGTAAAGTACACTTTTGAGTAAAGCATCGAGACGTTTTTTGCGGGTGGCGACATCAATGGCATACTTAAAAGTGTGGGGATTGTAGCCAATCCGAAAGGCTTCTAAGTTGAGAACTGTGGCATATAAACCAGAGCTAATTTGCACGTTATAAGGTGTAGGATTATCGACACCATACTTAGCATGAAAATAGCTTTGAGTTTTAACAAAGGTGGGTAAACCGACGACAGCGCCAAATTCAATTACTGACTCCCGTTTGAGGGTTTGTCCTTTCTTTTCTGTCACCATAAAGCCTTCTAAATCGCTGAGGGTACAACGTTGCAAAACTTGGCTAGTTTTGCTGGATAAGTCGCCATTGGGGTCAGAGAAAAGCCCTAAGTTATTGTCAATATCATAGCCGATGCGATCGGGGTCAAATCGTTTGCCACCTTCGGATAAAGTTAGTCCTTCTTCGATCGCGATGCGATGCAAATGTTCGGATTGAATATGTTTGAACATATCGCCAGAAATGCCGTTGACAAATTTGGGTTCGGGGTCGCCTTTTTGGACGATATAGTAACGGCGGGTGAGGGATTGATTGCCTTCGTTGCCTTCATTATTGAGGGCGTGTAGTTGTAAGGAAATCTGGCCGCTGATGGAAATGGAATATACGGGAAATGTTTGGTTAGTCATGGTTAATTCTCCTTGTTAGTTTGCCAGGGGTTAAAACCCCTGTCTAATAGTTTAAGTCCTCTAAAGAGGACTGAAGAACTCATTAAGTGGTAGGTGAAAATAAACGTTGGGATGTCATAGAATGTAAAGCTATCATAAACTTTGGGATTGCTTCGTGACCCTCGCAATGACATATTTATGTATTTTCCTACTAATCTACTTAGTCCTCTTTAGAGGACTTAATCTTTGAGACAGGGGTTTTAACCCCTGGCGGCTTTCGGATGGTAGTTAATACTTATGCAATGGATACCACCCTAGATTTCTTCTGGTTCTTCGTCGGTATTATCATTAGTTGTATCGGTTTCTGTTGCGGGTTCATCTTTCGATTTTGACCACTTCGCATAGCCGTAGGCAATTAGTAAATTAGCGACTAAAACGGTATCGAATTGATGGATAATTTCGATTAATCTGTCTAAGTCTTCCTTGGTAGGTTCCACTCGCATTAAGCGCTTACCTTGTTTTAAGTATCCCTCTTTCAGTCGGAGATTTTCCTGCTGATATTTCCCTAAGAAATCAGCGATGGCGCTGATAAAATCTTTCTTGGAACCTGACTGACTGCTTAATAGTTGGGCTAAACCATAATTGCGCTTCCAGTCTAATGGTATCTTACCATCTTTAGTTTGAATTTCGCCTGCATAAACGGTAGATTGGTTAATGGCTTTAGCAATTTTCAGAAAGCTGGGGTCCTGGGTAATCTTGGTAAAGTCAGCATCTTTTTTAGTCATAATATTCAATCCGTTAACTGAGAATAGGCGAGGACTTCTGGCGTGGGAATCGGCTAAACGTTTGACAACAAAATCAGCGTAAATAACTTGAAACCGGAAAAAGTTTCGCAGGTTATTTCCGGTGATAAAATCCCGATAGGCGGCGAGGATTTCACTCTGTCCCTCTTCGGCGGAAAGGGAAACAATCACGGCTAGATGATCTTGTAATACCTCCAAATAAGCTAATAAATCTTGGTAATTATCGGGAACTATCCAACCGGGAAGTCCCAGGGTGAATAATTCTTTTACTCCATAAACTTGCCCTTTGGAACCAAAATGAGTGCCGCGAAAATTGCCCACAAAATCATTAACTGGTTTGCCCAAAAAGTCAAAGGGATCTTCGGGTCTATCTTGGGCTTTGGCTTGATGATGTTCTAAGAGTTGTTGGCAGAATTTTAACACTAATTCGGCATCAAATCTAGCAATACCATGACCGCCGCCGGGAGGGTTGAATTGTCGGAGATTGCCGAGAATTTCTCGGTATTTTTCCAAGGTAATTTCTTTAGGTTCTAAGGCAATTACGCGCCAGTCATAAATGCGATCGCCTATTTTAATTCGTTCGGCTAAAGCAAATTGAAATAAGCCATTAGCTATTAGCCATAAACTTAACCAATCTGTTTTTTGAGGATCGGTTTTATTGCTATCGGCTTTGATGCGGCTGACTCCTTGAACGGCGGTGGGTAAATAAACTTTGACTGCATTTGCTTGTGCTGGTAATTTACTACCGGTTTGTTGTTGAAACCAGTCAGCAACTTGCTGGATTTTGTCAGGGAGTGCTAAACTATTGGGGTCACTGAAGCTATGGAATAATCCAGCTACTAAGTTCCCATAGTTTTGTTTCAAATGCCAACTTTCTAACCATAGGCTGTTATGATTGCGATCGTGGCGCATGGAAACTAAAATGGCTCCATTTTGGGTTCTGGCATCTGGGGGTTTAGGTGATTCTTCTGTCCATTGGGTTTTGCCACTATTTTGATAGCGATAGTCGCGATAAAGTTTACGTTTTTCTACTTCTTTGACGACATCAAAGTAGGTGGTTTCAGCAGGGATTGAGTCCCAATCTGTTTTCTGTCCGCGCACGGGGGGGAAGGGATTGGTATAATCCAGTTTAGCGATGGTTTCTAGGTTGATGGCGCGGGCAAATTGGATGCAGCCATGAGTGCCTTTATCTATTAGTTGGATGGTGGGGTTTTGGCCGCTGCGATCGAGGGCATCGGCGGCTATTTGGGCTAATCCTAATAGCAGAAAGGTGTCGGCGTAGGTGTTGAATGGTTTGGGAACGAACAGTTGGTTAATCATTCCTGGGTTTTTTTATTTTGCTGTTGCTATCATAACACCCCCTGGAAAGGGAGGGTTCCAAGGTGGTTGAAAAGTCTATCCTTAAATCTGTCAGGGGTTGCGTCAGGGGTTGCGTCAGGGGTTAAAACCCCTGCCTCATAGAGAAAGTCGTCTGAAGACGACTAAATCAGGGTTTACGCAACGGGCATCGTTAAACAAAGTATGTAGTTGCGCTTCAGCGCTCTTTGATATGCTAAGAGCGCTAAAGCGCAACTACGTACCTAAAAATCTTGTGACAGTTGCGTAAATCCTATAAATATGGGAAAGGGCTTGACAAGGGAGATGTTTTGGGTTTACTATGATTTTCGTGAACCGAAGCGAGGGCGATTTCTTCGGGAGGTTCACGAAAAACGCTAGAACCTTGATAATAGAATAGTTTACAAAGTTGAGGTCGGCTATTTATTGCGATTTACTAGCAATAAGGTCGGCTGAAATGAAGGTGTTTTTGAGGTTCACGAAAAGTGGCTTCAGGATGCTTTGTCTGTCTGGGTTTCAGCCGGCGGACTTTCAATTAACAGAATCCCGGCAACGGGACTGAAACATCATCCCAAAGTGTATGAGCATAATCCTCGAGCTTTCAATTAACAGAATCCCGGCAACGGGACTGAAACATCAGAGGATTCCAGATAGTCAACATCAATAACCTCGTCCTGCTTCTTTCAATTAACAGAATCCCGGCAACGGGACTGAAACCAAGATTTGACAATCGTACAAGATTTGACAAGCATCATTCTTTCAATTAACAGAATCCCGGCAACGGGACTGAAACAATATTCCATGATTTTTTCCCCTTAATTGTTAGTGCTTTCAATTAACAGAATCCCGGCAACGGGACTGAAACATAAACTTTTGAAGGATTTTCACTTAATGCCTGGTCTGGACTCACTTTCAATTAACAGAATCCCGGCAACGGGACTGAAACAATAGAGCTTGAAACCATTTGGCGAAGGCTAATTTGACTTTCAATTAACAGAATCCCGGCAACGGGACTGAAACAGAATAATTACAGAATGTTTAAATTGTTGGAGAGATAGAGATACTTTCTGCTGGTGATAAAACAAGTTTTACCCTTGTCAAATACAGTTTTAATAAGGGGAGATAGGCGTGCGTTTTCCTCCCCCGATATCTGCTTTAATCAAGCAAAATCCCTTCAGGCATAAATTCTGGCTAATGAAAAATTAAATTTGCACCGATCGCATATCACACAATCGTAAAGCCCTCACCACCAGAGAATAAAGGTGCAAATAATCAATCTCAGTAGTAGAAAACTTATTGAAATCAATCTCTCGAACTTGATAGCGAGATTGACTAAAAATCGGAGTCCCAGCCGACAAAGGTAAAGAATCAGGCAAAAATCGCATCAGAGTCCGCCAACTAGCCGCGATCACACTGTTAGCCCCCGGATGTAATACAATTTCCTTAATCTGATTAACATCGTTCATTCCCCATCCCTTCGCCCAAGCCGAATGATGCCTGCCCGCCGCCAAAAGAATCGTATAAGCAACCCCAAAAACTTGTTCAGGAGTCGCCAAGAAATACTCACGCAATAAAGGAACGAGATATTGTTGTAAAATAGGTTGAGCCAGAAAAGCACTTTCCACCGCATGATTAGGACGTTTATGCTGCTTTTCATAGGCTAAAAGAGCATCTTTTTGTGCTTGTTCCCCTGGGTTATAGTCAGTGTGGGCTAACAGAAAAGACCTAGGAGATTTCCCCTGAAAATCACGATAGGCGACACTTTGCCATCCCCGCATTACTGTTTGCCATTTTTGCTGTAACTTGCCTAAATCGTGAGTAAAAATAGCCAACATTACCAAATATTCAAACAGCGCGGCGGTATCGTCTGACGTAGCATTAGGAAAAATTTTCTGCTGTATAAATCGCCCCCCCACCTTGAGAAGTTCATCGCGAACACTAAGATATTTAATGTCAACCCAAAGGCCATTTTTTAATACCTTTGTTGCAAAAGGATTGCGCCAACATTGCCACATACAACCCAGATGAGCAACATAAGTATCCATCTGATATTGATATTCGCTAACCGCCATTTTCCTTGGTTTATTGGGAGAAACAAAGCGATTGCCAGTAATCTTAACTCCCAACTGCAAACCCACTTCCTCATCATAGTAAACATAACGAGGATTAACTAAAAGTTGAAAGCTACTTTGTAACTCATTATAGGAATGAATGCGGGGATAACTCGGTAGGGCGTAAGTTTCCGCCCCCTTCTTTTCTGGGTATTCAATCCGCTTAAATATCCAATCAGTTTCATAACCCAAATTATGTATTTCTTGCCAAACTTTAGAGAGAGTAGTCAGGGGAACCGAGAAAGGTAACAGCGTTTTCGGGTCAATTTGCAGTGAATCATCAAAATCAATAATAGTCGATTCATTCCAGACAAATAAATTGCGGTTATCTACGAAACGAATTAAATCATCAGCCCATTCACGATTTCCTTTAAAAATAGCATCATTAAACTTACGTTCAAATTCAGCTTGATCGTTCTTTCTCTTGTCATTTTCCAATAAATCCGCTGCTAAATGAACTTGATTAATCCAGTCTTGTTCTAACTTAAACCCGACATTTTGATCGGCTAATTCTGATTGACTATGAGATTGTAAAACCTGCCAAGTGTTTTGACAAAGTTCTTTATTATATGGTAGAAAACTTTTCTTTTCTGGAGTTGATTCTGTTGGTAAAATCTCGCTATCTTCAGGGCGAAGCATTCCGGCAGATAAATTATTGGTTATAAGCAGAGATTCATCGCCGGAATGCTTCGCCCCTACTAATTCTTCCAATTTTGGATTAATTTTAATCTGCCAATAAACATAAACTTCCCCTCGTTCGCCTTTAAATCTAGCACAACGTCCTGCCCGTTGTAATAATGAATTTATGGGGGCAAGTTCAGTGTGCATAACTTCACAGGTAATATTCAATCCCGCTTCAATAACTTGAGTGGCAATTAGCAGATAACATTGCCCGTCATTCTGCCAATTTTCCGAGAAATTAGCCTGAATTTCTGCTTCTTTTTGGGCGCGATGTTCGGGTAAAAAACGTGAATGTAGTAGAGTAATATTTAAGTTTTCAGTTTGATTAAGTTGAATTAAATCTCGAAACAGTCCTTGGGATTGGGAGACAGTGTTACAAATAACTATTACCCGTTGACGGCGATAGCTTTGAATATCATTAAGAATTACATCAGCCGTTAATGGGGTAGAAATTGCCTGAAAAGTGCGGTGGCGATTTCCTTCAATTTCGACTAAATCTGTGTCGCTAACTTCAATGATTTTCATGTTCAATAACTGCTTAATATGATATTTATAGTTGTTTTTAAGCAAGCGAGGCACACCCTTAGCAATTAGCAATTAGCAATTAGCAACTAGCCATTAATTCATAATGTAAAACCATTAACTTTGTAAAGGGAATTGTCTCCATTGCATAAGTTGTACCATCTTGATGAGAAAATTCTACCTCAAAAGCAGTTCCATCAAATTCCATCACGACTGTTCCTACTTGTCCTTTAGATAATTTAATGATTTCTTTGGTTTCAAAATGGATTGCTTCTAAGTCTTCTGTTAAAGCCACAATATCTAAGTCTTTAATTTCTTTCATTGTCTTTACCTCACTTTTTGACAGGACAACAGAGAATCTTAATCCATAATAATCTTGTTTTATTTATTTGTCAACCAAATTGTGATAAATTTGTCGAGAAAGTTCATCAGTCAAAGTCGCTGTCATCAACAAAAAAGGGGTAATTCCTTTAACTTGTTGTAAAATTTTTAATAACGTAGTAAAAGAGCGTTCTGGGTCAAGGAGATGCAATTCATCAAACACTAAATAGGAGGCAAAAATAGCTCCAGCATTAACATTAGCAGAACCGCGACCGACAGAATAGGGAATATTAAGAAAGCTGCTTAACATTTGGTCGATGGTACAGAAGATAATATCACCTTCAAAACGGGGATCTTCGGGGTTTTCTCCGGTTTGCAGGGTGACGGTGAGGTGGCGGGGGGTAGGGTGAATGGTTGACCATCGTTGGATGAGGATTTCCGTGCGTTGGCGTAGGCTGTTGGCGAGGGTGCGTAGGGGTACGACGTAGATGAGTTTGTTGGGGAAGTCGATTTGTAGGGGTTTGGCGAAGAGGAAAGGTGCGATCGCGGTTTCAGTTTTCCCCGAACCGGTGGGGGCGCGGAGGAGGATGTTTTCGCGATCGAGGATTTTTTCAATTGTTTCTAGTTGGAATTGGCGGGGGGGAAAGCCGGTGAGAGTGTGGAAATATTGGTTAATAGGTAGCATGATAATTAAACATTTACTAGATTATTTAGCTGTATTTCACACTGTTGAAAAACGTAGTTTACTGCCCCAAATAACTTATCTAATTCCTGAATTGTGTAAAAAGTTTTGTTGCGGGTAAACGTATTATCTTCAAGCTTACCAAATTGCCAGCGATCGCCATTGGAAACAATACCAAGGATGACGATCTGTAGTTCATCATTAAGTCTCTGTGCGGCCACCATTTCAGCTAGGCATTGTCCCCATCCTTCATCAAATTTGTCTTGCTTTGCCTCAACTAAAAGCAGATAGGGTTGTTCAAAAACAACTTTCCCTAACTTTGAGCGCTTGGCGAGAATATATTCTGGAAAGCCAGATAATTTCTCATCATAATTTAATGATTGGTGACTCCACAAAGTTAATTTATGATAATAGCATTTCCATGTTTCTTTCAGGAGTGGATAAATCAAGTTTTCACAAATGGCAAACTCTGAATTATTAACAACTCCTTCTCTCATTACAAATTGCAAGTCTTCGCGGAAGTATTGAGGAATATTAAAGGCAGTTTCGATTATAAAATCAGCTTCGGTGTAGGTGATTTGAAATTCCTTGAGGACTGCGCTGATGCTTTTGTAATTGCTGAAAGACATATTGGACTCCTAAATTAAGTCTGAGTCTAGTTTAGCAGAATTGGGGGGGTGCGATCACTTGGAGTTGGAAATTAAAGATGATAGTTCTGATTCCATTAGCTAACCCATTTTTTTTGTTTTGAAAATTTGTTTAGCTTGCTGGTAGTATCCCTCCGCATTAGCGATCGCATCTGACGCGCTTGCTCTTTTTTTATCAATTAAAGCATGAGCGATCGCAGTCCGAATTGGATTTACCTTAAAGTAAAGTTGTGCAAGTTCTCGATTTTTGTTGTCTGAACGATGTAAGAAAGTTTTCATCTCATTTCGAGCCTCTTCCAATCCTGAATTTTTTCCTTGTATCTCACAAACATAGGTAATAATTGCCTCAGCAAGAGTTATATATCCTGTAGCATAACGTTGATTTTCAAAATACCAACCAGCAAGCTCTAATTGATATTCTGCTTCTGTAATAGAACTTCGAGTAAATTTTTGGGCAAATTTTTCTAAAATTCCTCTCAGATAATTAAAGGGTCTGCTTTGAGAAGGATTGTAAAGAGAAGATTTTAATGCTGTGCTATTTTGTTTTATTGCATTGACATAATTGATATTAATTGCTTGAGATAATTGAGCAATTTGATTGGCTAGTGCATCTTCACCCTGTTCTTTCAATAGTTCAGCAATTAAATCTCCATTTCCATAGTTTTTCAAGCTATAAGCTCCCTTAATCCAAGATGTTATCTCAAACAAAGGATTTAAGTCTACCACAGGTGTGTATCCTAGTTCTTGTGTTACGTCGAGCATTCCATAAAAAACACCCGCAATATTAATCTTCTTCTCTGAAAATAGATCCTGGATAAATGTTACAGTCAGAAATTGAAAAACAGATAAAGAACGAAAGGAATGAGTAATATCCAGGTAAAGTTCATCCTTATCTTGTAGAGAATATATTACCTGAATAATTTGATCAAAATTTTCCCACAACTCTGCTTGATCGAGACCATATTTTATCAAAATACATTTAGATTTTGAACCTAAAACTGATTCTAACAAAGACAAATCCAGTGAATCAAGAGAGCTACGATAGCCCATTTGATCAATTTTATCAGCTAATTGGCAATAATAGTCTGCATTACATTCGAGGTTTTTCTCTTTGCAAAAAGATTCATATACTTCTTCCCACATGGACTTGACAGTACCAATAAAAATGATACCGTCTAGTTCTAAATGTTCATAAAGAGCAGAAGCAATAAAGCTTTTTTGGTAATCTTTGCCATCTATTCGATAATTAGCTGGTCTGTATTTTCGGGTAGCAGTGTTATTTTTATCAAGAGAGCCAGTTCCTAAAGGTGAAATCAGAATTTTAGCCATAATCAATTTTACTCCATATTAAAATATATATTTTTATTTTACAATTGTCTGTCCCATGCCCAAACGGGTTTTAATTCCCGTGCCTGAATATTGGCTATACTGAATCAGTAGATTAGCTACATTTACCAGTAAAGCATCAATTCGATAAGGAATCTGTAAATTTATGTTACCAACAAATCCATTTACATAACCTCTCGATAACTGAAACGACCGTGTTTTAATTTGGTGTGACTTGATCGCAATATTACTTTCCAAATAAGCAATTAATTCATCACCTCCTAAATAAACGGGGGCAAATTCGTTCCATCTTTCTAACCAACTGCGAAACATTAAACTTGGCAGGGGTAAGGGTAAGTGATTACGGTTTTGTGCAAAGGCAGTAGGAGTGATAAACTGTAAGTTAAAGCGGCGAATTGGTTCGGGTTCGTTAGCAACTAAGGTGGTGTAAAGTTCTTCGTAAGTGGTGATTTTGTCTTCGCGATCGCATACTTCAAATTTTGCACCTAAAAACTCTAATCCAGAGGAGAGATCGAGAGACGCGATCGCTTTTGATGACATCTCCCGTAACCCGCAAATTGATAACTGGTAAAACTCATCAGGAGCAAATGTTAAAAAATCCCTGGAAGCAGAACAAATTCCCATTAAACCGGAATATGTAACAGATGGAATTTTCTCACTTCCTGTCTCTAAACCTATGCGGTGATGCAAATCTTTTACTAATTCCAAGTTATAGGAACGAGGTAGTACAGTAGGCTCAGATACTTTCAGCGTCCAAGTAGAACGAATTAGCATAATTATAATACCTTAAATTTAACCCAACCCGGTGCAAATTTAATCTCTCCATTTTCATTGACAACGGCACGTCTTGATTTAGGTGCTTCGTAATTAGGAGCATCCAAACCACAAGCATCCCGAATCTCCGATCTAAGCTGCTCATTCAGTTGCAAATCAATGGTAGTTCCCATCATGCCACTTCCCCAACCTATTCTCAAGCCATAAGGACACTTACTTTGTGCGTAAAATTCTTCGCTAATACTATCAAAATACAAATCTTCTGATGGGTTATTCTTAATTGATTTCCAATATTTTTGCTCATACTCCCATTGATCTTGAGCAAATTCTTTACAAATTTTTAAGATATCCTCTATTGTTGTGAAGGGGATTGACATATTATCATTACGACGGAACCATGAGAGCATTTCAGTGTCTAAAATCAAGGTAAATTCTGTCCAGACTTCGTAAGCCATTTCAGCGTAAATGGGAGCCTTATATTTTGCCAATTTATCCAAAAATCCCTCTTTAGTACGAGTATTAACAAAACTGGATACAATAACTTTAGCAACAACAGGTATGTTGACATTTTTATCTTTTGTCCGACTGTCTTTACTTTTGAGGATGCGTTTTATGATAGGCTTAGAATCAGTTACTTTAATTGCCCTCATAAAATCTGTATTAGAACTTTCTATTTTGCCAGATGAGCATCTCCCTTGATAAAAAAGCTCAAATTCAGAAAAAAGACTTTTCATCAAATCATCATTGGCTTTTTTCGCATTATCTTTTAATTGACCCGTTCTTGCACGGAGTCTATTTTCTATTTCGCTAACTCGCGATTTTTCAGGAACTTGATACTGTTCTTCATGCTTAAGTAAGTAATAAGCGATCGCAGTCCGAATCGCTCCCTTAATTGAAGAACCTGGAATATAAAGCTGTCCGAAACCATTACGAATCATCGGACGCAAATCGGTAATTTTTTCTTCCGTCCACTTCCGACTAATCCCAGTCTTAGGAAAGATTGCTTCAAGTTCTTGATTATTTTGCCAATTATCCCCAAAAGCTTCTTTTAACAGGCTAGTAATTTCTTCTCTATTTTCAATTCTACGAATATACTCCTGTAACTTTCCTCTGTGGTGTAATGCCTTAGCTAAAGCTTCTTGATTTGGCAAATAAACTCGACTTTCTGTTTGCACATACTCAAACGGACTCAGTTTAGAAACTTCCGAACCAATATGCAGAATTGGACTGGTAAGCTGAATGCGTTTTGTTTCATAAACCTCTGGTTTAACCAGAGGATTTTCAGAAGTAGAAACCATAATTTTACTCGAATTTTGCTTTAATTGGTAAACTCAAACTAATGCCACTACGATAAACAGAATGAGAACTAAAACCATTTGGAGTCACATCTGCCAATTTTCCCATTGGTTTATCAGGAAAAACTGAACCTTCAGCAAACATTTGTATTGACTTGCGGCGACGCTGACTCCCTGAAGGTGAAGAGGAAATCCACCCACCTCGACGCAGTAATTCATAGCTAGATTCTTGTTTTAATTTACCTTCTTTATCTAGCAAGTCAGAAGCAAGAGGATTTTCCCAAAATAAACTGATCAGACTATGAAAATTTCCCTTATCAAACTTAACAACTTTTTCCCACTCAGGAGTTAATTCGCTGGATTCAACATTCTCAACCTTAAATTGTCCTGCGCCACTAGAACGTTCGCCACCAATTCCTTCACTACCCAAAAAGTTTAAAACAGTTAAGAAATTATTTTCAAATTCTGGCTTGGAAAATTCAACAAGAAAATACAATCCAGCGTTTTCTTGAAAGTACACAAAATTAGTGTGATAGATATTGGTTGCTCTGGTAATGCGATCGACTGCAATTTTAGGAACTTTTTGTGTTTTAAAAGCTTCGCTATATTCAAAAGTTCCTGCTTGTTTCAGTTTTCTAATCAGGCTTTCTTGCTTTTTAGCCTTAGCTTTAAGTTCTTCTCCATCGCTCTTTATCCATCCCTCCCCTTGATACCAACATTGCCAGATTTTTAAGGGTAAGTAATTGAGTTTTTTGTACTCTTTGGCAAAATCAAAATCGTTATCTGGGTAATTGTTCGGACGTTTCAAAGGACGGGGTAAATAGTAAATAGTTTCGTCGTTAACCTGCCGATAGATAAAGGTAGAACTTAAGCGAAAAGGTGGTTCTATTTCTGTTGTGAACTGCTTTAATCGTTCCTCAACAGCATCTTTCCCAAATAACCGAGCGTAGGCACTCACCCAAGCACTAAATAAGGTGTCTGAGTGAATGCGATCGCTCGTTTTTTCCATGCCAATTCCCAATTCGCCAAAGTGAACAGGGTTGCCTTTGAAATTCAGTCTAAATAGTTTCCATACAGTCATATTTAATTGTCATCTCCTGCTGGCAATAGCTGTTGAATTTCATCACTTAAACTCCCAAAATTTTCTAGGAGTTCAGGAGTGTTATCTGCCTTTTTAATCGGTTTGAGCAAATCGCTTCCACCGCCGACAATATCACGATATTGGTTAATGCCGCGATAGAAAAATTCAAAATTATGAAAACTAACTTTGCCGTAACCGCGAGAACCATGTCCGCCAAGAGCATCATCCTCTAAAATCGCAATTGCGATCGCTAAATTTTTCAAATCTTCAACTGCTTGCTCTGGATTTTCAACGGTATAAACTAACTCAAAACTAAACTCAGATCCCGCAGGTACTCGCTCTAATTGTCTAGGGTTCGCGGCGGCGGTAATGCGATCGATTCCATTTTCAAATTTCCATTCAGTCATATACAACCCAGTATCAATCTCTTTCAATTTTTTAACTGAACCTGGCAATAAATGACAATCTCGTACAATCAAACGAGCCGGCGAATTTCTGCCTATGGTGCTAGTATATTCCTCTTCATTGATAGTTCGTGTTCCTTTTTCTTCCAAGCCTTTAGCTTGTACGATAGATGTTTTAATCCAAGTTTTATTACCTCTTCCTGCGGGGCCACCAGTCGAGCCAAATATCCGACTAAGTTGACAGTTGGTAGCACCTTCATAGGGAATTAACTGACCATCAATCTCTGAGAAGCCATCTTCTAAATCATCACTTTCATAACGATAAGTTCCACTTCCACCAGGACGATTAAGTGATTTATTCAAAAGTCGTTCAAGAATAGATCGCAACTTACCTTTGATAGAAGAACCTGGTAGATATGGCTGACGAGTTAGAGGATCTCGAATTACTGGTTTGTCTAAACCACCAATATCTAAACTTTCACCACCTCCACCAATGTGTAAACCAGTTTCCACAAGTAAAGTGCTAGTCAGACGAAATTTTCCCAGTAACGGTTTTTGTTGAAGTGATGCTGGCATAATTATTTTCCTCCCTCTGCTTTATGATAAGCGATAATTGACTCCATCAATTGAACTAAGCGATCGAAATCAGCTTTACTGTGTACTTTATCAATCGCCTCTGACATAACTCGATTTAATGCTTTAACTGCATCTTGACGTGCGGCTGCGTAAGCAAGTTTTGGTTTAAGAAGAACAACTTCCGTTTCAATAACTGAGAAATCATTTCCCACCAATTTGGCTTTTAATTGATTGATTGCATCTAGGAACTTACGAACTTGATTTGTTTCCAGCCGTTGTCGCTTTAGTTCTGGCCCAAATGTCTGTGCGTGTTGAACTAAAATCCGAATTGGATAATCTTTTAGACTTCCCTCTCCTTCCTTTCCTTCTGGTGTTTTCAATTTCTTAATTGTATCAACAATTTCTTTAGCAATATCATGCTGTTGATCTATTCGTTTAGGTGGTTGATTCATACATTTTAATTATGAGTGAATAGTTTTATCCAAATTGCGATCGCATTCAATCAAGCTTGCAATACCTGTTCCACAGTTAACCCCAATTCGGGGAACGTCTGAGAAACAATTGTCTCATTTCCTCTAAACTCTACCTGTTCATAAAATCCCTCCACTAATGTCAAAACAGTAACTTTTTGCCCCACCGGATCGACAATCCAATACTCAGGAATCCCCACTACACTATACTCAGAACGCTTAAACCGATAATCCCTCGTTCGCGATTCTGGACTAACAATTTCTACCGCTATTATTGCTAATTCTATCACAGCAGATACATCTAAATTAGCAACTTGCTCTCTATTAATTACACAGACATCAGGAATCCTAGAACGATTAACAGATGTTCTTACCCCAATCCCTGATAAAGTTATCCAAGGTAAACTAAGCTGTCTAATTTGTGTTCCAAACGCATCGATCAAAAAGTGAACGATCAACGCATGGCGAAATGTGGGTGGATTCATCAGAATTAATTCTCCATCTTCCAATTCATAAGAGTTATCTGTGCCATCATCATAGGTTAGGTATTCTTCAAAAGTTAGTTGAGTTTTAGTCGTTGTTTGAGTCATAGCTTTGCTTGCGGTGAGTAGTTTTATCCAAATTGCGATCGCATTCAATCAACCTTGCAATACCTGTTCCACAGTTAACCCCAATTCGGGGAACGTCTGAGAAACAATAATCTCATTTCCTCTAAATTCTACCTGTTCATAAAATCCCTCCACTAATGTCAAAATAGTAACTTTTTGCCCCACCGGATCGACAATCCAATACTCAGGAATCCCCACTACACTATACTCAGAACGCTTAAACCGATAATCCCTCGTTCGCGATTCAGGACTAACAATTTCTACCGCTATTATAGCTAATTCCAGAATAGCTGATATATCTCTGCGGATTATTTGTTCTCTATTTATAACAGAAATATCTGGTATTCGAGAGCGAGCGATCGATGTTCTGACTCCTATACCCTGCAAAGTCAGCCAAGGTAAATTCAGCCGCGTAATTTCTGCTTCAAAATTATTTGTTAAGAATCGAATAATTAACGCATGGTCAAAAGTTGGCGGATTCATTAAAATTAATTCTCCATCTTCCAATTCATAACGGTTATCTGTACCGTCGTCATAGATAAGATACTCTTCAAAAGTGAATTTAGTTTTAGTCGTTGTTTGAGTCATGGCTTTCCTTGCGGTTAAGTAATTCAATCCAAGTAGCGATCGCTCGAAAATAAGGCGCATTATACGGACTCTTTAAAGACTTACGAAAATCATCATCCAGCACATTTTCAGGAAGTCGCGCCAAAGTATAAGCAATTTTGGGTAAGTGTAAATAGTAGCGAATATCTCGCTCTTGACCTTGATACTCTGGCTGTTTGCGTTTTTGCTTAATCTCGTTAATCATTTGATTTTGAACTTGCGCCGTAGCTAGTAAGTTTCTTACAAAGCTACGCGAATGATTACTATCTATATTGTACAGCTTTTTCACAAAAGGTAAGATCCCAAATAAGCTAGGGAAAGTTTCTGAACTTAGATAGTTTCTAATTTCTTGCTCGATCGCTTCTGATTTATAAGTCCCTAACCATTCATCCCATTTAAACACATTCCCAAATAATCCTAAACTATCTCGACCATTTCCTTTAGCTGCATCCTCAGCTTCCCCCGATTCATCTGCCGCTTGATAAAGCGGAAATTTGACATCAGCAAGACTGATTCCACCGGATAAAGTAATATCGGGATTATGACCAGTATAAGCTCGAAATGCTTGATAGACATCAAAGGCAAAGTCCACTACTTCATTCCAAGAACCGCTAATAAATAAGTCGTCACCTCCGGCATAAATGAAAAGTAAATTTGGGCGATCGCCTTCATTCAAACTCTTTGCTCCTATGGGTAAATTGGCACACCGATCTTTTGCCAAGCTATTTAGATAAACCTTAAAAAAATAGGTCATTAGGCGAGAAAGTCCAGCAATTCTCGGTAAGTTTTGAATTGTCTTTTTTTCAAGACCTTTAGCAAAGATTTTACCCAAATTATCTACATCCATTCGCAAGTAACCAACTCGGTTAATTCCATCGGCGCGACTTGCCATTTCATTAGCTCGGATAAAGTTTGGCTCTTTCTCTTCACTGTTTTGAGCATAGTTACCCAACAATAAAGAAACTGAATTTTGAAATTGATAGTTTTTAGTTTCCCAATTATTGATAAAAAATACAGTTTCTTCCTTTTGCAATTCTGGCAGACTCTCTTTGTTCTCAAAAAGATAATAGTGAGCCGATTGCAAAGAGATTTTTCCTAATCTACCTGGTATGTGTTGGCGTTTTGAGCGCACAACTACGGTAGTTTTAAATAACTGGCTACCCAATTGAGACATTTTTTGACAACTTGGACATTGGAGAATCAACTCTCCATCATCATTTTCAACTTCCTTTAAATCGGTTGTATTGTCTCGATGACAAACCCGACATTTTTGTTCGTAACTTACCTTAATTTTCAGTAAATCATCAATTTGATGGATAAATTTTTGAGATTTTTGCTGATTAACTTTTATAATCACCTTATCCCAATGTTCGGCAAATTTACTTTTATTACTGATTGGATCTTTGAAAGCGAATACATCTTTAGCATGGAAAGGATCAGAAATAGCAAGCGCTAAAAAGATTTTGCTTTGAAATTTATATTTCAACCATTGGTTGAAATCTAATTGCACTTTGCTAACAACATTTATCGTATGCTGATTAGCAGGCGCTAAGATATACAAATTTCCTCCTCCAGCATAAATAACACTGGTACGCGGTAAATCTAATTTCTCCAAAAGCTGCTGTACAATTTCCTCAGCTACTAATTCCAGATAAAAACTTCTAGCGCGTAGAGACTTCAGCGCACCATCAGAAGAAATCGTGTAAATAAAATTCTGAATCCCTGACAAATCACCAGCAATTAAAGCAATTTTCTCAGCGTCAGAATTATCAACTAAAGCAGCAGCAACCGCCGCCGTCGATCGCGCCATATCAACTAAAGCAATATCCGACTCACCAAAGCTCAAACACGAACCATATTTTTCAATAAATAAAGTCAGCAATGACAAATTTTGCCAATCTTCCGATTCAAGTTTTTCTAACTCCTTTTTGATAGTTTCTTTATAATCAGTTAAATCAGGTTTTTCCTTCGGATAGGGAATACAAGGATCGGATTCTGCGATCGCACTCACAGGACAGTAATTTTCTGGTTTTTTCTCTTCTCTCCCATCTTCAGAAAAATGAACAAAATCAAATAGCAGGCGCAGAGGTTGAGGTTCAGATTTTGCTGACTTTTCTGGCCAATGCAGATAACCTTTAGCCTTTTTCACAGCTTTATCTATTTCGCCTTTATTTGATTCTTTCCAAGGTAAGTTAGGCTTAGTCCAATCTACTAAAACCTCTACAGCTTCCTGCATCACTTGTAAAGCAACATCGTGAGATTTCATCACCAATTCCTCCTAAATAATTTAAAAACGAGTACGATCGCATTTTCATTTTTCCCGAAGTAGAGACATAGAGGGAATCGATCCTTAAAATTCTCAATACCTATTTTGCTCTAACTCTCGATCGAAGCTAACCCCTTCATACAAAAGTTCAATCGGACACTCAAACTCAATACTTTCTAAGGCGATCGCGTCTCTATCTGTATACGCATAATAATACCACATTTTACCTTCCCCTCGATGATAAATTTCAACAGCTATTTCTTCTGATTCAACTAAGACATATTCTTGTAAACTGGGAATCTGGCGATAATATTTGAGTTTTTTAGTGCGATCGTAACTTGCTGTACCGGGAGAAAGCACTTCAACAATAACTTTAGGATGTTGAATAAAGTCACGGGATTGCAAGTCTTGGGTGTCGCAAGAGACAACTAAATCAGGATAGAAATAACGACTGTTTTTATTAGCCTGAACTTTCACATCTGATACATTAACTCGACAACCTCTCTGACGCAAATGGGGTCTTAGTGACGTATAGAAGTTGAGAGCAATATCATTATGAGGAATAGTACCTCCTGTCATCGCTACAATTTCGCCGTCAATATATTCATGGCGAAGTTCTTGTTTAGCTTCCCATTCTAGGTATTCTTCTGCCGTCATTTTTTGAGAGTATTGAGGATTTGCGATCATAGGTTGTTTCTTTTTTGCTAATTTTAATATGGTTTATGGCATTGGCTTTATCGGAATTGGAAGTGCGATCGCGGTTGCGGTTTTCTGGAATTGGGGAGACGAAGGAGTGCGATCGTTTGGAGTTGGAATTGGTGGGGGGGAAAGCCGATGAGGGTGTAAAAGTGGTGGTTAAGGGTCATTGCTTGACAAATTTTACATGATTAATACTGCCGTCATCAGGATTTAAAGATACAACTTGAACTTTTACCATTCCTTGTTCTGGAATGAGATCAAAATTTTTAGGTTCCTTTTCATTGTATGATTCTCCTTTAACTTGGTAAGTAACTTTGCTTCCCTTATTATTCTTTTTTGTGACTTCTGCTTCCAGAATATCTCCTATCTGAAAATGACGCTTTTTGGGTAATGTAAATAATACTTCCGCAACAGATTCAACTTTATAATAACGAATTAGGCGTGATGCCCATCCCAAAATTTTTAGCATGGTTTGAGCATCTACTTGATATTCTTGCAGGTATTTACGACAAGCCTTTTCAATGGAATGTCGATAATGAGGAGTTTGTTCGCTATGTATAAATTTTTCACCTTTAGTTAATAGTGTTTTTAGATAAGTGAAAAATCTGTCTCCAGCATTGTCTTGATTTATAATACTTTGCAGATAGGAAGTGCTTGTCTTTAACTCAGTTAATATTCCATCTGATGTACTCTCAATCCTTATTTGATCTTTAGTTAGGGTGTGAGCGATCGCATGAGCAATAGCCCATTCTTCATCTGTCATTACTTCAGTATTAGTTTCAGTAATCATTATTAGTAATTTCCTTCTATAGGTTGACGTTCTGTAGGATAACCAAGCACTTCAGCTACTTCTTCTAATTGATTTTTCTCAATTAAGCTGGTACTATGTGCTACTTGAATTTGTTGTTTAATAAATTGCTCAAGTTGATCGCCAGTTAGATGACCTGTTTCTGAGGTTGTATAACTAGAGTAGCGATCGCGTACATTCTGACCTTGCAGCACTCTCGCTTCTGTTATCTCTACCTCCATAGTTCCCATCCCTACTGGTTTACCAGCCCCGACCTTCAAAGCGATTGGATATTGAGAATCTTGTCCTAATACAATTAACAGCGTTCCTAACTCTTCAGGTTTCAGGTTCATAAACTGTAACCGCGTATTAAAAATATACTCAATCCCCGCCTGCTGCACCGGAATACCTCTTTCTCCAGCATCAACAGCTTGATCGGTCTGATAGTAAAACTTTCTACCTTTCACTTTACCATTTTCATCAAAATAGTTAGGGTTAAAAGTTCTATTATTGAGCTTTGGTTGAGGAGAATATAGAGAAGGCATAAAACCGATTGAATATACGCGATCGCATCTAGCATCGCTAAATTCAACTAAGCCTTGCCAATTTAAAGCCCCAAATATCCGACTAGCTGGGCATAAATTATTCTTACTACACAGACTATCATACTGACCAGATGGTAAGTATTCTTGAGTAATTCGTCTCTCGTAGTCTTTACTAATGACTCCTAAAGTGCTATTTGTAATTGCTTCATAAACAGACCTAATACAACCTTTAAGAGAACTACCTTGAATAATGAGTTCTTCATTAATTCCCTGAGTCATAGTTTTGATTAAAGGAATACTACTATTACCAATGTCATCCCCCATTACAACTACACCTGTGGAAACGTGCAGTGGTGTTTGTACAATTAGGTTGAGAAACAAAGTTCCATGTAAACAATCATTACGAAATTTATCATGTCCAGCAGGGTGAGCTAGGTTAGGAAGTTTTGCTGGAAAAGGTATCAATTTATAAGGTTTTGAAGAAGCTATATTATCTGGTGAGTTAACCATAGAAATTTTACCTCTTTTTAAGATTTACAGTTAAGGCTACAAAGTGTACATTACAAGTTTGTTTGTCAATGAAATAGCGTTGAGCTATATCAGGACATTCATTCTTAAATGGATTCGGAAAGCGAGTTTCAGGGTTAGAGTAAACTTCTGCATCTCTTAGTTGTGTTTCCCAACTTTTCCCTACAGGAGTAAAATCTAAATCTAAATCTAAATCAGCTTGACTTAAAAGCAAAACTTCATAACCATTTTTATTTTGTTTCCAACGAAGTTCACATTCGGGATTGAACATTTGTCCCTCTGGACTGGGAAACTCTGGTGGTAAGTCTTTAACAATGCCATTGACTTTATGAAACCAACGAAGAAAGTAATAACTATTTTGGTCAGCTTTTTGAGCTAGTAATGCTCTCAAATCACTTGCTGAGGAAAGCTGCTTAATACCTACGAAACTCATGCTGCTTTACCCCCTCGTAAAAGCTGGCTCCAAGATTGTACTGTTCTTCCAAATAAATCGTTAACTTGTTCTTCGCCAGTCCAAGTTTGTTGTATTCCAAATCCTAACTCCATTGGTTGAGCAGCAACAAGAGTATTTTCTTGTTTATCCGGTTTTGGGAAACCATATTCATTGTCTATTAAAAATTCTCCTACACCTAATATAGTTGTATGCGAACATAAAGGCTGTTGACTTGCAAAGCTGTAAATTTGTTTGTCCCTTACTTCACAACCAGGATATTGAATAACGGCTGAATTGTATTTAACTCGAACTGTTCCTAATCCTCGTGATTTGGCAAAACCTAAACCGAACCAACCTTCATTCAAATCTCTTAACACTAAACCAATTAGCCCTAACTGAGCTAGGGTGAAATTTTTGAAATGAATCTTAGTACAAAATTCTCCAGAAGTACAAACTTGATAGTCAAAGGGGCCTACTGCTACAGAACCAAAAACTCGATCAATAGCGACTCCATTACGCTCTTCAAGTTTAACTTGTTTAGTGTCAACTGGATAAGCGTCTTCAATCCTAATTCGACTGGCAATAGAAGTGTTTCCAAACATTTGGTCAGTAAAACATGACTTTTTATAAATATCAGGTGCAGGTAAGGGTTTATTCTCCCGATCTTTGAGATATTTATGTTCATCTTTCAATGGATTATTAGCCCAAGGAACATTGGGATGAGTAGAATCGAATCTTTCTTTACCTACAGTCCTCACAATTCTTTCTGCATGGGCGCGAATGGCTCCTTTTAAGCTACTTCCAGGTAGATAAATTGAACGTTTACCCCTGTAGTAAGTTTCGACAAACTCCATATCCGGTTTAGTAGGGTCAGCCCCTTGTCTGCCAGATTTAATTAAAATCGGCCCGTCAGGAATTAAGGTTAAGTCGATAGTGCAATGATTCACTAATTTCTTGTGCATAGTTATTTATCCTCAACATTAATTTGAGTATTAGAACGAGCTTGAAGCTCCTGTCTGAGATGATTAATTATAGATTCTGTCCACTTTTCTTTGAAAGATTTAGCATCAACGTAGGTAGGATTATTGTTTACTAGCTGCTTGAGATATTCGAGTAACTTTTCTGCATCTGTTTTCTTGTGATCTTTTTCGTCTCTTGCATCAAACCAGTCCATCTTATCTATTTCTAATTTGACAACACCTAAGCCACGCGATCGCCCTCCTCCCAATGGAATTTGTTCTGTCTCAAATTGATGCAATCCAATCATTAATAATCCCAATTCCCAATCTTCGGCATTTTCTACTACAGCGCGAAACTCAAACGGTGTTCCAGGAGGTACAACTTGGTAATCATAAAGTTTGCCATCGGAGGCTGTTTCGGTATCTCTATCAATAGCTACACCATCTCGTTCTTGATATTGTCCAAACCAAAAATCAGGTAATACGGTTAAATCTCGGACTTGGAACTTACTTGCAAGCCAGGGAGAACCAAATAAATGAGAAACTCGATCTGTAATCCTCACCAGTGCTTGTGTCAATTCTAAATCATTGTCTTTGTGTTGCTCTTTAAAGGCTTTAACTTGGTTATTTCTGATTGAACTTGTGAAATTGGCAGGATCTTCTGCGAAACTAGAATCAATAGCGCGTAGGAAGCTTTCGAGGCGCGATCGCAAAGCTCCTTTAAAACTCGACCCTGGAATCAAAGGTCGTCCCAAAGCATCTTTAATCACAGGTAAATCAGAACCAATGGGTTCAGACGATCGGCCAGCACTAATACGTAAGGCTGTTACAGTTATGAGAGTTCCAGTAATTTCTAGGCGATTTTTGAAAGTGTCAAACATAATCAATTTTTTGGTAATAGCTATGGATTTTTATTGACATCTGGCTCTTTTCCGTAATGACGGAGATGTAAAACTCCCCCTGAAGATGTACAGCTAACACGAATTCCTTGAGTTACTCGAAAATGAGCAATCCCTCCTTTGTTTGTATAAACTTCGTAAAGGACACCACCATCACCTTTAAGTACAGCAGTATCACCTTTATGTTTAATAAGTAAATGAGAAATCTTGCCAAGAACTTCTTGAAGCTTTAATTTATCTTTCGGTTCCTTTTTACTTTCATAATCTTTGATGAAACTTGATTCATACTTAAGTAAAGGAAATTCGAGCAATTCTCTTGATAGAAAATCTAATTTAGAACGATTCCAAATTAGTCGTCCCCAGTGACTTAAAGTTGCTTCATCACCATCACCAAAAAGTAATGTTTTAGGAACATCTATGAGTTCTGATAGCTTAATCCAAGCACCTTCTGCCATCAGAGCAAATTGGACAGGTTTAATGACTGATTTATCAACCTGAATTGGTAGACGTGGAATTTTGATGATTTCCGAACTACCCTCAAAGATATAAATCATCTCATTAGCTTGATAAAACATACCAATCGTATTGACATAACCCTGTAAGGCTTTGAAACCTCCGACAAGATTAAAACAAATTATATAACCTGAGTCTTTATATCCAGGAATTATTTCATCCATCCATTTGAGAAGTTCATCAATACCTTGAGTAAACTGTCGTGTGCTAGTAGTTGAAAGGTCTTTAGGCTGATAGATGTCTACAGTAAAATTTTTAGTTTGTAAAAAATCTTTGACAATCTCAGCCGCTACTTGACCTTGGGCTGTATCAGTAGTAATCAACCAATGTACATCCTGTTTACCTTGCTCTAATTGCTCTTCATACAATCCATAGATACCATTTAATTCAGCACTAGCATCTCGAATTTCTAAGATAGTACCGTTGGATAACGTTTTTTCCGCTCTCTCCCTTAACTGTTGAATAATATCGTCAACATCTTGATGGTATTTGCGAATATCATCTTGAGTTTTATTCGCCATCTCTTGTAAACGAGAAGACCAATCTTTAGGATCGCGTCGTAGATTAATTTGATTAGTTAACAAACTTGTTCCCACAGTTGAAATAACTAGACGAGGCATAATCTTTTCTCCTATTTTGAGGTTAAGTGGGGTCTGGATTTAGTTTCAATATCCTTTTTAGCATTTTTCTCCCCTAGAAGGGCTGTATGCTCCCGTGCTAGATAACCTAGATAAAGTTGAGTGAGTTTCAAGTGAATATTTTTTTTCAATTGTTCTCGATTTTCAGCATCTTCTAGGTAATTATGAAAATCTGCCCTACGAGTTGAATAGCCTATAGTTTTTCTTAGAGTATCTACAATGTTTTGAGCCTCCTGACTCAGACTATCAATCTGCTCAACAACAGCCGTCGCAAACAGTTTTTTATCTTTAAGATTTTTCTGTCGCCAAATTTCACTAGCACCTCGCCGCCCCACTTGATAGCGGATATAGTTTTTAATAACTTCAATAGATGAACCAGATTCATTAGCCACAGCCAAAACATTTCTAAAAGGAGATTTTTCATCTTTTTCTGTAATTGTAAAAATTTTAGCTATTTTTTGAAATTCAGGAATAACAGAATCCATTTTTTTGCCGATTTCTTGTTCAGCTATCAAGCTGAGTTGTTCCATAAGAAATATTTCAGAAGTTGATTCCATAGTTAGACAGCCTCCTCACGCATAATTAAATGAAATTCATCACAAATCCGAATTTGACCAAAACCTTCACAGGTGCGATCGCCTACTCCTCTCATTTCTAATTCTCCCAAAGGTTTGAGCCAAGAGTCTAGTTGAGTAGTACTAAATAAATAAACAGCACCTTTATTCGTGATTAACTCGACATCTTTCATCAAACCCCAAGCAGAATTCCAACCAGAAAGATAATCATAGCTACTATATACAGCATGAAGGTCTAAACATATTGAGCGATCCAATTCTGCAAACTGCTTTAGCATTTCTGGAGAAATGACTGTAGTGCGCCGCCATTGTTCACTTAAAATAGCGTCAGATTGTAAACCAATAGTAAAATAAGTTTGTTCATCAGATAACTCAGCTTTAGAATCGTTAAAAATCTTCCAAGTTTGCCAGCGTTCACGTAATTTTTCGTTAAACTTTTGGATTCGATCTTGTATGCCTAGCTTAACATCAATGGGTTGTTTAGCTGTAATTTCAACTTTTCCTAAACCTCGTGACGTTGAGCCACCTACACGAAAATTGTGACGGCGCTGCTCAATAAATTGTTTAAGGGAATTGGCCAACTCAGAATCTGGAACCAAAATAGAGCCAGAATAAACTATCGGGTTTTCCCTTTTTTCTTTTGATTCATTGAGAGCTTCTATACTGTATAGTATTTGATCTTCTGCTGTGGCACGTCTGCGGTTAATCCCCACCCGTGTCAAAAGGCGTTTGCTGATAGAATGACTGTAGTAATTTTCATTCAAAATACTATAAAAACCACTAAAAGGTTCAACTCTACTACCATCCTTTGGACACTTGGGGTCATACAGGCAAGCATATCTTTCAGCACAGAAGCGGTCGATTAGAGTGTCAAATACCCCATTTTTATTTTCGTCTATCAAACAAAATCCAGGTTTAGTTTTAGAACTAACTACGGTCGCAGGTAATATCCTAATATTATTTTGAATATCTATTTTACCCTCATCAATTTCTAGGCTTGCAGGATAAGCATTTCGGAAAATAGCAGGCGTTTCACCTAAAAATAACGCTTGAAACTCCCCTCCATGTTGAGAAAGATCGCTAGAATAATGGCCAGATTCTTGTAAAATTTTGGATGCGATCGCACCCCGAATTACGGAACCCGGAATATAATCCATTGCTTCACTCACCGAACCTCCAGGTTTCTGGCGACTAATTGCCAGTGGTGAAAGTGCTTTAATTTGCAGTTCAATTTGTTTCATTGTTACCCCCTTGTGCCAAAAAATCCCAGACATCTTCGCCCACCACAATTTCAGGAAGTTGCCAATCTAGCCATCCCAAACCCGCTGATTTACTCCCACCCAAAGCATGAATGCGTCGCAAACCTGCCCAGATAAGCACCTTAGCATAATCTGAACGATTTGATGTCCAACTTGGCAGGATGTGAATATTACCCTCAAATTTGAGTTTTGCATTGGCTGGAGAGGTTTCTAAAAAGTAAAGTTTCTTATCCTCGGCGGTACGGCGACGGCGGTTAAGTGTTACTCCTGGGCGTAATACTTCCGGTAAATTATCTGGGTGTTCGCTACAAACTAAATCATCAAAAAGAACGCGAGATGGTAATGCAGAGTTGCCGAAAATCTGACAGATTAAACAGTGATAATTTGTATTTTCTCCATAATTAACTCTATACTTTTCATGTTCAAAATTACCCTCTAACCCTGCTCTTTGAGGACACATAGTTTGAGGCTTAGGAGATTCACACACAGACCAATTAAGCCCTCTAACGATCTTTTCGCACTCGTGGCGCAAGCGACCTTTGACCTGAGAGGCCGGAATCAATAAATTCCCTTCGGCATTGCGGACAATTGGTTTATCCGCCAGGGAACCGGAAGATCCACCTGCACCTACACATAAAGCTGTATTGATGATAGCAGTAATTGGCTGTGTTTCAACTGAGCTTAATAATTCTTGAAGTACAATCATTTGCGAGCCTCCTTAGCAGTAATTTGTTGTTGATTAGTAGAATCTGAGCTAGATACTTCGATAAAATCATAAATATCTACTACCTCTCGCCAGATTGTTTCATAAATCCCGTCTTTGGGTTCATACATCCAGGGAGCAATATTTCCTTCATTTGTTTTAGCTGGACACCAAGGCTCTTCAAAATCTCTTTGGAGAAGTTCTGATTTACCATCTTTGAGTCTGGCTCGAAAATAGCGGTAGTTTAGAATGGCAATGCGTTTTCCTTTTTCTAAAAGACTACGAATTTGATAGAGTTGGGACTTGGGAAATTCAGCATTTTTTAAGGCTTCAACTACCTTAATTAAACCTCCTAACTCATGGAACGTATAAGGCGCGGCATATAGTTGCAGAGTAGACCCGACTTTTTTTGTTAAAGCTTCCTTACGAAATTGCTCAATATTAGACGAAATCATCGTAACTGATTTCAGTGTTAAAAAATCTACTGTTCCTCCATAATATCCAACATCTCTCAATTTTTTAGCTCTTTTTTTGGCAGACTTAAGCAGTTGTTCAGTCAGTTTTTCTGCATAATAAACAGGCATATCTTTTGCCGTCACTAAAACCCCAATTGACATACTTAATGAGGAGTTGTTTGGAACTGGCGACCCCTGACATCGGTGAACTGAATTATTCTGAGCGTCGGCTGGTAAAGGATAACGTTTTGTTTTTGCTAGTTTACGCTCAAACTCTTCACCAATTGTTTTAGCAATTTGTAAAGCTTTATTAGCTGGGACAATGAGCATAACATCATCTCCGCCTATGGTTAAAATTTCAAATGGATGAATCCATTGACCGTTGCGATTCTCATTATCTGGGTCGGTTAAATTTTGTAATTTATGAGGATGAAGATGTTCTGCTAATGCCTGATAAACAGAATTTTCAGTAGCTTCAAAAATATCCTCACTAAATTGCTTATATTCTTCGGGAGTTTTGATGGTTTGGATATAGCCACCCATATTGTTACCGTCTGCGTAGATATAAGCAACGAATTCTTGATAAACGTTACCAAGCTCTCTAAGCGATCGTGCTTCTTCAGGTTGACTATAATTTTCATAATACTGATTTGCTAAATGACAGTTTTCTTGCTGAGCTAAGTAATCTTCAAATTCAGCTACCCAGCTTTTAATTTTTATCCCAGTAGGTTGCCAATCAAGTTCAAGACTGGTAAACCAAGGTGGTAAGTTTTCTTGAAATACTTCTCTTTTGGCAATTTGACCTACAATTCGTTTACGAACTAAGGATTCAGATAAATAGGGTTTACTAGGAAGATTAATTTGAGCAATTGCTGAACAGAGATCGCTTTCATCTCTTCTTAAATAAGGATGGGTTTCAAACATCGGCGGATAACGACGACTAGGACGGTTTAGAAAATCATTTCCACTGCGACGTTGATTAAATAAAATTGCTAATTTAGTTGTTATTTCATTGAAACTTTTGCGGTTTTGAAATGCTTCTAGTAGTTCCGCGTCATTCTTAGGATTGCCAAAATAAGCACGAACTAATTCTATCTTAGCTTTATCTGTTTCATCATTGACTAGACGATATTTATTTAACCAGAAAGTATCTTCAATCCGATCTGCCAACAAACCAAAGCGGATTTCTAACAAGTTAAATTGATCTCCAACAGCACAAGAATTAGCTCTCAGAGTCTCCTCTGTATACCTTTTTTCAATGGCATTAGCTAGTTCATCAACAAAAGCTGCTGGACAAAAGGCTAAAATATTTCCACCTGTAGAATAGATAATTAACTCAGGAATTAATGCTGTTGCTAAATCGGGGAAATTTTTACTTAACCATTGAGAAATTGTAACTGATTTTTGACCTTGACCAAAGAAAGCAGGTAAATCAACCAGATTAATTCTATCTAGCAATGCTGAAGCACCACGAATATCGGTAAGATTAGTATTTTCAAAAACATATTGCTTGATCTTAGTTGCCCCCCCATATACTAAACCAATTTGCGTGTTTTGTTTCCACAATTCTGCATAATCACTCTTTAAGTTTTCAATATTTTCTGGACAATATTTTTCAGGAATCTCCTGTAGTTGCTTAACTTGCTTGACAATCCACTGTACCTCCTCCGGCACTGATTTACCATCATTCAGCGCTTGGTGCATTTGCTGTAAAACACTCAAATCAAACTGAGGCTCTCGTCCTTCACCCCACCCAAGACACCAGGCAATAGCAATTTTGATAACGTTAGAAGAACTATTCATGTATTTACTCTAAAAAACACTTAATTAAACTTGACTCAACCGCACCAAAACCCTCGCCAAAGCTTGCACCATCGCACGCTGCGAAACATCCTCCCCTCGTTCCAAATAATGAACACTCCCCCTCAGTATAGGAGACTCACATTCGATCGCATCAAACTTCCCCTCATAATCACTATGAATAATCGCAATAACTTTCAAATTTAGATCCCGACAAAACCTTTCCCACTCCCCAACTTTACCCAAATCCCCAGCTAAAATAACCCCATGAGTCGCGTGTTCCATAATCAAACGATTCTTTCCATCAATCCTTCCCCCAACATCAATTAGAGTTAAAGGTAAACTCGCATTCTTCACCTCAAAAGCTATTCTTTCAGCAAAAGCCCAAGTGAATTTAGCCTTATATTCCCTCTTTAACCGTGCAGCTAAATCGGGATTATTACGGACTGTTTCTATATACCAAGAACCCTCGCCATCTGGACAAGCAGTAATAAAATAAGGATAGGGCGCTTTTCCTACTCGATGTACAGCTAAAATAGCCTGTTTCAACCCCTCCCTCAAACAAGATTTCCCAGAATGCGGCGGTCCACAAAGTACAACTTTCATAACAACAACCCTCACCTTAATTAATCAATTAAATCCCCAACCTTGTAAGCAGGATTATGAGTAATACAAATCACGTATTTGCCGATTTTCGGATCGAAAACACTAATTGCACCATAAAGATGAGCCACCTTATGAGTCAACACGCAAGCCACTGGCAACGAAGCCGGCCCATTAATTTTCAGCAACACTCCCCCCTTCAATTCTCCCGTCTCCGTCATTTCATCCAACCGCGCCGCTGCATCCCTCACAATTTGGTCATTTTGCGCCGGTTCGCCAAAGTTTACTTTCAGTACATCGCCTTCCAGGTCAATCTTGTAAGTAGTCATCGGTTTATCACTTTTAGGAATAAACCCATCATACACCTACCTGGAAGCTACCATTTCCAATTAAGATTAAACTGAAATTAAATTTTCCCTTAGCGCTAATGTCAGACATCCTATTTCGCACACATCCCCACATTCCCCTACTGCAATGGTTAGCAAGGGGGCCTCTCAAACAAAACCTACTGCGGGCGATTCGTCTCTGGGTATGGCTTTCTACCCTCTATGGCGATCGCCAAACCTCCCTTGACCTCGATCGCCCCTTTACCTATTACAATTGGCGTGATGCCTTTTTTACTCCCAGCCACCCCAAAGGTGAAGCTATTCCACCATTCCATGACCCCAATTGTCCCTGTGCAAAAACCACCGCCGACTGGTTATTTAATCACAAAGAAGTTTCAGAAATTCAGTGGCAAAAAGCTCTATTAGCCCACGATCCAGTGCCTCAATTAGATCAAATATTATCCAAACGATTATTTGGTGTAACTCGCCGCACCCTTCAAGGAGACTTAGAAATCTTAACAGAATTAGGCTGGTTAGAATATCGAAATCAGTGCTATCATCGTGTCTCTCAACTTCCCCAATATCCACAAGAAAATCATCAGGATTCAGTACCGATAAAAACTAGCAACTATCCCTTAAATTTCCTACATCCAGAACTAGCAAACATCGCCCAAAACTCCAGAGAAATACGCGGAATTCAGCGATTTTTCCTGCACGTCGATTATGTGATTTCTCAAGATACTCTGGATTTAGTCGATGATTGGCAAGCTCAATTGTGCAAATTATGGGAGACTAATCCTGTTCCCCCCATTCAATTACTTTATCAAAGTGCCAGAATGGGAAAAATAGTTGAATGTATTGTTTATCCTGTTTGTATCTACTACGTACAACGGGCAGTTTATCTCTGTGCTTTTGGACAAACACCTACTGCCCAACAAGGGGAATGGTACAACTATCGCCTAGACCGCATTCTGAAAATTCAACAATTAGATTGGACTGAGCCTCATCTTCCTAATTGTTTACATCAAGCTTACCCGAAACAATTACCACAACCCGATGTAATTGAAGAAAAAATCGCTCAATCTTGGGGCTTTGATTTCTACCTAGAACCTAAATGGATGCTATTACGATTTGAGTGTGAATTTAACCTGCGCTACATTCAAGAAACTTTTCGTCACGAAACTTTTGAATTACTTACTTATGAACAGGCGTGGCGATTTATTCAACAACAAACTACCAATGAAAAACATCGTGAAGAGTTATTAAAAATTCTTCAATTTCGCTCGCCAAATGATGCTTACTATCGAGTTAATTATCGCGACGGGGATACTAATGTTGGGCTGCGTTTGCGGTCTTGGCGACCCAAGGGCGAAGTAATTTACCCTTGGGAATTGCGACAGACTTTAGCTCAAGAAGTAGCAGAAGAAGCTCGTTTATATCTTAATTAATCAGTCCCTCTTCCAAGCTTAAAAAATGCAATCTCCCCGAAGCTTCTCCCGCGACAATTGTCATCCCATCCGCAGAAACTGTACAACATTTCAACGCACTATCTCCCGTAAAACTAGCAAGAACTACTCGATTTAACAAATCCCAAACCTTCAAAGTATTATCATCAGAAACCGAAATTAATCGAGATCCTGTCACCGCCAAAAATGTCACCGCATCAGTATGACCTGTAAGTGTAAAAAGTTCCTTTTTCCCTCCCAAATCCCAAACCTTAATTGTGCTTTCCCGCGAACCAGAAATCGCCCACTTACCATCATCTGTAACTGCTACAGCATTTACAAAACCACTATGACCAGTCAGAGTAAAAACTTTGTTTCCAGTGACTAAATTCCAAACTGAATTTAAAATATTTTCCCCTGTTTCCAGACTCCAAACCTTCACAGTTTTATCTCCAGAACCAGAAATTAATCGTTTACCATCAGGCGAAATAGCTAAAGCTTTTATCCCATCACTATGACCTGTGAGGGTTAAAATTTCCTCCCCAGTTGCCAAATTCCAAACCTTAATTGCTTTGTCTCCAGATCCAGAAATTATCCGCGTGCCATCAGGTGTGATAACCACAGAATTTACCCAATCTTCATGGCCTGTTAAAGTCAGAATTTCTTTCCCAGTTGCCAAATTCCAAACCTTAATATTTTTGTCTCCAGAAGCAGAAACTATGTGTTTGCTATCTGGCGTTACTGCTACTGATTTAATCCAGTCTGTATGGCCTGTAAGTGTAAAAATTTCTGATTTAGTTTCTAAGTTCCAAACCTTAATATTATTGTCACTTCCCCCGGAAATAACTAGCTTACCGTCGGGAATAATTTTGATTGCATTTACCCAATCTGTATGACCTGAAAAAATTACATTTTCATTGCCTGTTTCCAGATGCCAAATTTTCATAGTTTTGTCAGATGAACCGGAAATAATTAGCTGACTATCGGGGATAACTGCAACAGCATTGACTGGGGCAATATGATTAATAAATGTGAGAGTTGGTGATTTTGTGGCTAAATCCCAAACTTTAATAGTTTTATCCCCGGAACCGGAAATAATGCGTTTACCATCAAGAGTTACTGCTACAGATTGCACAAAACTACTATGTCCAGTTAGGGTGAAAAGTTCTTCTCTTTGGATTAAATCCCAAACTTTAATTGTGCGATCGTAGGAACCAGAAATTGCTAAATTGCCATCGGTCGTTACTGCTACAGTTTTTACCCAATCTGTATGACCTGTGAGGGTAAAAAGTTCTTTGCCTGTTTCCAAATTCCAAACTTTAAGATGGTGGTCGCCAGCACCAGAAATCAGACGTTTATTGTCAGGAGTAACTACGATACTTTGGACAAAGCTGGTATGACCTTTGAGGTTAAAAATTACTTGTCCAGTTGCTAAATTCCAGACTTTAATTGTGCCGTCCCAAGAACCCGAAATTACTCTTTGACCATCGGGTGTTACGGCTACGGCTTCTATGGCAAAAGTATCGCCGGTGAAGGTGAAAATCTTTTGGCCAGTTGCTAAATCCCAAATTTTAATGGTGTTATCCCAAGAACCGGAAATTACTTTTGTACCATCAGGAGTGATGGCAACAGCATTCACATAAGTTAGATGACCTTTGAGGGTACAAATTTCTTCTCCTGTGGCGAGATTCCAAACTTTGAGAGTATGATCGGAAGAAGCAGAAATGGCTTTTTTTGCATCTGGTGTAACTGCGATCGCCTGTACCCAATCTGTATGTCCGACGAGGGTGCGTTTGAGTCTGCCGCCCGGAGGTGTAAAACTAGAAGTTAAAGGTTTTAGCCAAAGTTTTTTTTGCTGTTTTGCTTGTTCGATTAGTGCTTGAATTTCTGGGTTTTCTATAGCTTGTAAACGCCCAATTATTTGTGCGGCTAATTGTGTGGTATCTTGAGAGATAATGTGGGCGGAAAGTCTTAGCGTATCTTGAACGATCTGGAGAGTATTGGCTTGTACATCAGTTAAAGAAATATTAAGATTAGCAACTAATTTGTAATCTTCAATTAGGAGTTGTGTTCCCAAAATTTCTAGTTTAGCTTCAATGAAATTGTAATCGGTTAGCAATCGGTACAATTTTTCGGAATCGTAAGCATCGGCTAACTGACTGGGTAAGGTTGCTAGAAGATCCTGCTGTTCTGAGAAGGACAAGTTATTTAATCTTTCTTTTAGTTCGCTCATGGTTTTACTCAGGTAACTTAAAATTTGCCAATATATTTGATTGTACTTGTTTTCTTGTGAGGGCTTTTCAGGCTATACTCTATAAAAATTGAGCAGTGTTGACGCGAGATAACAGAATTAATGGACATCATCGAATTTTTTGAGCATAGTGCAGGCAAGTGGTTTTCCCAGCGCACTTTACACAATCTTACTTCCGGGAAATTGCAAGCGGGCAAGTCCGAACTCAAGATTGAAATCCTATCGGCAAGCGATCCTGCCGTCATTAAGGTTTGTTCTGAACACTCGATCGCGCCTACCTTAGCAACTTTAGCAGGGATTCGTGTGACCTGGAATGTGGTGGCAGATCCCAATCAAAAGAATGGTTCTACGGTTTTAGTCCCAATTCCTAATTCTGACAACCCCAAAGTAGGAAAGTTGCTAAAAAGTGCAGATTCCTACCCAAAAAATGCTTTAGGGAAACCGACTGTAGGCTTTGTGACTACTTACATTATAGGTGAAGATGATGTACTAACACTGATTGGGGAATCAGAAGATTTTTATGCGACTGAGCGTTTGTGGTATCTCATGCCTAATTTACGGATACGAACCAGTGTTGTTAAGGAATCTTCTGGTATGACTGTAGCATCTTTCTGTTCCGAAATTCGGATGGGTGTAAGTAAGCCGGCGACAGAAACTGCTGTGGAAACATGATTGACCACGATCGGTTATTTAAAGAACTCCTAAGTACCTTTTTTGTGGAATTTTTGGAGTTATTTTTGCCCGAAGTAGCAGCATATTTAGAAGCTGATACGTTGGAATTTTTAGACAAAGAAGTATTTACGGATATCACGGAGGGCGATCGCTATGAAGCCGACTTAATTGCGAAAATCAAATTTCGGAATCAGGAGACTTTCTTTTTGATCCATATTGAAAGCCAAGCTCAATATCAAGCTAACTTTAGTCAGCGGATGTTTCTCTACTTTTCCCGATTGTCTGAGAAATATGGTTTGCCAGTATATCCGATCGCTGTATTTTCTTTTAATTCTCCTCGGAGCCAGCAACCGAAAATTTATCAAGTGTCGTTTCCGAATAAGGTGGTGTTGCAGTTTGACTATGATGTGATTCAGCTAAATCGTCTGAATTGGCGAGATTTTTTGCATCAGCAAAATCCAGTAGCCAGTGCTTTAATGGCGAAAATGAACATCAGGAATCAAGAGCGTGTAAGAGTCAAGTTAGAATGTTTGCGTCTGTTGGCAACGTTACGCTTAAACCCGGCAAAAATGAAGCTAATTTCTGGGTTTATTGACACCTATTTACGCTTAAATTCAGAAGAAGAAAGTCAGTTAGAATTAGAAATTGCTAGAATAGAACCAAGTCAACAAAAGGTAGTTATGGAAATCGTCACCAGTTGGATGGAAAAAGGGATAGAGCAAGGATTGCAACAAGGGTTGCAAACAGGATTGCAACAAGGAAAACAGGAAGAAGCTGTGGCGTTAATTTTACGCCAACTCCCACGCCGAATTGGTGTGGTGACTCCTGAGTTGCAGGGAAATATTCGCTCTTTATCGGTGTCACAGTTGGAAGAATTAGCAGAAGCGCTGCTCGATTTTTCAAATGAGACAGATTTAATTGCTTGGTTACAGCAGTTTTTACCTGATTTGTTAGTAAAAAATTGATGTAAAAATCTCATAGAGAGAGTAGTGCGGTGAAATAGCGCTTTATGAATGAGATTTTCTGGCTTGTAATAAAGCTGAAGGTAGCAAAAAAGATCGCGCAGGTGGTCCAACAATTGAAAAAGCCGATCGCACGGATTTTTCTGCCTCATCAAAAATATTTTCTAACTGCAAAATTGCTGCTGCTGGTGTCTGTTGTCGTGCTGTCCAGTCCGCAAAATTAATCGGTAAATTCCACTGGGAAATAATTACAAAGGGCATTCCTAGAATTTTTCCAGTGGCTTGCCATTCAGATAGTTTCCAGTAAATATTATGGGAAGGATCGCGCAGTAATTCTACTTGATTGATGAAGGCTGCTAGGTTTGATTCCTCCGGGGAAATTGCATCTACTATTAGCAATTGACCGCCGGGTTTGAGGACGCGGATCATTTCATTTAAAATTGGTGGTAAACTGGGGAAATGATGGGCGGCGTAGCGACAGGTGACGATATCGAATGTGCGATCGATAAAAGGTAATTCGATCGCACTAGCTTCCTGAAAATGTACATTTGTAATATTTTTTTCCGCCGCTAATTGCTTTGCTGCTACTAACATTCCTTCACTAAGATCGATCGCGATCGCATTCTTAATCTTAGCTGCAAAGGCAAAAGCAGTATGGCCTGCCGCGCAAGCAACATCTAATAAAATCATATCTGCTGTTGGCGATGCTGTTTCTACCATTAAGGTTAAATCGTGTCCTTTAGCAAAAATTGGCGATGTGCTATAGGCGGTGGCGGCGCGATCGAATTGATGTTTTATATTTTCTTCAAAGTTCATTAGAATTAATACTCACTACTTAAAATTTTATAGCATAGAATTGCGTTAATTTCCATCGTTATTCCTCTCGCTCTCAGCAAATTGATTTGGCCAGATCAGATCGCAAAAAAATAGCGTACCCGCTACTAAACTGAGGGGAATTGCCAGTAAGTTTAATAGGGGAATGCTTACTAAACCAAAGCAAACTAAACCAAAAGTGGCACTGGCTGGCAAACTAGCACGAACTATGGCTAATTTATCTTTAAAATTCAGCCGTCGTCTGTCTAAAGGCGCACTGAAAAAATCTAAACAAACCAATGTTGCTCCCAAACAAATACCTCCTAAACTTGCTATGATCGACCCGATTCCTGGGACAAAATTTAACAGTAATAATACTAAACCCATACTAATTAGAAATTGTAATTTTTTTAATTCAAAACCAATTGCTCTTTTAATTTCTCCTAAAATACCAAGCAAACTTGTATCAGCAGGTGGTAATTTTCCCAGCCTCAAAAGTTCCAATTGTTCCGATAATTGACCGTACCAAGGAGCACCTAAAATTACGCCAAATTGGACTAATAAAAAGCCAATTATTAGTAATAGTCCTGTTACCAGGAGCGATCGCAGTAACCAACCTAAAACAGCAGTTAAAAAGCTTAAATAGCTTAACCAAGCAGGTAAATTAGCAATTAAAGTATTAAAACGAGCCGATAAATCAATAACTAAAGAGTCTATTCCTGCTAAACTAGGAAACAGTAACCCCAGATAAAGAGCAGTACCTACGATTAAATTTACTAAAACGGGAATTAACACATAACCCCAGAGTTTAGGAGTCTGTAAAAGCAATCCTAAAGCTCGAAAAGGGTAAGATGCTCCGGCTAACAATCCCAGGCGTTTGGCAACCATTATAGTTCATTATAGTTATATTGGCAGTTACTCTAAATTATAGAGAAAATTTTAACCGGGTAACATAACACCCTCCTCTGGACAGTTATTTAACCGCCCAGAGAAGGCGGTTTTACGTTATTGTCCGACCGATCCTTTACCAAAGAATTTCGGCGGTTCTGCCATTGTGTAAACTTGGGTTTCAGATTCGATCGCGCGACGCAAATGAGCCGGTAATTGCATCAATCCTAACATGGTAATTCCGTCAAACATTCGCAAACCACCAGTAGTTTTTTCTGCTAACAATCGATCGGTAATTTCTGGTTCAGTTCGGGTATTAATCGCTTGATTAGATGCGATCGCAAAACCCCAAGGCGCACCGTAAGTAGAAATATAACTCGTCAAAGATTGCACATTTGGAAACACCGCTTTCAGCGTATTAACAATGCGAGCGTGCATTTTCAACTCGGCTGGAGAAACTGGTCCAGCTTGCACCACAAAATAGCCAGATGGAGACATCACGCGGCTAACTTTCTCAAAATAGTCCTTAGTAAATAACTGGAACGAAGGCCCTTCTTCAATCGGATCTGACAAGTCAGAAATCACCACATCCCAATCATTACCAGTCTTATCTAAGAAGTCCAAAGCATCACCAACTACCAACTCGCAACGGGGATCGTCAAAAGCATTTTGGTGCATTTCTGGCAAGTATTCTTTACAAGCTTCTACTACTTCACCATCAATGTCAATCATTACTACTTTCTCAACAGTTTTCCATCGTAAAATTTCCCGAACTGTTGCACCTTCACCACCTCCAAGCACTAGCACTTTACGTGGCGAACCATGCAAAACCATCGCTGGTTGAACTAGCGGTTCGTGGTACAGAAACTCGTCACCAGTGCAAGATTGCCATTTACCATCCAACACCAACCCTTTGCCATACATACCAGTTTCAACGACGTACATCTCCTGAAAAGCCGTTTTTTTGTAAGCAAGAACTTTAGTCACGCCATGAACGTAAATATCCCAAGGCGTAATATACTCGGTCATCCAGAAGTCTGCTTTTAATTCGCTACCTGACATGAAATACCCTCCAGGGCTATACTACTATCCCGATGTTGGGACAGATAGTAATTCTTAGCACAAAACGGTGTTAATTTAAAAGTACCCTGGATACAAAGAAATTTGGGAACTCATCAAATTCAGATAATTAAAAATTAAAAATTAAAAATTAAAAATGTGAAAATCAACTTATACAAATGATTTAGCCTGTCAATTAAATACATAATAGTTTAACATAAAATTAGTGAGTTTACTAAATTTTATGTTTCCCTTTAAATATCCCGTTCCTCAAACAGATCCGCCGCGATCGCCCAGAGAAACGTTACCCACAATGTACGATCTACCCAGTGAAGATCCAGAGGAGCCTGGTTTGCCTGACGAATTTCACGACTTACAACCCCAATTGTTAACCCTAACCTTCCGTCCTTCTCAGTATCCAGCATCTGAGATATTTTGCGGTAGAGACATTAATCTTTATTACGATGTCAGTCATTCTAATTGGTATAAAAGGCCAGATTGGTTTGGTGTAGTTGGCGTACCGAGACTGTACGATCGAGTTGATATGCGCCTGAGTTACGTGGTTTGGCAAGAGGGGATAAATCCCTTTGTGGTAGTAGAATTACTATCACCAGGAACCGAGAAAGAAGATTTAGGAGAACATCAGGCAGAAAATCTAAGTAATGGTCAAAGAATTAGGAGTAAAATTGAGTCTAAGCCTCCGGGTAAATGGGAAGTTTACGAGCAAATTTTACGCATTCCTTACTATGTCGTTTTTAGTCGTTATACCAATCAGTTACGAGTCTTTAAATTGGTAGGATTGCATTATCAAGAATTAGAATTACAAGACTCGCGGGTGTGGATTGCTGATTTAGATTTAGGCTTAGGTTTGTGGCAAGGAGAATACTTGGGAGTTGAAAGATTGTGGCTGCGTTGGTATGATGTTAAAGGTGATTGGATTTTAACTGAAGCTGAATTTAATCACCAACGGGCTGAACAAGAAAGTCAACGGGCTGAATTTAATCACCAACGGGCTGAACAAGAAAGTCAGCGGGCTGAAGTTGAGCGTCAGCGGGCCGAACAAGAAAGTCAACAGGCTGAAATTGAGCGCCAACGGGCTGAACAAGAAAGTCAACGGGCTGAACAAGAGCGTCAGCGGGCTGAGTTTGAACGCCAGCGGGCCGAACAAGAAAGTCAACAGGCTGAAATTGAGCGCCAGCGGGCTGAAGTTGAGCGCCAACGGGCTGAACAAGAAAGTCAACGGGCTGAACAAGAGCGTCAGCGGGCTGAACAAGAAAGTCAACGAGCCGAACAAGCCGAAAATCAATTAGAGTCTCTGTTGCAAAAACTTCGAGATTCGGGCATTGATCCCCAGAGGTTTTAATACACAACCAGTAATTTTTACTTATGTTTCCCTTTAAATATCCCGTGCCTCAAACAGATCCGCCGCGATCGCCCAGAGAAACGTTACCTACGATGTACGATCTACCCAGCGAAGATCCAGAGGAGCCTGGTTTGCCTGACGAATTTCACGACTTACAACCACAATTACTCACCTTAACATTCCGTCCTCCTCAGTATCCAGCATCTGAGATATTTTGTGGTACTAACATTAATCTTTATTACGATTTACACCACGTTAATTGGTATAAAAAGCCGGATTGGTTTGGCGTAGTTGGCGTACCGAGGCTGTACGATCGAGTTGATATGCGTCTGAGTTACGTGATTTGGCAAGAGGAAATTAGCCCCTTTGTTGTTGTTGAATTACTTTCACCTGGTACAGAGAAGGAAGATTTAGGAGAAAATGACAGCGAACAGTTGCCGAATAGTCAAGTAATGAACGCTCAAATTGAACAGGAACCACCGATAAAATGGGAAGTTTACGAGCAGATTTTACGCATTCCTTACTATGTAGTTTTTAATCGTTATACTAATCAACTACGAGCCTTTAAACTGGTAGAATTGCAGTATCAAGAATTGCAGTTGCCAGATGCGCGGGTGTGGATTTCTGATTTAGATATAGGTTTAGGTTTGTGGCAAGGAGAATATCTGGGAGTTGAAAGATTGTGGCTGCGTTGGTATGATGTTAAAGGTGATTGGATTTTAACTGAAGCCGAGTTTTATAGTCAACAGGCTGAGTTTTATAGTCAACAGGCTGAGTTTTATAGTCAACAGGCTGAGTTTTATAGTCAACAGGCTGAGTTTTTTAAGCAGCAACGGGCTGAGTTTGAACGTCAACGGGCAGAAATTGAGCGCCAACGAGCAAATCAAGCCGAAAATAAATTAGAATCTTTGTTACAAAAACTTCGAGACTCGGGCATCGATCCCAATACTTTTTTAAATAGTTAAGAGGATAAATCCAATGAAACTAATTAAACAAACTACTCTGCATTTTCAAGATACAACTTCAGACAAAATCTATGAAGTCGATCTGTGCCAAGTTGGGGAAGACCGTTATGTAGTAAATTTTCGATATGGTCGCCGAGGTACTAACCTGAAAGAAGGGACAAAAACCGATACTGCTGTCCCTTTACCACAAGCAGAAAAAGTATTTGATAAGCTAGTTGCAGAAAAGACTAAAAAAGGCTATCGCGACGTTACCACAAAGGCCAATGTTACACCAGAAAAATCACAAACTGTCCCATTAATTGAGATTTCAGTTGCAGATCCCCGCAAGCAAGCAATTATCAACCGTCTGGCTGGTGGTGGTAATATTAAATGGCCATTGGAACGTGCCATCTGGCGGGCTGGAGAATTAAAAATTGCTGAAGCTACACCATTATTAATTCAATTATTACGTAGTGGCGATCGCTTAAGGGATTATTGCATTGCTTGGGCCTTGGGTTGGTGTGGCGATGTAAGTGCAATTCCGGCACTTCAAAGAATTGTAAACGGCGATCGCCTTCCTATTGAACCCAAAATGCCCGAATTTGTTTGCCGCATCGCCTGGGAAGCAATTGTTAAATTATCCGATGAAGAAACTAAGGCAAAATTGCGCTCAGAAAAAATCGCGCAACTGCCATCAGAATTGCAAGAAATAGCACAAAATGGTTCAGCAGAGGCATTTTTAACAGCCTTAAAAGCTTACCTTAATAACAATGAACCTCAGCGCTTTTCCGTACTCGATACTATCTATCAAATTGATAACAGTTTAGTACGTCCCGCCTTACTTAATATTTTAGCTAATGCACCGCTAAAACCCAACTATTTTAAACAAATTCGCCATATTTTTAAAATGGCTGAATATCGGCATGATGCCGAAGTTTTTGCGATTCTTGCCCGTCGATTTGAAGAAGAATCTGCCATGTTTAGCAGCGATCGCAGTTATGTTTTACTACCAGAAGGGGGTTATTTAAGAAAGTATGAACATAATTATAATCGTCAATCACGCAAATATGAAATAACTCTACTCCCTGAATTTAGCAACGAAATGCAGAGTCCTAATTCGAGACTTGCCTATAGCAATAAAACTCGCGAATATCTGCTACGGCGAGTTTGGCGGACTCTCAAGCAATTAGGTGAAGATAGCGATTCTGATTATATAAAAATGGCTGTTCTCTTTCTCCTTCAGTATACCGATGCTGATGCTGGGGAAGCCAAAAAAACAACTTTTTATATCTGGAATCGTTCTAATTGGACTCGCACTCAGTATAGTCGTGACTGGGATACCTATGCTGAATATTTAACATTTAATCACATTTTATATGAAAATAGTCCGCGCTATGTTTTATTGTCAAATAACAAAGCATGGCGTTGTCGAGAATCCTATAAACCAGGAGATCCAGAACCGGAAGTTCGAGAAGAAGCATTTCCTCAACTGTGGGAGCAAAACCCAGAAGCACTGCTACAATTATTATTAGAAAGCAATTGTTTTCCTGTTCATAAATTTGCCGTTAAAGCACTAAAAGCTTGTCCCCTATTTTTCCCTACCATAGAAGTTGATACAATTATCAAACTTCTGAGTAAACCTTACGAAATTACCGCAGAATTTGGTTTTAATTTAGTAATAAATGGCGGCTATCATCGACATCCAGCTAACAAAAAATTAGTGCTTGCTGTTGCTAATTGCGTATTCCTAGAAGCGCGAATTTCAGCTTATCAATGGATCGAAGAACAGCAGGAATATTTCTTAGAAGACAGCCAATTTATTGCCGCATTAGTGACTAGCACACAAACAGATACTCGCCAATTTGCTCGTCGCTTGTTGAGTTCATCAATTATCAATGATAACACTGCCAGAGTATTAATTGCCCGCATTATTGCTGAATTATTGGCTTTCCCAGGAGAGACAACCCAATTAGGAGAAATAGCCAAAGAAATTGCCGAAACTTTGCTAATTAGCTTTACCCCACAACTGCGGAATTTAGGATTAGGAATTATCCTTGATTTACTCAGACACCCGATGCCTGAAATTCAAGAATTAGGCGCTAGAATCTTACTAAATCACGAAATTAACGCCGCTAATTTACCGCCTGAATTAATAGAATCTCTACTAGAATCTCCCCATGAACAAGTGCGGGTAGTGGGAGTAAGATTATTTGGTCAATTACCCGATGAAACTCTCATCGGTTCTCAAAGTATTTTAATAGTAGCAATGGCAGTTAATCCTATTGCGGAAATTCGTAATGCTATCCGGCCAACTATTCGGCGATTAAGCAGAGAATACCCAGCTTTTGCTACTCAGTTAGTTTCTGAATTTCTTAATGCGTTGACGATCCCAGAAAGACATCAAGGTGTTCACAATTATTTAGTGAGTTTGTTGCGAGAAGATATCCCAGCATGGATGTCTAACATCGATCGAAATACCGCTTTGCGAATACTTAAAGCTAAATCGTCTGCAACTCAAGAATTAGGCGGTTTTATCATCGAAGCAAATTACCAAAACTGGGCAGCAGAATTTGATATAATTGACATAGTTAAGCTGGCTAGTCACGAAATTTTATCAGTGCGAGAGGCGGCGCGAAAAATGTTTGTAGAAAATTTAAACCGCATTCGCAGTAATTCCCAAGAAATGTTAGCCGCTGTGCGACTACTTGAGTCAAAATGGGATGATTCGCGAGAATTTGCTAGTCAAATTTTTAAGACTGAATTTTCTAGTAATGAATGGGCTCCAGAAGTTATGGTTAGCATCTGCGACAGCATTCGGGATGATGTGCGGCAATTTGGTAGGGACTTAGTAACTCGCAACTTTCAAGCAGATTATGGGCAAGATTATCTGCTAAAATTTAGCGAACATCCTTCGGGAGATATGCAGTTATTTGCTACTAATTATCTGGAAAGTTATGCCGTCGATAATCCCGATAGATTGCGGGAGTTAATGCCCTATTTTATCACCGTATTGTCGCGGGTAAATCGGGGGAGAGTTGCTAAACAGAGAATTTTTACCTTTCTGGATGCAGAAGCGCAAAAAAGCGAAGCGGCGGCGACGGTTGTAGCCGAGATTTTGACGCGGCAATCTGCTACAATTGCTATTGGGGATAAGGCGATCGCGATTCAAACTATGTTGAAAATTCACAAGGTTTATCCGCAGCTTAATTTACCTATTCAGGTGAAGGAAGTTGTAGAAGTTAGAAGTTAGTGTTGGTGAGGTGGCAAACGGACTCATGCCCAAAAAAATCAGAGAGTTAAAAAGTATGTTATTGAAAGCAGGATTTACTTACCGTACTGGCAAAGGTAGTCATACAAAATGGTATCATCCTCTTCTATCTGGGGTGATTACTCTCTCAGGTAAAGATGGTAATGATGCTAAACCTTATCAGGAGGCAGACGTAAACAATGCAGTTCAGAAAATAGAAGAAATTAACAGAGAAGAAGAGGAAAAATAAAATGATTTGTCACTATAGTATAATTATTCAATGGTCAGATGAAGATCGGTGTTTTGTAGTCAGCCTCCCTGAGTGGGGAAAATTTTGTCACACGCATGGAGATACATATCAAGACGCGCTTAAAAATGCTCAAGAAGTTTTAGAACTTCTGATTGAGTCATCATTAGAAGAAGGTAAACCTTTACCGGAACCCAAGATATTTGGAAAATCCTTTCAGCCAGTAGGATGACGAACCATGAAAGATTATCTCCTTAATATTAATATTTTCTACAGTGAAGAAGATGAGGGTTATATCTTAGCTTGTTTGTAGTAAGCGCTTTAGCGCTAAAGCGCTTACTACAAACCAAACCGCAATTTACCAAGCTAGTTGAGGAAAAACAATGGAATTTAACTACTCTTACAAAGGTAACTCAGGTGTTAGTGAAAGTGGTGGAAATACCCAAATGTCTTTCTCCCCAGACACCAAACGCCCACCTACTTATTTTATCGGCGAATTGCGTCAAAATGTGGCATTTCGCGAGGCGATTAGCGCCTTACATGATGTCGTAGTTTCCGATATGCGATTTCAGCCGAAAGACAAAACTGCTTACAAAGAATGGCGTGCTAAACAGGACGAAATTGACTGGCAACTCGTCGCAAGTCAACGTCAAGAAGTAGCAGCAAAAATTAAGCCATTGCAAGAAGAATTAAATCAATTTTATCAGCGCCATTCTGAGCGTTTAAAGCCTTATTATACAGCGCGAGAAGCCTTCCGTCGCTATGTTTGGCAAAAAGAATTAGACTTTTATTTTGTCTTTGACCCAGTAATTACTGTACATCCCGATGAAGTATTCTTTGAATGTTTTAGCGTAGATGAATCAAGCTATGGTCGTCTTGGTGCAAGCTACGAAGTGTTTAAAAATATCAATGAATTTGCTTGCGGTACTACCAATGTTGATTATTCAGCGGCGCTTTATGATGAGTTTCAAAAAGTTCGCAGTTACAAAACCACCCTACTACAAGTTGACCCCTCTGGCTTTGAAGTTCAAACTACCAATGAAGAGGCATTTAAAGAAGTTAAAATTGATTTACCCGATAGTTGGGTGAGAGGTTTTCTCCAAGTTAGTTCCGCAATGTCCTTACCTGCGACGCAATTTGATTTGCATCCGATGGATATTCATAATATGTGCTTTATCCTGCGTCGCCACAAGGAGAAAAAAGGCCCGCGCAGCCTGCGTTACCATCTGAAACCAGGGGAACCCGTGCGGATTATTTTCGATCCTTGGGGAACGGAAATTGTCTGTCACCGTTCGATTTATCATGGTTCCCAAGAACAGGAAATCCGAGTTTGGGGTCGTCGCCGCCTCCACATTTTAGAACGTTTAATTCCTGTCGCTAAAAAGTTTACTGTGCATTTATTAGGCACGGGAATGCCGTCTTTTTATGTGGCTGATTTAGGGGATATGTCCTTTACCTTGGGATTATCAGGATGGAGTGCAAATGATTGGTCAAAATCTGGTAACTTTGATTTAATGGCTCCCCGTGCTGATGTTGATAGCTGGACGCAACAACTTATTTTTGATGCTTTGCGGGAAAATTGGCGGGAAACTCCTGATAGTTTGGCCCAGCGACTTAAGTTAAGTCGGGCCGCAGTTTTAGGTGCTTTAAGTGCTTACACTCAGGCGGGAAAAGCGATTTATGATTTGAATAAACAGGTTTATCGAGTACGGGAATTAAGTCGAGAACCTTTGCCAATGGAAAGGCTACGTTTTGCTAATGAGAGAGAGGAGAAAGCTACTCGTTTTCTGAGTCAAAATGCAGCGCAGGTAACTGTGTCAAATATTGATGCGGCTGGTGCGTTTACTTTGCAAGGAAATGTCAGGGAAAAGGAAAAAAGTTTTAATCCCTGCTTGACAGTTGATGCAGATGAACGTATAATTCAAGCAGAATGCAATTGCAATTGGCATCAGCAAAATAAGCTGTACAAAGGCCCTTGCGAACACATTTTGGCTCTACGGATGCAATACAGCCGTCAGTGTCAATAAGTTAATCGTAAGTTAGTGAATTACGCGCCGTAAATCAGTTGGGAAACAGCCTTGCAATCTGGGCGGTGGATCGCCGTCCTTGCGCTGAGTTCGAGTACGCATCACTAGCCTGCTCTTGACTATGCGGGCTTTCAGTGCTACCCTCCTATTCCGGTTTAAATTCTGTGAATTCAATGAGGAGGGTAGCACTGAGCCCGCTGGAGTTGAGCAGTCTAGTCCTGGGGGGTTTACGAAGGGGCAACCAATAAAGGGCAAACGGCGCGTGATTTTTTTTATAATAATTAAAATTGAAAAATTGATGGATAATTATGAATTCTAGCGATACAGAACAAGAAATTTCTACTGATAGTTTATCTGTTCCAGGTACTACGCGGATTAGGCCTTGGGGTACAGTAACAATTTTAGAACAAGGGGAACGTTATAGGATTAATCGTATTGAGATTAAACCAGGTCATCACATGAGTTCTCAAATGCACTATCACCGTAGCGAGCATTGGGTGGTTGTTTCTGGTACTGCGAAAGTTACTTGTGATGGGAAAGAGACTATTTTAATGCAGAAACAATCAACTTATGTGCCTATGAGTACGCGCCATAGAGTGCAAAATCCAGGGGTAATTCCCTTAGTGATGATTGAGGTGCAAAATGGGGAGTATTTGGGTGAGGATGATATTATTCGTTTTCCAGAAGATCCTGAAGAGGAATAATAAATTTTGTTATAGCATTTCTCAGTGTTAAGGAATAGAAATTAAATAATTAGCTTGTTTGTAGTAAGCGCTTTAGCGCGCTTGGCGCTTACTACAAACCAAATCATTAAGTTATTTAATTTTCATTCCTAAGAGGTACGGCTGGTAAAAGGCAAAGTTTATGGTTTTTCAGGGTATTTCTTATAAATTTCCTTAAACTTCCGTTGTTGCTGATTATGATCGACAATAGGTTCGGGATAACCCAAACTGCGACGTTCGATCGGTGAAATTTTCCCCGCTAGTAAAGAAGCTGAATCTAAGCATCGCAATTCTGGAACCCATTTTCTAATATATTCAGTTTTGGGATCGAATTTTTGAGCTTGAGTAAATGGGTTAAAAATTCGTAAAGGTTTCGGGTCCATTCCACTAGAAGCACTCCACTGCCATCCTCCATTATTAGCAGAAAGATCGCCATCAATCAACTGCTGCATAAAGTATTTTTCACCCCATTGCCAATTGATTATTAAATCTTTTGTTAAAAAACTAGCAACTATCATTCGACAACGATTGTGCATCCATCCAGTTTGATTTAATTGACGCATTGCTGCATCAATAATTGGATAACCAGTTTGACCTAAACACCACGCTTGAAAAAGTGTTTGATTGTTTTCCCAAGGAAAGTTTTTAAAGGCCTCACGATAAGCACCATTCGCTAATTCTGGGAAGTGATACATGGAATTTTGATAAAATTCTCGCCAAGCAAGTTCCTGTTGCCAAGTACGGATATTTGTTCGCGATTCTTCGCTCTCACATTTGGCTATTGTGGTGATAGTAGCTTGCCAAATTGTCCGAATGCTAATTACTCCAAACTTAAGGGCTGCACTGAGTTCGGATGTGCCGTTAATAGCCGGAAAATTACGCTGTTTATCATAGTTATAGATGGCGCGATCGCAAAAATAATTTAACTTTTCTTGCGCTGCATTTTCCCCTGGTTCTATGATTAAGGGAGCGTTCCAAATAAAGCCTAATTCTTTGGCTGTTGGCAATCTAATTGTTCCAGCTAATTTTGCTATTTCTTGTTGTTGTGCTGTTAATCCTGTTAATTTATTTAAGGAAATAATCGGCAATGTATCGACAGGTTCGGCTTTAGGTTTACTGTTCCAATTTTTCCAAAACGGCGTATAAACTGTGTAAATCGTACCAGTACCAGTGCGAATTTCATCCGGTGTATGTAACAGTTGGTCCCAGAAAGTTGCTACTTTAATTCCTATTGCTTGAAGTGCCGTAGAAACAATGCGATCGCGCTCAATTGAATAGGGTTCAACATCTAAATTCCAGAATACAGCTTTGGCATCTAAAGCTATTGCTAACTTTGAAATTCCTTGACTTGGTTCAGCTTGCAATATCAATAATTGACTCCCAACTTCCAAATAGCGCCGCTGGAGTTCTTGCAAACAACCAATCATATAAGTAACTCTTGCAGGTGCGAGATCGTCGCGCTGCAAAATATTGGGATCTAGGCAAAAAACACCCACAATTTTATGAGTTAATTTCCGCGCTTCTGCCAACCCAATATTATCAGAAATACGTAAATCCCGCCGATGCCAAAAGAGAAATAAATCAGACATTTTTACTTGAATACCATGCTCATTAATTGCCGATCTAATTTTACAATGTAATCTCTGCCAAAATTCATCATGTTTACTTTAAAAATGGACGAGCCAGGAAAAAGCTAGAAATCGATTTTGCATCCACAGGTTCCCCTGCTAAAATTGCAGCTTCTAATTCTTCAGGTGTGAATAAAACTGTTTCCATATCCTCATCTTCATCTTGCTCTGGCGGCTTTTCTAACTTCTCTAAATCCTGTGCTAAAAAAGCATAAATTATTTCATCACAATAGCCAGGAGCGAGAAAAAATTGCCCTAATTTTTGCCATTTGTGAGCGTGATATCCCGTTTCTTCTTCTATTTCCCGTTTAATAGTTTCAGCGGGATCTTCATTCGGTTCAATAGTACCTGCGGGAAATTCTAAAAGACGACCTGCTGCGGCAAAACGATATTGTCTTAATAATACAAGTTTACCATCGGGAGTCACGGGTACGGCTAATGCACCGCCGGGATGACGAATACATTCCCACTCGCCTTCGGAACCGTTAGGAAGGCGGAGGCGGTTAACATCAAAACTAAACTTTCTGCCTTGGTAAAATAGGCGTTGTTTCAGGAGTTGTGGGTGTTCTTGTTTAATTTCCATGTGAATTTTTGAGGTAATTGTTTAATTATACACTTCGGGTGCGATTAAGGCCAAGGCCTGATTGATAATTTCTTCTCTGTTGATTATTGCTGCCAATTCTTCAGGTTCATATTCTCCTTCTCTGACTTCGGCTGAGGCATCATCAATTGCTCTTAAGTATGTTATTTCTAGTATTGAGTGTAATTCTATGCTTGGCAAATAATGGCCTGCTGATTTAGGGCGTTTATTTAGTTCTTGAATTTCCCAAATAGAGTTACGAATCGATCTATCCCAAGAGCGAGTATTCCGATTTTCAGCTTGCTGTTTAATTAAGTGTAGCAGCAAAATTTTGGCATGGCTGCGAATGTTATTAATTATGTCTTTTCTACTCATTTCTTCTAGTTCATCAACTATTGTTAATGCGGCGGGAATATTGCCTTGTAAAAGTAGGTCTTTAAGCATCAGTAATTCTTCCATAATTAATACCTCAAGTATTGAGTAAGACCTATGATATTAAGGCCAAAGCTTGATTAATAATTTCTTCTTGGTTAAGCATTTCTGCTAACTCTTCAGACTCATATTTTCCTTCTCTAACTTCTAATGATGCAGAATCAATTGCCATGATATAAGCAACATCTAAAATAGAGCGCAATTCTTCTGTTGTTAGGTAATATCCTCCTGCTTTGCGGCGCTTATTTTTTTCCTGAATTTCGCGAGCGCTATTACGAATAGAAATATCCCAAGAGCGAGTAGTGCGATTTTCAGCTTGCTGCTTAATTAAGTGTAGCAGTAAAACCTTGGCATAACTGCGAATATTATTAATTTTGTCGTCTCTGCTCATTTCTTCCAATTCATCGACTATTGTTAATGCGGAGGGAATATCGCCTTGTAAAAGTAGGTCTTTAATCATCAGTAATTCTTCCATTTTTTTACTCCTGAACGTTCTACATTATTAAGAATTTCGGTGATAGTTTTTCCCTTAATTGGATGCACCCAATCTGGGGCAATTTCTGCCAAAGGTACTAATACAAAAGCTCTTTCTGTCATCCGGGGGTGAGGTAGTACCAGTGGAGGAGTTTCTAATATTAGATTATCATATAATAGTAAATCGAGATCGAGAGTTCTTGGTCCCCATTTTTCTCGGCGTTGGCGACCAAATCTAATTTCTATTTCTAGTAATTTTTCTAGTAATTGTTGCGGTTCTAATTTGATTTGCAAAATAGCACAGGCGTTGATATAATCAGGTTGTGGGGGACCAACTGGTGCTGTTTGATACCAACTCGATCGAGCTTTAACGATAATTCCTGGTGTATTATTCAGGGTTTCGATCGCGGATTGTAGGGTGATAAGAGAATCTCCTAAATTGCTACCAAGTGCGATCGCGGCTTTAATTAATTTCATACTCAACCATATCATTTTTTCTTACTTCTTCCACTTGTCCATTCTTCTCCACCCGGCAATTGAATTAAAGTCCGATCGACTGCTGCGGGTAAATCTTTTAATGAGTAATTGTAAGTCAAAGCTAAAAAAGTTTGAGTAGTGGTAAAAATTTGGCTTTTATCTATCATTTCTAATAGTTCAAAGGGAGTATATTCACCTTCCATCACTTCTGTACTCGCTTCGCCAACTGCTAAATCAAAAATCTCTTCGATCGTGGTTTCCCATTCGTTAAGATTAACGTAATAGGAACTTTTATTGTCTTTGAGATTATAGTCAAGAATTTCGACAACCGATCCTCTAATCGAAGCCGCCCAAGAATTAGTTAAACGTTGTTCTACTTGATTTTTAATCAAATGAATTAGCAGCCGCATTAAATAGGATTTGATGGTGCGTAAGGTTCCTTTCTTGCTCATCCAATCTAATTCATCAACGATGTTCAAAGCATCTTGATATCGACCCTCAAGGATACTGGTTCTTAAATCTATTAATTCTTGGGTCATAATTGCACCTTTCCCTTATGAATTGGCACTTTCAATTAAGAGTATAACACAATAAGGTTTATTTAACCGTATCGGCGAAGGGCATTCGCCCACAATGTATGGCTCAAGATTTTTCGCCCGAATCCTTCGCCCCTATTCCAGATTTATGTCACAATAAATCTTAATCTCCACTCGATCGCCTAACAACCATGATTGGTCGAACCCTCCGCAAACGCTATCAAATCATCAAACTACTGGGAAGTGGTGGATTTGGCGATACCTACCTCGCCAAAGATTTAGACTTACCCGGACATCCCCACTGCGTCGTTAAACATCTTAAACCAAAAGACCCCGACCCCGCAGTTTTGCCAATTGCCAAACGCTTATTCGACACCGAAGCCCAAACTCTGTATAAATTGGGTAGGCTACACGACCAAATTCCTACCCTTTCCGCCCACTTTGAGGAAAATGGGGAGTTTTATTTAGTGCAAGATTTGATCCTGGGACATGACTTGACAAAAGAAATAATTGCGGGTAAAAAATTAAGCGAATCCTATACGATTACCTTATTGCAAAACATCTTAGAAATTTTAGCAATTGTTCATCAGCAAAATGTCATTCACCGCGACCTTAAACCGGCTAATTTAATGCGTCGCCAAGATGGTAAAGTTATTGTAATTGACTTTGGGGCGGTTAAGGAAATTAGCACAATGGTTGTGAATGCCCAAGGGCAAACTAGCTTCACACTTGCCATCGGTACTCAGGGTTATATGCCCAGCGAACAAGCGAAGGGGAAACCTAAACTTGCTAGTGATGTTTATGCAGTGGGGATGATTGGGATTCAAGCGTTAACTGGTAAAACTCCTGACTGTTTACCGGAAGATCAAATGACAGGAGAAGTAATTTGGCGAAATCAGGCGCAAGTTAGCAATAATTTAGCAAATGTTTTAGATAAAATGGTGCGCGACCACTTTAGTCAACGTTATCAAAATGCAGAGGAAGCATTACAAGCACTTTTAGCTTTTTCACTTAATACTTCAAATTTGCCAAAATCATCCTCAAATACTCCAAAATCCTTCTGGGGATCGTTGTTTGGATTGTCGCCCAATCCTTCAGTAGCCACACCACAACCATCAACTTCTTCACCAACGCCATCAGTACCTTCAAATACTCTAAAAACTTTTAATTTTGAAATAGTAACAGTTAATTCGACAGGTCAAATTGCCAACCGCCGCCAAGGACAAGCAGAGTTTTTTACAGATAATCTTGGCAATGGTATCAATTTAGAAATGATCTCAATTCCAGGGGGTAGTTTCCTCATGGGTTCCCCCAACACGGAAGCAGGACGAAGAGATAGCCAAGGGCCACAGCATAACGTTACAGTCGCCCCATTTTTCATAGGAAAATACGCAGTCACCCAAGAGCAATGGGAAGCAGTAATGGGAAACAACCCATCTTATTTTAAAGGCGCAAAACGTCCTGTAGAACAAGTAAGCTGGAATGATGCTGTGACATTCTGCCAAAAGCTTTCTAAAAAAACAGGGAAGAAATATCGCTTACCTTCAGAAGCAGAATGGGAATATGCTTGTCGCGCCGGCACTAAAACACCTTTCTATTTTGGGGAAACAATTACCCCAGAGTTAGTTAATTATGAAGGCAATTATCCCTACGGTGCAGCAACGAAGGGGCTTTACCGCAAAGAAACGACAGATGTGGGGAGTTTTAAACCCAATACCTTTGGATTGTACGAAATGCACGGCAACGTCTGGGAATGGTGTGCAGACCCTTGGCATGACAACTATCAAAATGCGCCGTCAGATGGGAAAGTATGGGATGAAAAGAATAATGATAATCGTTATCAAAACTATGATTTATTAGTCAACATTAAGAATGATAACCGATCCCGGCTGCTGCGCGGTGGTTCTTGGGTCAACAATGCCGACAATTGCCGCGCTGCTTATCGTGACTTCAATTCGCCGGACTTTCGCTACGACCTCATCGGTTTTCGGGTTGTTTGTTCGGGTGCGTGGCTTCCTTAGCCCTTGACACTTTTGCCCTTTTGTGCTATGCACTTCTTACTCTTTACACTTGGGGAGGTCGCCTCTGGCGACTCGATTTATTTTGGGAAATTCAACTGTTGAGAGCGCTAACAATATTTTTCTTCCATTACAAAAAAGTAGTAGGCCGCGTGTTTTTAAACCCTCGAAGGGCGAAGCATTCGGGTACAAAACCTTGGTTTATAGCGGTAATTTATCGCCCGTCGGAATTGATATAATTCCTGCTTAATTCTCATGGGGAGTAAATCTCGCCAAAAGATCAGTCTGAGATAATTCCCAGAGTAAGGGAACTAACTCATCTGTTGATAACTCAATCATTGGTTCAATGATCTGAACAAGTTCTGGTTCTAAAGAGCCAAAGCGAATCCGCAGCAAATTTTCTACGAATAAGCGTCGTTCCTGCAAACGTCCTTCTAGTTGTCCTTCTACTTGTCCTTCTAGTCGTCCTTCTAGTCGTCCTTCTAGTCGTCCTTCTAGTCGTCCTTCTTGTAAAGTAGCTTGTCGCCATTCCACATAAGCTGGTGATAAATTCATAATTAACTCCCTATCTTCTTCACTAACATTTTGTTGACTTTCTATGTTGCGGGCAAGATGCCCGCACCACAAAATAAATAATTCCTATGTACTCGGAATTGATATAATTCCTGCTTAATTCTCATGGGGAGTAAATCTCGCCAAAAGTTCTGTCTGAGATAACTGCCAGAGTAAGGGAACTAACTCATCTGTTGATAACTCAATCATTGGTTCAATGATCTGAACAAGTTCTGGTTCTAAAGAGCCAAAGCGAATCCGTAGCAAATTTTCTACGAATAAGCGTCGTTCCTGCAAACGTCCCGATCGTTGTCCTTCTAGTCGTCCTTCTTGTAAAGTAGCTTGCCGCCATTCCACATAAGCTGGTGATAAATTCATAATTAACTCCCTATCTTCTTCGCTAACATTTTGTTGACTTTCTATGTTAATCCGCCACATCGAAATCTGTTCTAAGGTTTTCATCCGAAAGGGATGATCTATAGCTAGTGCTAAAAGTTCATTGATTGCTTGTTTTTGAGTTGCTCCTTTTCCTAAAATTCTCACCCACAATGTTTCTGGTGTTGTCGGCAATTGGTTGATTGCTACAATTGCTGTTTTCAAGATATCGGCGAGAAAATAGATTCCTTTTGGCCATTTTTGGTTGGCTAGTTCCGCTCTGGCTGCTGCGATTAATCCCGTCGAAGCCGATGGTGTTAAAATCCACAATGAGGCAAGATTTTCTTCCTCAAGTTGTTGATTTTCGCGTCTAGCTTGGCGCTGTTGTTCTGTCTGTACAGCAATTAGTTTTAGTATACAGGTACGAATTTCGGTTGGAGTAGGTTGATTCCGAAATGCTTCTAGTAAACAAGTCCGCTCTACCATCTGTCCTAATAATCCTAGCTGATGGGGATTTGCGGTTGGTGCTGGCGCAAAAAATACATCGACTTGGCGGATTTCTGGGCTGACTTCTCGACTAATCTCTACTGTTCCTAGTGGTTCTAGTAATCCGGCTAAATATTGTTTAGCAAATTGATCGTGTGGTTGTCTGGTCATCCGTCTAATCTGACTGTTTCCCGACTCTCATTTTATTTTATCCATATTTTAGCGATCGCTCACACCACCTTTTTTTCCAAATTCCGCATTTTTCTAGTTAAAACTTGTTCAAGCAGAATGAAACAGCCCTGCCCTCATCCTTCTTCCCTCATCCTTCTTCCCTCTTCCCTCTTCCCTCATCCTTCTTCCCTCTTCCCTCATCCTTCTTCCTTCTTCCTTCTTCCTTCTTCCTTCTTCCTTCTTCCTTCTTCCCTCATCCTTCTTCCTTCTTCCTTCTTCCTTCTTCCTTCTTCCTTCTTCCTTCATTGGTGCGATCGCATACCATAACTACACCTCAAAAGGTTAATATGCTAGTCTGACCCACCTCAATCACAACAGTCCGATGGCAGAAACCTTATTTTTCAACGCCCTTCGCGCCGCCATTGACGAAGAAATGGCCCGCGACTCCGCCGTATTCGTCCTCGGCGAAGACGTAGGACACTATGGCGGTTCCTACAAAGTTACCAAAGACCTCTGCAAAAAATACGGCGACCTAAGAGTGCTCGACACCCCCATCGCCGAAAATAGCTTTACAGGCATGGCCGTTGGCGCAGCCATGACAGGATTGCGGCCAATAATCGAAGGCATGAACATGGGCTTTTTGCTGTTGGCCTTCAACCAAATCGCCAATAACGCCGGAATGTTGCGCTATACCTCCGGCGGCAATTTCAAAATGCCAATGGTAATTCGTGGACCCGGCGGAGTAGGAAGGCAACTTGGAGCCGAACACTCTCAGCGGTTAGAAGCTTATTTCCAAGCAGTACCAGGCCTAAAAATTGTCGCCGCCTCCACACCTTACAATGCAAAAGGACTCTTAAAATCAGCCATTCGCAATGATAACCCAGTGCTATTTTTCGAGCACGTCCTCCTCTACAACCTCAAGGAAGATTTGCCAGAAGAAGAATATCTAGTACCCCTAGATAAAGCAGAAATTGTCCGCACTGGCAAGGATGTGACTATTTTGACTTATTCCCGAATGCGGCATCACGTCATGCAGGCAGTTCCCACATTAGTCAAAGAAGGCTACGATCCAGAAGTAATCGATTTAATTTCTCTTAAACCTCTGGATATGGAGACAATTGGAGCATCAGTTTGCAAAACTCACAAAGTAATTATTGTTGAGGAGTGCATGAAAACAGGCGGTATAGCTGCTGAATTAATGGCTTCAATTAGCGATCGCTTCTTTGATGAACTTGATGCCCCTGTATTGCGTTTATCTTCCCAAGATATTCCTACGCCTTATAATGGTACGCTAGAAAGACTGACTATTGTGCAACCGCCACAAATTGTCGAGGCAGTTCAAAAAATGGTTGCATTACAAGTTTAAGACTGGTTAACAGTTAACTGTTAACGGTTAACTGTAGGCTTTTCCAGTCCCCCCCCTTAGCAAGGGGGGGCTAGGGGGGGTTCTTGCGTACCTATATAATTGAGAACCGCTATATAATCATTTTCTCTCAGTTTTCATTATGCAAAAACAACGTTCATTGTTAGCCCTAATTTTAGTTTTGATTATTGCTGCTATTACCGTAGTCATCCAATTTCCCCCACGATTGGGATTAGATTTACAAGGCGGTTCCCAACTTACAATTCAGGTTAAAACTACCCCAGATATTCCTAAAATTGAGCAGCAAATGTTGGAAGATGTGCAGCGCATTGTGGAAAATCGCGTAAACGGTTTAGGAGTCTCTGAAGCAGTTGTCCAAACAGTCGGAGAAGATCAAATTTTGGTACAATTGCCCGGAGTTAGCGACCCTCAACAAGCCGAACGAGTTTTAGGCGGCACGGCACAATTAGACTTCCGCGAACAATTACCAGGAACCGAAACCCAGTTAGGAATTGAGCGACAAGTACAGCAGGAATTGTTGTTAAAACAGACCGAGTTGAAAAATAGTGGAAATGAAGCAGAAATCAAAGAAAATCAAGCAGCTTTGAAAAGAAGTAACGAGGCAATTGGTAAACTGTACAAAGTAACTGGACTAAATGGTAAAAACCTCAAAGATGCCCAAGCCGAACCAAGTTCAGGCGGCAATAATTGGAAAGTAGTTCTACGTTTTGATACTCCCGGTGGAGAATTATTTGCCAAAATGACTAAAAATTTGGCGGGTACTGGAAGGACTTTAGGTATTTATTTGGACGACCAACTAATTAGTTCTCCCACCGTTCCAGTACAATTTGCCGAAAGTGGAATTACTGGTGGAAATGTGGAAATTACAGGCAGTTTTACAGTCCAAGAAGCTAACGATTTGGCCGTACAATTACGAGGCGGCGCTCTACCGGTTCCTGTGGAAATTGTGGAAAATCGGACTGTTGGTGCTACCTTGGGCCGTGATAGTATTCAAAGCAGTATTTATGCCGGGGTTGGCGGACTGACTTTAGTGTTAGTCTTTATGGTGGTTTACTATCGCTTACCTGGGGTAGTTGCGGATATTTCTTTGTTGATTTATTCGCTATTAACTTGGGCTTGTTTTGTGCTATTAGGCGTGACTTTGACCCTACCTGGAATTGCAGGTTTTATCCTCAGTATTGGGATGGCTGTTGATGCTAACGTGCTGATTTTTGAGCGCACAAGAGAGGAGTTACGGGCTGGAAAAAGTTTATACCGCTCTGTGGAGTCTGGTTTTTATCGGGCTTTTTCTAGTATTTTAGATGGTAACGTAACAACAGTTATTGCCTGTCTTGCTCTTTTCTGGCTAGGTTCTGGTTTGGTGAAAGGTTTTGCTTTAACTTTAGGATTAGGTGTCATGGTGAGTATGTTTACTGCGATTACTTGCAGTCGGACTTTGCTATTAGTCGCATTGAGTTTTCCTGATTTACGGAAACCTCAATGGTTTTGCCCTAATTTGCCCAAGGTAATTGGTGGTTAATGGTTAATTGTTAGTTGTTGGTATGATATCAAATCTTTGTAGGGGCGGGTTCGCCAGTATTTTAATTTCAAACCCTGAATCTCATAAACCCGCCCCGCCCATACTATAACAACTAACAACTAACAAATAACAAATAACAACTAACAAATAACAAATAACAAATAACAAATTATGAAATTCAGTGTAATTAAACAGCGATCGCTTTGGTGGACAATTTCTTCTGTGATTATCCTCGCAGGTTTAGTCTCTATGGCTATTTCTTGGACCCGGCCAGATATTCAGGCTCCCTTACGACCAAGTTTAGACTTTATTGGTGGAACTAAATTACAGTTTGAACTCGATTGCTCTCAACCAGGAAATTGCGATAAACCGATTGACATTTCAGTTGTCAGACAGGTAGTTGATAGCCAAGGTTTAGCTAATAGCAGCATCCAAATTGTCACAGATGCTACTAAGAAACAACAAGGTGTGTCGATACGGACAAAAACTTTGGATGTTGAACAGCGAACTAAGTTACAATCCTTACTAAGCGAAAAAATCGGAGCTTTTGACCCTAAAACTTCTAAAATTGATACTGTCGGTCCAACTCTAGGAAGACAACTTTTTACCTCTGGATTACTAGCTTTGGTTCTATCTTTTGCCGGGATTACTGGTTATTTAACTTTACGTTTCCAGTTAGATTATGCTTTTTTTGCCTTTGTTGCTCTCTTCCACGACATTTTAATTACTGTTGGTATTTTCTCGATTTTGGGTTTAGTTCAAGGTGTGGAAGTTGATAGTTTATTTGTGGTAGCTCTCTTGACAATTATCGGTTTTTCTGTTAACGATACAGTGGTGATTTACGATCGAGTTAGGGAAGTAATTAAGCTGAATCCCGACGAACCGATTGGTCAAGTTGTTGATGATGCTGTTAACCAAACATTGACTCGCTCAATCAATACGACGCTAACAGTTTTACTCACTTTATTTTCGATCTTTTTCTTTGGCGGTGAAACGCTGAAATACTTTGCTCTGGCTTTAATCGTTGGGTTTACTGCCGGTGCATATTCGAGTATTTTTATTGCTAGTACATTGCTGGCTTGGTGGCGGGAGCGAGTTGCTAAGTCTAATCTAGTTCCCGTTGATGTTCCTAACTTTAAAGATGAGATTTAGAGAGTTGAAAAAGTGAAAATTCCCCCTGATTATCCTTCTCCTTCGCCTCCCATTGATGATGACTCAAATTTTCAATCTGAGGTGCAAAGACTCCATGAGTTAACTGTTTATGGTCGCTGGTTATTTGTGGCTTTTTTGTGGGTGACAGTGGCCCCTTTAAGCTTATGGGGATTGCGTGATGAACTGGTTTTGTGGGTAGAAAATTTTACTTGGGCCGCTGTACGTTATGGTCTGATTTATCACCGCTTATCTGCTATTGGTTTGGGTTTATGTATTGGTATGACTTTGGCTGTACTTATTTGGCAAAGTCGTAATATTTTGTTAGGATTACCTCGGAAAGAAAGGCAACGTTTAGAACAACAAGTTCGCCGGATTCGCCAACAAGGGCAAAGTCATCCTTTATGGCGGTTGGTATGTCGAGAATGAAGGAAGAAGGAAGAAGGAAGAAGGAAGAAGGAAGAAGGAAGAAGGAAGAAGGAAGAAGGAAGAAGGAAGAAGGAAGAAGGAAGAAGGAAGAAGGAAGAAGGAAGAAGGAAGAAGGAAGAAGGAAGAAGGAAGAAGGAAGAAGGAAGAAGGAAGAAATAGTTAGGACTTACAGCGCTTTAGCGCTAAAGCGCTTACTACGAACAATAGCGCATAGATTGAAGATTTGCGTAAGTCCTGATAGTGTTATACTCTTAATTGAACGTGCCAATTCATAAGGGAAAGGTGCAATTATGACCCAAGAATTAATAAATTTAAGAACCAGTATCCTTGAAGGTCGATATCAAGATGCTTTAGTAATTGTAGATGAATTAGAAGGAATGAGTAAACAAGCCATCCTGCGGAACATCCAATCTTTTTTACTCAGACTGCTGATTCATTTGATAAAAAATCAAGTCGAACAGCGTTTAACTAATTCTTGGGCGGCATCAATTCGGGATTCTATTCGCCAAATCAAAAAACTGAACCTTCAAGATAATAAAACCGCCTACTACGTTAAATCTGATGAATGGCAACCACTCCTTGAGGAAGAGCTTGATGAAGCCATTTATCAAGCTAGTTTAGAAGTTATGGATGGTGAATATGAAGATTTGGAATTGGCAGATTTAGTTAATAAAGATAGGGTGATTATAGACGCTCATAAACTGCTAAATTTAACATATTTGTACTCAGTTAAAGAATTATTCTCGGCCGTTAATAAGAGTTTAGCCGAATTACCAGGAGGCAAAGAGTGGGAAACTAGCAGAAGTAATAAAAAATAGATATAGCATTTTTCAGGATGTATAATATGCTTAGTAAAACACAAATTAGTAAACCTGAACTACGTCGATCGCACCTTCAAACTCGCAAAAATCTATCAATAGAAGAATGGAAAGAAAAAAGCGATCGCCTCTGCACCCACATTCAAAACTCACCCCAATTCACCCAAGCAAAAACTATCCTCGCCTACTTCAGTCATCGCCAAGAACCAGACTTAAATCCCCTATTTACTACCCCTAAAAAATGGGGATTTCCCCGTTGCATTGGCAATCAGCTATCATGGCATACATGGACACCCGGAGAAACCTTAGAAACCGGAAAATTCGGCATCCTCGAACCTCACCCAGACAACCCTAAACTAACACCATCAGAAGTAGATTTAATTCTTGTACCAGCAGTAGCTTGTGACGCAAACGGTTATCGCTTAGGTTACGGTGGCGGTTACTATGACAGAATGTTAAGCTTACCAGAATGGGCATCAAAACCCGCGATCGGTATCATCTTTGAATTTGCTTACTTACCCCAACTGCCAATTGATTCCTGGGATCGACCATTACACAGTATTTGTACAGAAAAAGATTTAAGAATTACCCAAAAATGATTTTTAATAGATATTTAATGTACTCATCCCCAAAAATGGTATATAACCAGTTGAAAACTAAGCACCAAATATGGCTCAACGCTACATCAGAATTAAAACCCCAGAAGGAAAAATCCATTATGGTTTACTGCAACTCAGCAGAAGCGTCCGTGTCTTCGACGCACCTCCCTGGCTAAAAGGACAACCCACAGACTTAGAACTTCCACCAGACACCTATCAAATTCTTGCCCCCTGTTCTCCCTCCAAAATCATCGCCGTCGGCAAAAATTACAGCGATCACGCCGCCGAAATGGGTACTCCCGTCCCATCGGAACCATTACTATTTTTTAAACCCCCCACCGCGATCGTTCCCACAGGTGGAGAAATCCGTTATCCACAGCAGTCACAACGAGTAGATTACGAAGGAGAATTAGCCCTAATTATTGGCGAACATTGTACTAACTGTAGCCCTGAAGAAGCTCAAAGTAAAATTTGGGGTTATACGATCGCCAACGATATCACAGCCAGAGACTTACAAAAACGAGATAATCAATGGGCAAGAGCCAAAGGATTTGATACATTTTGCCCATTAGGACCCTGGATAGTCCGCGAACTCAGTCCCGGAGCTCAATTGCAGACATTTCTTAATAATGCCAGCGAACCAGTACAGTCTGCGCCAATTAATCTTATGGTATTTTCGCCAGATTTTCTAGTATCTTATATCAGCCAAATAATGACTTTAATCCCAGGAGATGTGATATTAACTGGAACTCCTCAAGGCGTAGGTCCATTACAAATAGGCGATCGTATTCGAGTAGAAATAGAAGGGATCGGAACCCTAGAAAACACAGTAATCGCTAGATAAAAATGATTCAAGCCCAAACCATACAAAAAACAATCATGTTTGATGAATTCGTTGTTTGGTATCCAGAGAACTCTGCCTACAAGTACGAACTACACAACGGAGTAATCATTGAAATGCCTTTAGGAACTGGCGACCATTCTGACGTTAAAGGTTTCATCTCCAGTGAACTCAATTTTGAAATCAGGCGACTGCAATTACCCTACTCCATTCCCGGTGATTGCCTGCTTAAACCTGTCCGTAATGAATCAGGCTACCAGCCTGATGTAATTGTCCTAGACCGAACTCAAGTTGCCAACGAACCGCGCTGGAAGAAAGAATCCATTATTACGATGGGGGCTACCGTAGGACTGGCTGTAGAGGTCGTCAGCACCAACTGGCGGGATGATTACTTTTTGAAAGCTTCCGACTATGAGGAAATGGGCATTCCCGAATACTGGATTGTTGACTACCTTGGGTTAGGTGGTCGCAAGTTTATCGGTAATCCCAAACAACCCACCCTCGCCGTTTGCCAACTGGTGGATGGGGAATATCAGGTTAAACAGTTTAGGGGAATTGACCGGATTGAGTCGATCGCTTTCCCAGAATTGCAGCTAACGGCGGAACAGATTTTTCGCGCCGGGATTTGAGATTGATAGGACTTAGACCAATTCTTAAAGCTATGACTACAAATCTCTACCCCCCGGCTTCGCCGTCCTGCTTGCTAAGGGGGACTACAGGGGGGTCAAATCTCTAGCTGTAGATCTAGTAATTGGTTTGTAGTAAGCGCAAAGAGCGAAGACAGCGCTTACTACAAACAAGCTAATTATTTAATTTCTATTCCACTTCCATCCAATAAAGAAAGCCTGGACTCTTCTATCGCACCTGCATATAAACCGCATCCGAAAGCGGTGGAATTTCTGCATAGCGTCCCAACAGTGACTGCACCACTGCATAAATAAATGAACCCACCACCGCCAAAAATACCATATTAGAAATAGTTTCTATGACAAACTTGACCTGAATACCTGCAAACAAAATCGGTAAAATCAAACCACACAAAACCAAAATAATATCGATCAGGATTGCCTGCATTGCATTGAAACGAATAAAATGCTTAATATTTTCATTTCTCACCACAGCCAAATACAAGGTAAAGAAAATAATTAAGTCAGCAAAAGGAATTGAGTTATAAATCTGTAACACTGGGATGAGAGGGATAAAAAACAGTCTAATCACCGGAAACTGTTGAAATAAAAAACTACCAAACTTTAGCCCATCAATCAGTGGTAGCAAATAAGGCAAACAAGCAAAAATTCTTTCAGGAACAGTCGTAGAGCCGCGCCAAGTCATAAATAATTCTCCAACTTCAAGTAATTAAGCGTTAATTTTCATTAAATTTAGGATAGCGCAGTCACAGATATATTGCCGACTCTAAAAAAAGTCGTTGCGAACTACCAGAACACTAAAAGCATTTAACTAGATATGTAGCCATTATTGTATATTCGCAATACGGAAGCCCATTTGACACTCATATTGATCGGGTGCGCCGGCAGCCGGTTTACGGATTGGATGACCGCAACGCAGTTGATTTTCTCGAAATCGAGGTTGACCGCTGTGATCGGCGAGCAAACAACTTTGACAAACAGACTGAGGAATAAGCATCTGGTTTTCCATCAAAATAACTAACATTTAACACCTCCGGGAGAGTCCAGACCTCCAACTTCATTGTATGTCAGGAATTTGAGAAGATCGGTTAAAGGTGAACAGAATGTAATATTTCATAGACAGGGAATCCCAGGAAATCTGTAATGCAAAATTAAAATTAATGAAAAATTAACAGAATCATATTGATGATTTAAACTTTCCGTTAGAACCTATCAAGTATAAAAACTTATTAATCTACAGTGGTGTGAAAAGTGGAACTAACAGACTTAACTCAACTGCAAGCGCCAGCCGATCGCGATAACTCGAACCGGAATGCTAAAGCTAAGACCACTCCAACATTAATTAACGGTATCGCTGCTGGAGATGTCACTCAAAATTCAGCGATTTTGTGGACGCGCAGCACAGTACCAGGCTCGATCGCCTTAGAATACTCTCCAGACTCTAACTTCAATAACAGTCAAAAGACCAGTTTCAAACCCGTCACCGACACCAGCGTTCCCGCTAAACTAGAACTAACTAATCTTGCGCCAAATACCACATATTTTTACCGAGTTACCGACTCCAGTGGTAACTCCCTGACTGGCAAATTTGATACTCCTGCAACGTTGGGAACCCGCCAGGGACTTAGGTTTGGCGTGTCTAGCTGTTCCAGAGGCGAACTCAGCCCCTTTCCCTCACTTTCTAACGCCAGCGATCGCAACCTCGATTTCTTCGTGCGTCATGGCGATACCATTTACGCCGACTATCCTTCCCCCGCCGTCCCCAGCAACCAAGCTCAAACTTTAGACGAATTTCGCCGCAAACATTCCGAACCCCTTTCTGCCCGTTTTGGCATCGACCCAATGGCAGATTTGCGGGCTTCTACTGCGACGATCGCGGCTACTGACGATCACGAAGTTGCAGACGACTATTCCGGTGGCGCACCCGCTAACTCCGATCCCGATCTTCGCTTTGGCACTTCTAGCACTAGAATTAATAACTTGCCAATATTCAATAATGCTATGCAAGCTTTCACCGAATATAACCCAATTCGAGAAGCTACTTACGGTCAAGTTGGAGACGATCGCGTTAACGGCAAACGCAAACTTTACAGTAATGTTAACTACGGCAGCGATGCAGCAGTAATTCGCTTAGATACTCGCTCATTTCGCGATCAAAAACTCGCTCCTCCCAACCTCACAAATCCGACTTCTGTACAAACTTATCTTGCCAGTTCTTTTGATATTAATCCAGCCACAGGACAACCAACTACAGCCAGAACTATTCTGGGAAAACCACAACTAGAAGAGTTCAAACGAGACTTACTAAAAGCACAAAATGATGGCATTACCTGGAAAATGGTATTATTAAGTGTGTCGATGCAAAATCTGGGAATCCAAGGCAATTCTCAAGACCCCGATCGCTATGAAGGATTCGCACGGGAACGAGCCGAAATTCTGGATTTTATCAAACAAAACAAAATTGAAAATGTGGTTTGGGTAGTGGGAGATGTTCACAGTACAATTGTGAATAATGTGACTTATCAAAAGGCTCCCGGTACTGCTCAAATTCTCACCGATACTTTTGAAGTAACCACAGGTTCCATTGCTTTCGATCCGCCGGCAGTACCCTTTGCACTGCAAGGTGCTGTGCAAGCAGGTATTTTAACAGCACAGCAAAAAGCCGCTTTTGATGCGCTACCAACTGCCGAACAAAAAGATGCTTTTGCTCAGAATATTTTTAACGGATTGCTAACTCCTCTCGGTTACGATCCTCTTGGTTTAAATGGTGCAGAAACGGCGGGAATAGATGCTAAAAAGTTAAGTGGAAATTATTTAGTAGGGGATACTTTTGGCTGGACTGAGTTTAATATTGACCCAAAAACTCAACAGCTACGGGTGACAACTTATGGCATCGATCCTTACACTCAGCAGCAAATTGAAGCGAATCCAAATGCGATTATTTCGCGATCGCCTAGAGTATTAAGCGACTTTACGGTTAATGCTAAAAGTACCATAGCAGATCGAGGCGATCGCTCAACTTTAATCGGAGACGCACTAAATAATACCCTCAAAGGTTCACAAATTGACAATACCATCAGAGGTGAAGAAGGAAATGATATCTTAATTGGTGGTGGTGGTAACAATCTTTTGGATGGCGGATCTGGCATTGATACTGTTAGTTATATTGAGACAAATAAACCTGTACAAGTTAATTTAGCACAGGGAACAGCCACTAATCAATCTGCTCCAACTAACACTCTGATTAATTCTGCCGAAACTGACGCTCTTGTTAATATTGAAAACGTCACTGGTTCAGGATTTAATGATGTAATTATTGGCAATGTTGCTGATAATATTATCAGAGGTGGTGCTGGTGCTGACACTTTGACAGGAGGCGGTGGCGCGGATGTATTTGCGTATAAAACTCCTAAAGCTGGAGCCGATACGATCGCAGATTTTACCGCTGATGACAAATTTTTAATCCAGGCTTCCGGTTTTGGTAGCGGTTTAGCGGCGGGAATACCTTTAAGTACCCAGGCCGCTGCTACGGGAGTATTTGTCAGCGGTAATAGCCCAAAATCTTTGGGAAGTAGTGGCAATTTCCTGTACGATACTAATACTGGCATTCTCAGTTTTGATGCTGATGGTACGGGAACAAAAGAGGCAATTGTATTGGCAACTTTAATCGGTAAACCATCTTTAACTGCTGCTCAAATTACGATTAGTTCTTAACTAGAGCCACCCGCCGATATAGCAGTCGCCAAGGTGGTTAGGACATAAATTTAGGGTGAGAGCGAAGTAAAAGGGGTGAATAATATCGTTCCGGTTGTATCGGAATGATTTAACCACAGAGATCGCAGAGATCGCAGAGGGAGATAAGAGAGATGAATAATTCCGATACTAACGGATTTGATATAATTTATCGCTTTTACTATCATATTTAAGACCCGAATGCTTCGCTCTTACAATCCTACTCTGACAATCCTAATTACATTTCTTCTTCTGGAGTTGGGGAAGTAGATGAATTTTGATTCGATTCCGTGATTCCTAAGATGAATTTAATTATAGGATGAATTGTTTCTCGTTTTTCTTGATTCTGAAGATGTCGCATTACTCTGGCCGCGATCGCCACCCCAATTAAACCAGCAACTAAGCTAAATAATAGGGAAATTCCTAAGTAATAAGAATTGTCTTTTGGGTTGGGTTGTAAGATGTAAGGTGATGCGGTAGCAGCAACGCCGGCCGCACCAATTCCTACGCCAACTTCTGCGACAATTGTTTGCAGGTTGCGATCGCATTTTTTCTCTTCGATTTCATTATTTTGTAAAGTTTGTTGTAAGACGCGATCGCGATCTTTTTCGTCTTTTTGCCAAATGCGATCGCTCTCTGCTTGTTCTATCTCTACAATACCACGAATTGACGCGATCGCGGTATCAATTAAATTTGTTCCGTGTTGAAAATATCCCAAGTCCCCTTTAATTTGTCTTTGAATATAAGGAACGGTTTTTTCAATAAACAGATTAAAAGTAGTTAACTCTTCTGATTGTACTTGGCATTTATCACAGATTTCCGAAAGCTTTTGTTGATAGTTATAAACGTGAATATTAATCGTATTATCAAAAGCCTCTAGGTATTGCAATATTTTTTGATACTCCAAGCTTTCATGGAATAACAGCTTAATATTAGCTTTTAAATTTTGCAAATAATCTTCTTGTTTTGCTTCTAAATTATTCTCTAATTTTTGAATAATCTGTTCTATTTTCTCATAGGATTCACGGGCTAAATTAACATTTTTACGGCTATCAATAAAAGCTTTAGTAATTTTGTGGCGGTAATAAAATAGCTCAAATAAAGGTTGAAGAATACTTTCTAGTTTTTTCTCGATCTCATCATCAATCCGATAAACAAAAATTTGTAGTTGACTTTTGGTAGAACTTTCGGTAGAACTATCTTGAATAGAGCTATATTCAAAAATATGAGAATTGAATAACTCACTATCACGGTAAAACGATGGAACTTGAGATGCTTCTGGGAAAAGATTCTTTAAACATTCATTGGCCACTTGGCGCAGGTCATTTTTACTAGGTTCCTGATATGTTTTTGATTTATAAACAATCAAAATAGTCTGCCCTAGCCAATCTTGATAACTATCAGGAAATATCAGATTATTAGGATTAAATTCTTTGATTTCTGTGATTTCTAGGTCTTTATTTTCACCAGTTTCTGGGCTACCAATTCTCACTAAAATACCTTCGCTATCATCCAGACGGCAAAATCTTAAAGACCCTTCAATTTTATTTGAATGCGAGAATTTTTGGGCTTTAGTGAGGAGGGTATAACCAAGATTTACTTTGGAGAAAATTGTGTCTGATTCAGTGCTAAAATGTTTCCATATCTTATTTACCCAATCCCAGATAGAGTTAGCTTCAGTTTCGCTTTTTTGGCTGAGTTGGTAGCTGTAGATATAGACTTGGGGATGGTTAATTTTTAGCATCTGAATTAGAGGTATTTGGGGCTTTATCAATGCGTTTTTTCAAGCTTAATTCTAACTTTTTAATGTCAGGATAAGTATTGGTCACTGTTTCATAACCTGGTGTAGTTTCTGGTTCAACATCATCAAAGCTTTTGCGGTAGAGAGCCTTAATTTTGTCTCTGTCATCTCTAAATTTACAATATACTAAATTAATCACATTTTCTACGATATCATTATCAACATTAGATTCAGCTATGGGCAAAACTGTGGTAAGTAACTCTTCAATAAAATCGGGAGTAAGAATCTGTGGAGTGGTGGTAATGACTCGGTAGATTTGGTTTAAGATATCGGGTTGATTGATCGTCATAAATTTTACCTCACAAATGGATGTAATTTGACTTTAGGGTGCGTCAGATGTCTAAACTCTGATTATATTATATCATTTAGTCTGACGCACCCTACGAAAATGCTAATTTTGTTCAGCTTCAGCGATAGTTGCTTCTACTTCAGCTACAGACAAGTCTAAGACTGTAGCAATTTGTTCTTTAGCTAATCCTATACTAACCATTCTGAGGATTGCAGCTTTTTTAGCTTCCGCTTGTCCCTCAGCAAAAACCTCTTGATAAAACCGAGTTTTCTTCAAATCACTAAGTTCAAACATGGCGGCAATTTCCTCTCTGGATTTTTGGGGTAATTTGTAAAAAACTATCGTCTCTAACAAGTCTATCGGCCGGGATGCCCAAAAGGGCAAAGAAAACAAAGGGGAATTGTTGAAAGATGTTGTAAAATAGGCTATCGGTTTTCATAGATTAGAGATGAGCTTTATCAGATTATAAACCGATCGCACAAAACGCCCCCCAATGATAAATACTGCCATAGGGTTTTTCATCACTGTTATAGCTGTGTAATTCCTTGAATACCCTCTTTTTCTGTTCATTATCAAAACTACTAGAACTCCTCACCCATGTTTTCAAATCTGGAGGATAAGCAGATTTAAACCACAACTGAGTATTATGTAAGGCTTGCCCAATGCTAACTCCCGGTTGCAATTCCTCATAGAATTTTACCATAATTAAGGCTGTAGAAATGTCATTTACTGCCCAAAGACTGGCGAGGGTTCCCATTGCGCCGGCGTGGAGAAATCCCGTCGGTAATCCAATATAATCTGACCGACTTTGAGTATCAATTAAGGCGGTTTCGCAGGCGGAAAGTACGACTAAACGACACTGTTTTAATTTCAATTGGAAAATTTCTTCTAAGGTAAGACATTTGGTAATATCTGCCGTTTTGCCATCGCGCCATCTGGCATAACGACCCCCTAAATCCCCCTTGCTA
>MBRE01000059.1:129618-130929 GCA_001698425.1 Oscillatoriales cyanobacterium USR001 | reverse complement strand
GATGTTATTATTTATGATGATATAAAAGAGTAAGTTCCAGCTAAGGAATGAAAATTAAATAACTTGATGATTTGGTTTGTAGTAAGCGCTTTAGCGCTCTTTGCGCTTACTACAGACAAGCTAATTATTTAATTTCTATTCCTAACTTTGGTTCTGGATGTGACTTTTTCACTTCACCTATTGGTTTAAACGCATCACAATATCCCTGTTTCCACAATTGCGCGATCGCGATTTCCATGTCTCTATTCCTCTTGTACAGCTTGTATTTTTCTAAACTCTTCTTGGTTATTGCCTAAATGCCGTTTTGAGAAATTTTTGCAGCAAATGGTTTAAAGGGATCTGAAAAATATTTTAGAGAAAATCTCTAAAAAAATCAACCGGAATAAATTCACTTCTTCTGTATCTATGGTAGGTAACTGTCATTGAAAGGCGGTTATTCCCAATTAATTGACTGTTTTTTTCACGCATAGGTACTTAAAGTATGGCATCCCGAATTTTCGCAAATACAGGCAAAAGCAAGATTCTGTCTAGCAGCCTTAACCCGGAAGATATCCTCAATCAATTATTAGATGAAAATCAGGATTCTGAAGATGAATTTGACGAAGAAGATAGCGAAGATACTGAAGATGATGGTAGTAACGATACGATCCTTGGTCAAGTTATTTCTACTGGGACAGGTATTAATATGATAACAGGCACGGCTGATAATGATACTCTAAATGGTACAAGTGCCAACGACACGCTTTCTGGTTTAGAAGGGGACGATGAGATTAATGGTGGTGGGGGAGCAGACTCCCTTGCGGGTGGCTTAGGAGACGATATTTACACTTTACCTTTAACCTCTGGAGGTACTCGTATTCGGGATGAAGGAGGCGGTAATGACGAACTAAATTTTATAGGTGAAAGTACGCTGGAAATAAGTCTAACAGCAGGCAAAGTTGGTATGGGGAGGGATAAAACTAGCTTAGTAGTTGACCTGAATAAAGATGGAAAATACCAAGCGGATCAAGATTTGATAGTTGAAAATTTCTTTACTACCGATCCTAAAAATCAACCGGGATCGGGCGCGATCGATTATGTGGGACAATATGACATATTTGAATTAATGACTTTGGTTAATTCGATCGCCACTACCCCCACACCGTCACCAATTCCTACACCAACACCATCACCAATTCCCACGCCAACACCGTCACCAATTGCTACGCCAACACCATCACCAATTCCCACACCAACACCGTCACCAATTGCTACACCAACACCATCACCAATTGCTACACCAACACCATCACCAATTGCTACACCAACACC
>MBRE01000059.1:119696-129553 GCA_001698425.1 Oscillatoriales cyanobacterium USR001 | reverse complement strand
CAACACCAACTCCAATTGCTACGCCAACACCAACTCCTACATCTATTGAAACAGTACGAATCAACTTTTTAACTGGTGCAAAAACTCCAACAACCGCTGCTCCATCAGGGGTTCCAGAATTTCAGGTAAAGCAGTTGGAAAACGAGACATTTTTTAGCTTATCGGACAAAGATGATAATCTCAATCTAACTAGCTATCCCGATGCTGCCAATAAAGCAGTTCAAGCTTTAAATGGGAATGATAGTATCAAAGGTACTGACCTCAATGACAATATCAACGGTAACAAAGGTAACGACACAATTGAGGGAGGAAGTGGCGATGATAGCTTGCGAGGTGGTAAGGAATATGACCTACTTTTTGGTAATGCTGGCAAAGATATTCTCAATGGGGGTAATGAAGATGACAGCCTTTATGGTGGAGTAGGTGATGATATTTTGCGCGGCGGAAAAGGTAAAGATATCCTATTCGCTGAAGAGGGGAATGATTTGTTAGTTGGTGACTTCGATCAAGATAGTTTGATTGGTGGTACTGGCAACGATATTTTTGTTCTACAATCTCGGAAAAAGGATTCACTGAGCGATACTTCGACTAATCCTGCTCAAGTAGATATTATTGCCGATTTCAAATTGAGTGAAGGCGATAAAATTGGATTGATTGGGTTAACAGATAGCTCTCTCAGTTTTGAATCTATCCAGATACAGGTTAATGATACGGCATCTGAGTTGGCTACTGCAATTAAAATTAAGGCAAGTGGCGAATATTTAGGAATTGTTAAAGGGGTAGCTACTACTGATATGGTATCCCGAACTTCGGATTATTTTCAAGATGTGAGTAATAACGCAGATTTGATGATGGGTTAGGGTTCAAACTTAAGTAGTCGGACATATATATTGCTCGTCATTGCAGGCACGCGAAATCGCGTGCCTGCAATGACATATTTACGTTTACAGGACTTATGCACCCAACCAAAGAAACCGGTTTTTTTACGAAAATATTTCGTTGTGACACAGATTCTCGCTTACTCCCCGGTTTCTGGGGTCCCATCTGTGCCTAGTGAGGGGATTGTGTTTGAGATCACACTCCCTGTCATCTAAGGGAATAGAATAGAATAGAATAGAATAGAATATTATCATTCAACACATTTGAAACACGACTAAATTAACCATTATCGAAGTTTAATATGAATCCAAATAAAACCATACCTTTAAGACTTGTGCTAGTAGTTCCATTTGTGTTACAAGTCTTTACCGCAGTCGGACTGACTGGCTATCTGTCCCTGCGAAATGGGCAGAAAGCTGTCAATGATGTTTCCAGTCAGTTGCGTCAAGAGATGAGCGATCGCATTAACCTGCAAGTCCTGAACTATTTGGAAAAACCTTATATTGCTGGAGAAGTAATCGTTGCGGCTGCTCAAGAGGGGCAGCTTGATTTAACAGATGTCAACAAATTGGAGCGGACTTTTTGGCGCTTAATCAGCCAAGATGCGGTCGAATATCTACAAATTGGCTTGGCTGATGGCACGGGTATCACCGTAGATAAATCCAAGGATGGCATCATTTCTCGTGTTGGGAGCAAAGAGATTTTTCCGCAGCGCCAAGCCTACCGTTTGGACGATCGAGGTCAACGGATCGCCCTGATAAAAACTGAAGCAAATTTTGATCCCCGAACTCGACCTTGGTATAAAACTACACAGAAAGCCGGAAAACCAACTTGGACATCTCAGCCCTACTTAAGTCAGTTGACTAAATTAGCTACAATTTCTCTATCTCTGCCAATCTACGATAATAATCGAGTATTGTTGGGAATTCAAAACAGTAACTTTCGGATTGGTAAGATTTATACCTTTCTTAGTGAGTTAAAGGTGGGTCAAACAGGACAAACGTTTATTATCGATCGAGCGGGCAACTTAATTGCTAGTTCAACGATCGAAAAGCCTTACATTATTGACCCTAAACAAAAGGATTTGCAACAAATTCCTGCCGTCAAATCTGAAAGTTCTGTAATTAGTGCCACAGCGCAAGCAATCCTCGATCGATTTGGTAATTTTAATGCCATTACACAGAGCCAACAGCTTGATTTTATGCTGGCAAATCAGAATTATTTCGTTCAAGTTTCAGCCATTAAAGATGAACGAGGCATTGATTGGTTGAGCGTCATTGTAGTACCTGAATCAGACTTTATGGCACAAATTAATGCCAACACCCGCACCACTATTCTGCTCTGTTTGGGTGCGTTAGGTTTGGCAACAATTCTCGGCATTTATACCTCACTTTGGATTACCCGTCCGATTCTGAAATTACAAAAGGCAAGTGAAGCGATCGCCTCTGGTAATCTTGACCAAACAGTGACAGTCAAAGGCATTAATGAACTAGAAGCCCTGGCTAATTCATTTAACCAAATGGCAGGAAAATTACAAAATTCCTTTACAGAACTAGAAATTCGTGTGGAAGAACGAACTGCCGAACTGACTATTGCCAAAGAAGCTGCTGATAATGCCAACCAAGCTAAGAGCGATTTCCTTGCCAACATGAGCCACGAACTCCGCACACCTTTAAATGGGATTCTTGGATATGCTCAAATTCTCAATCGTTCCAAAGTTATCCCCGAAAAAGAACGTCATGGAGTCAACATTATTCATCAATGTGGCGCTCACCTACTAACATTAATTAACGACATTTTAGACCTCTCCAAAATCGAAGCCCGCAAACTCGAACTTACCTCTAAAGCCATTCACTTCCCATCATTCCTGCAAGGAGTAGTAGAAATCTGTCGAGTGCGTTCAGACCAAAAAGATATCAATTTCATTTATCAACCCGATCCAAATTTACCCATTGGCATTGAAACTGACGAAAAAAGGCTCCGTCAAGTGCTGCTAAATTTATTAGGAAACGCGATTAAATTTACAGACAACGGTAGCGTCACTCTCAAAGTAGAAGTAATAGAATCAAATGCAAAGATTTCCCTACCTCGGCTCAAATTTCAAGTAATAGATACAGGAGTTGGCATCGCATCTGACCAAGTAAATAAACTTTTCCAGGCATTTGAACAAGTAGGCGATCGCAAGCGCCAATCGGAAGGCACAGGCTTAGGTTTAGCCATCAGTCAAAGAATTGTAGAATTGATGGGTGGAAAAATTCAAGTTGAAAGTCAGTTGGGAATAGGCAGTAATTTCTACTTTGAAGTAACACTACCGATCTCCACTGACTGGGCACAAAAAAGTTCAGTTAAAGACGGACGCACAATTATCGGCTATGAAGGGCGATCGCGCCACATATTAATCGTCGATGACCGTTGGGAAAATCGGTCAGTATTGGTAAACTTGCTAGAGCCTTTAGGGTTCATATTTACTGAAGCAGAAAATGGTCAAGAAGGCTTAGAAAAAGCCAGAGAAAAACTGCCAGATTTAGTTATAACTGACTTAGCAATGCCAGTAATGGATGGCTTTGAAATGCTCAAACAGTTACGAAAATTGGAGGATACCAAGCATTTGCGGGTAATAGTATCTTCGGCATCGGTGGCAGAAATAGACCAGCAAAAAAGCTTAGATGTGGGTGGAGATGATTTTCTAACTAAACCCGTTGATGCAGAGGAATTATTAACTTTGATGGCAAAACATTTACAACTAACCTGGAAATATAATACAACTGAGTTAAGCAAAAGTGATAGTGAAGTATCCACAAAAGAGATAATTCCCCCATCAGCGGCAGAGTTGCAAATTTTGCTAGAATTGGCACAGGATGGTATGGTGATGGAATTAATAGAAACTACTGAGGAAATTGGGCAAAAGAATGCTAGTTATCAGCCCTTTGTTCGGGAAGTAGTGCAATTAGCTAAACAATTTAAAACTGAGAAGATCGAGACATTAATTCAACAATATCTCACTAATATTTAAAATTCTAGGATAACTATGACTATGACAACAAGTTTAACGGGCTTAATTTTAATCGTTGATGATACTCCTACCAATTTGGATGTCCTTTCGGAAGCTTTGAGTAGTGAGGGTTATAAGGTGGCGATCGCTACCAGTGGCGATCGCGCTCTGCAACAAGCCGATCGACGACCTCCCGATCTAATTTTACTGGATGTGATGATGCCGGGAATTGATGGATTTGAAACCTGTCAACGCCTTAAAGCTAATACCAAGACTTGCGATATTCCGGTGATATTTATGACTGCTCTGGCTGATGTAGACAACAAAATTAAAGGGCTTAAACTGGGTGCAGTAGACTATGTTACCAAGCCTTTTCAAGAACAAGAAGTTTTAGCGCGGGTGAGAACCCATTTACAGTTGCGTCTCTTGACTAAAAATTTAGAACAGCAAGTGGCTGAAAAAACTGCTGAATTACAAGCATCTCAGATCCAAGTTATTCAACGCGAAAAAATGTCGGCTCTAGGTAACTTGGTTGCTGGTGTTGCTCACGAAATTAATAACCCCGTTGGCTTTCTTAGTGGTAATATTCAACCGGCTTTAGACTACATCAATGATTTGTTTAGATTGCTCGATCTATTTCAGCAAGAATCTGCTAATTTTAGTACGGCAATTCAAGAGGAAATTGAAGCGATCGATCTTGAATATATCCGTGAAGACTTACCGAAGTTACTTAACTCAATGCAAGAAGGAGTAAACCGGATTAAAGACATTAGTATCAGCTTAAGGACATTTTCTCGTGCTGATAGCGATCGCCCCATTGCTTGCAATATCCATGATGGAATTGATAGTACCATTATGATTCTGAAACATCGCCTGAAAGCCAACGAAAATCATCCAGAGATCGAAGTGATTAAAGACTATGGGAACTTACCACAAATCGAATGCTATGCCGGACAATTAAATCAGGTATTTATGAATTTATTGAGTAATGCGATCGATGCCTTGGAAGATTCAAATAAAGGGATTAAATATGAAGATATTGCCAATAAAGTTACCATCAAAACAGAGTTATCCAGCGACCATAAACAGGTAATAATTCGGATTAAAGACAATGGGATTGGCATGAATAAAGCAGTGCAGGAGAAGATTTTCGAGAATTTATTTACAACGAAGGAAGTAGGAAAAGGTACGGGATTAGGACTCGCGATCGCGCGGCAAATTGTAGTAGAAAAACATCGCGGCAATATTTATGTTAACTCTATGTTAGGACAAGGAACTGAGTTTATGATTACTTTACCAATAAACAGTTAGAGTTTATGCAAAGTTTTGATAATTTTATCGAATAATTGTCTCAGGTATTCCAGACTGATACTCTCCATCTCGCGTTATTAGAAACCAGTCTCCAGTAGTTTTAATCGCCTTCACATTTTCTAAACCTAACTTATTTAAAGCAAAGCGATCGAGCAGAAAATAAGGTTGAGGAGACATTTCCCACACCTGTTTTAGTTTCTTAATTTTAGTAGGAATAACACGGCGATCGCTATAAAAATCTAGGGATGGTCGAGGATAGCGGTGAGATGTCAAAACCTCCGTACCAAAATTTGTCCCTGTACGGACAATTTCAGCTACCGGCTTAACAGGATAATCCTCCGCTAATTCCCAAACCCAATTATTAGATATTACCAATAATAACAATGAAACGTAAGTACCCCAAAACAAAATTAAAATAAACTGCCGATCCTGCTGTCGTAAAAGCATCGCTGTCATCGCCATAGTCAAGCTAAAAGCAATTAGCACTAACTGTAAATCTAACTCAACTGGCCCGAATTTTTCTCCAACTTTCACAAAACCGCTGAAATATAAAGAACCACCTACAGATACACCACATAACAAGACAAAAAACGGCCACAGAGAGAAGGGAATAGGGAGAAATGGAGAAGCAACAAGGCTGAAAGAAGCGGGAGTAGAAGAGATAGAACTAGATTTTCGTCTATCTTCTTCCTGCTGTTCATAGCTAATAGTAGATCGGACATTGTTAGTTTGCCAAACTTCAGCGAGGTAATGACCAACAATTAAGGCAAAAGCTGGATATATGGGCAAAACATACCAAGGTAATTTAGTAGTCATCACTGAAATTGCTGCTAAATAAACTCCACTCCAAACTAATACTAACTTTCCCCAAGCAAAATTACGATTTTCTATGGCTAACCGCAACCCAAGAAACCAAAATAATTGCCAAGGCCAAGCTGACTCTAAAATTTCTAATAGGTAATACCAAATTGGTCCTTGATGATTGCCTACAGGTTCCCAGACTCGTCGCAAAGATTGGTCAAATAAATTAGCATTCAAAAATTCTTGACCGTAGTGGAAAAATTGGGCAGTATACCAAGCAATTACTGGCAGAAAGCCGATGGCAAAACCAGTCCAAAGATAGCGAGAAGTGAGGAGTCGGGGAGTGTCCCAAAGTAGGAAGAAAAACGCGATCGCACCTAACAAAAATCCCAATAAAATCCCTTTAGTTAGACAAATTAAACCTAGTCCCAAACCAGCGCCTAAAGCATAACGTAAATCTCGGCGCGATCGCAGCACGCACCACATCATCAGTAGCAAAAAACACAACACCGCCCCATCCAACATCGCCAAACGTCCATGACGTACCACAGGTAACAGCGTCAGACAAACCAAAGCCGAAAAAATCGCACTCAAACGTTCTCGAAATAATTCCCGTCCGATCGCGTAAAGTAAAGGCACAGAAGCCGCCGTCAACATCGCCGGCGCAAACCTCGCTGTCCATTCATTCACCCCCCCAGCCGCAAAACACAGCGCCATCAGCCAATGCACCAATGGCGGCTTATTAAAATAAGGCGTACCCCCAATCGTTGGATAAAGCCAATTCCATTCCCCACGCCACATCTCCCGCGCCACCTGACCCGCAATTCCTTCATCCCAATCTCGTAAAGGTAAATTGCCCAGATCGAGCGCGAATATCAAAATAGCGGCCGCCAACAAGCCTAAAATCCAAAGTGTATCGAGCCTATTGTCACTCTGATGAGTTTTGAGATTGGGAGTGCCCCGGCGAAAAACGTGACCAGACATAAATAAAATTATGGTACGCGGACGTAGTAGATACTAAATATATTGCACTATTCTCTGCAAAACTGTAGCCACTTAACACTTTACTGTTAAGATTACTCTAAACAATTACCAATTACGATCGCGGATTTAACGGATTACACGGATTACACGGATTAGTTAGAGGGATGATTATTTGGTCTGTGAAATCAGAGGAATCTGTAAAATCTGTGTATCCCAATTACCAATTACCAATTACCCATTACCATGAACATACCTGTAATTTTAGATATTATTATCGGCTTAATTTTTATTTACTTAAGCTTAAGTTTGTTCGCCACAGAAATTCAAGAACTGATTACCACAGTTTTGCAATGGCGAGCGGAACACCTGAAAAAATCCATAGAAGTATTGATTTCTGGGGGCAGCGATACGGTGAAAGATGAAGCAGAATTTGAGCGCGTTAAAAATTTAACTCATTTGATTTATAGCAATCCGATCGTTAATAACCTGAATCAAGAAGCCAAAGGTCCTGTAGCTCAACTTTTCCGCGAGATAATTCGTCAGCTAGGCGCTCTTTTCCGTCGAATTACTGGTAATGAAAATATTTTTGGAGATAAATATAGTGGTCCTTCCTACATCCCAGGAGCGAATTTTTCTGCTGGGTTACTAGATACTTTAAAAATTGCGCCTTTGATCCAATCTATTACTGAATCTCGCCTGGAAAGATTTAAGTCTCAGCAATTAGGGGAAGTTGCCAAAATTGTCAATAGTTTGAGTTTAGATAAGTCAGTTGAACCCATTATACAAGATGGATTTACCTGGCTAACAAATGAATTTGACAATACTGTTGAAAGTTTTAAAGATGGTCAAGTTTCTCTAAGCGATACCCTCGATCGAATGTCGGAAAAATTAAGCAAATATACTGAAAATTGTCAAACTTACTTGCCAGAAAGCGAATTGAATGGCAGAAACTTTCAGTGGCAGATGGAATTGTTTAAAGCAAAACTTGATAGCGAGTCTGACAGGAAAGCTTTACTGGCTGAATTAAGACCGAGTTTGAGCAATGTTTTCAACTCAATTAGACAAGTCAGAAAAACTCAGGAAACAGTTAAAGAAATTATCGAAGCCAAAGAAGATAGTCCAATTTATAAAGAAATTAAAGAGATGATTAATAGTTTGCCAGAATCATTGAAAGAGAGTCTTTATTTACTGGCAAAACAGTCAGAAACAGACAGTGAAAATAGTGATGAAAAATTCAAGAAATTTCAGCAAGAAATAGAAACTTGGTTTGACCGTTCAATGGATCGTTCTGCTGGTGTTTATAAGCGAAATTCCAGAGGGATTGCACTTTTAATTGGCACTGCGATCGCTATTGCTACTAATGCTGATACTTTGCATATTGTGAATACTTTGTCAACAGATTCTCTGCTGCGTGCTACATTGAATAAGTATGCCGAAGATGTCGTGACGCGCAACAACCAGCCAAATCAAGATAATTTTGCACAAATTCAGAAAGATATTCAGCCAGCTATTGAAAAGATATCACTACCGATCGGCTGGAGTGAGTCTAATAAGTTAGAAGTAGATCGAAATGGAGTAGTTCAGTTTTCGGCTTTAGTAAGTAAGGTTTGTGGTTGGTTATTGACTGGCATAGCTATCTCTATGGGTGCGAGTTTTTGGTTCGATCTGCTTGGTAAGATTTTAAATATTCGTAATGCTGGTAAAAAGCCACCATCATCTACTGATAATTCTTAAGTTAATTTATAAAGAACTATATAGTAGATTTAACATTAACAGGACTTATACCAATTCTCAAAAATTTGGCAACAGTTTTGGTAGGGGCGGGTTCACCCAAATCCCTGCTATTCACCAAAATATTAAATAACCCGCCCCGAATACTGTTACTAAATCACCCTGAAATCTTCTGCACCCAAAGTATTAGCCGCCACTCCATTCAAAGTAGCCAAAACTTGACCGGTACTCGTCAAACTAATTGCTGTCACATTACTACCAGAAGAAATAGTAACCATATCCAAAGTTAAACCTCCCGCTAATCCGATCGAATCTTCACCTTTCTTAAAGTCAATAATTACATCATTTCCTTGACCGGGTGAGAAGATAAAAACATCATTCCCACTACCACCAATCATAGTATCATCACCCAAATCACCGCTCAAGGAATCATTGCCAGTACAACCATAGAGGCTATCATTTCCTTTACCTCCATAGACTGTATCATCACCAGCCGCACCATCTACAGCATCATCATTGTTGTTACCAAAAAGTAGATCGGTACCTTCTCCACCACAGAGAGTGTCATTGTCTTTTCCAGCATAAACGGTATCGTTGCCAAGGTCGCCAAATATTAAATCAGCGCCTTCATTAGCAAACACTAAATCATTGTCATTACCGCCAGCGATGGTGTCATCACCCAAGTTACCGTAGATCAGATCGTCGCCATCTTCTCCTAATAAGATGTCATTGTCTTTTCCTCCAAAAATGGTTTGAGTACCTACACCGCCAAAAACTGTGTCGTTACCCAAATCTCCTCGAAGGAAATCATTACCTCCACCACCGATCGCAATGTCATCATCTTTACCAGCATAAACGGTATCGTTGCCGAAACCAGCATTTATGTAATCTGCACCTTCATTGGCAAATAATACATCGTTACCGTTGCCACCATACAAGTTATCGCTACTACCAAAACCGTAAACAACGTCATTGCCACTACCAGCATTGATGGCTTCATTAGCAATAGTACCCATGAGGGTTTCATCAAGTACAGTACCCTCAATTGTGTTTTGAACTTGATTGGGTATAAAGTTGCTAATGCTGAGAGCGGGACTGCTGAATCGATCGCAGAGGCAAGTATCTGTGCCTGGATTTGGTGTCGCTGTGGGCGTAGGTG
>MBRE01000059.1:0-119550 GCA_001698425.1 Oscillatoriales cyanobacterium USR001 | reverse complement strand
GTGTCGCTGTGGGCGTAGGTGTAGCTGTGGGCGTTGGTGTAGGAGTTGGTGTAGCTGTGGGCGTAGGCGTGGGTGCAGGGGTGGGTGTAGGCGTTGGCGTTGGTGTAGGCGTTGGGGTGACAGCAGTAACAGTACCCGCGATCGCAAAATTAAAGGGATTTTCGTCACTATCATTATTAGTAAACGAAATTTGACCTGTAGGAGTACCAGCCACACTAGCATTCAGGCGAATTTGTAAAATTGCCGAACCCAACGCCGCCACGCTAGTTGGGGGAGTGCCGACTACAGAAAAACCCGCAGGTAATTGTATCGCGCCCAAATTGAGCACAGCATTGCCCAAATTCTTGATAGTAAAGGATTTGGTAAGGGGAGTGCCTACAGGAGTGCTGCCAAAACTTAAGGGCAAAGTTGTGTTGTCGACAATATCTGTTGCACCTTCTAGCACCTGAATTTCTGGGATGCTACCAGGAAATTCATAAGCTCCCATATCCGCGATCGCGCTGCCATTTGCATCACCATCTTGGGGGCGAATTTCCCCAGTTTGATCGGTAGTTGGTGCGCCCGTATTACTACCAGCATCTATGGCGGGACTACCGGTAAGCAGGGGTCTAACTAAGACACCATTTATACTTTGTAACGGACCAAGTAAAGGATCGGCGATCGTTACATTCGCCGTTACATTATTAGAGTTGGGGACATTGGGATTAGTTCTGTCAGGAAATTGAATATTATTCCCCCCATCAATTAAGTTCCTTGAAACATGATGTGCAATATTAAAAGGATTACCCGCCCGATTATTAGCAAAGATGGAGTTTTTGGTAATTACAGAGGGCGCAGGATTGCCAATTACAGAAACCGCACCTGCATATCCGCCTGCGTAGTTATCGGCAATAGTTGTGTTAACAATATTAGTAGTAAAACCACTGTGACTGTTAATGAGAATACCACCACCCAAGTTGTTAGCACTATTCCCAGAAAATGTGCTATTTGTAATGTCAACATTGCCCCTTTCTCCAATATATAAACCGCCAGCATTATCTTCAGCTATGTTGTTTGCAAAAGTGGAATTTCCGACTTTTATACTTTCAAAGTTTCCAACTCGTAAACCACCTCCCGAACCACCATTTCCCGATATTTGGGTTGCTTTGTTGTTAATGACGGTGAGATTTTCCAGAACTAATTTGTCTGGAGGATAGCCAAAAATAAAGCCTGCTCCTCCCTCTTTTGTGCCGATGTTACCATCAAATAAACTATTGCGGATGACGATATTTCCACCAACAGGACCGGGGGTAGAATTAGGACCAGAGGCATTGGCACCATCGGTATAAACTGCACCGCCGACATCTTTAACCGTGCGGTTAGAAATGAATTTTGAATTATCTATGGTTAAGCTGGTTAATAAGTTATTAACTGCTCCACCATAAGTGCCTTGGTTGTTGGTAAATTCACTATCTTTGATAGTGAGAATACCCCCGCTTTTAGTCGCGATCGCGCCTCCACCTCTTTCAGTATTAGGAGCTAAAGAGCCATCATTACCGTCAAATTTACAGTTAGTTACAATGGTAGTGCTACGGAAGCCAGTGTAAACTCCACCACCGAAACCAGCGACGTTATTGTTAACTTGGCAATTCTCTAAAGTTAAAGTACCAAATCCCCCACCTCGAATACCACCACCGGAGCTAGTAGCTTCATTTGTGGGGTCAATATCAGCAGTTTTTCCATTCTTCACCACCAGATTTCTGAGAGTAACATTAGTGAAGTCTCCGGTTTCTATTACCCGCGAAGCATTATTACCACTGATGGTTAAATTAGCCGCCGCTGCACCGTCGATAATCAAATTTTTGTTGACAAGAAGTTGGCCGCTAGTAAGGGTAATTGTCTGATTAGCTAAACTGGAGTCAAATACAATTGTATCGCCCGCAGTAGCAGAGGCAATTGCTGCTCTTAATGAACCAGTACCGCTATCATTATTGTTGGTAACGGTAATGGTAGCTAAAACATTTTTGTAGTTGGCAATTGCTTGTTGTGTAAGAGGTATTGCTGATTCAATGTCTCCCTTGAAAAACTCTAAATTCCAGTCACCACCTAAAGCTGCATTTCCTGTTTTGTTGGTAGACGCAGCAATGTCCGCGCCAGTTAATTGACTTAATTGCTGAAGAAAATTATTGCCTTCACCTGCGGCGACATCGCAGCCGTAAAGCATGATATCTGCGGTGTCGCTGAGTGCGGATTTCCACTGTTGCAATTGATTTTGATATTCTGATAAATTGTCAGAATTAACAACTGTAGATCCTAGTTGCAGGTTGCCTTGACTTCCATGAGAAAAGATGTGAATTTCGCCAATGGATTCACCAGCATTTGCATATTCTTGCAGTGCTGAGGTAATTTGCTTAATTCCGTTGTCTTTTCTATCTAAAAAGATAATCTTTGCTCCGGTAAAAATCCCAGAAGCAAGGGTTTGGGAGTCGTCGAGATCGGAGTCAATGAAGACTAGAGATTTAGTTTGAGGTTGTTGAACAGATTGAAGTGAATTTGTGGAAGTAATATTGGCAGTCATTTCGCATACTCCTTTCATGGTTTGTATTGGTAGATACATCCCCGGAGTCGCAGAATTAGTAGCTGTTATTTGTTAACTGTTATTTGTTAACTGTTAACTGTTAGCTGTTAGCCTTTTCTAAATTGTCATTAACGATGTTTGACTATATTATAACAAACTTGGGCTGATGCTTACCTCCGTGAAATCCTCAGATCCGATCGCACTTATTGATACACCTAGAAGGAGTGCGAGAATTTGACCGCTATTGGCAACGCTAAGTAATGTATTGCCATTGCGATCGGTAATATTTAATTGACTAAAGGTAAGTCCGCCAGCTAACCCGATTAAGTCTTGACCTTTGGTAAAATTAGTAATGGTGTCATTTCCCTGACCAGATGCCAAAACAAAGACATCGTTTCCAGTATTACCAGTTAAAGTATCGTTACCCAAATCTCCGATCAGGAAATCATTGCCACCGCCACCGGTTAAACTATCATTGTCTGCGCCGCCATAGATGGTGTCATTACCGCTACATCCATCCATGACATCGGCACCAATTCCACCGTATAAAATGTCACTACCTTCGCCGCCACAGATGGTGTCGTCGCCGCTGTCTCCTACAAGGAAGTCGTTGCCATTTTCACCTTTAATGATGTCATTACCTTTTCCGCCAAAAATGACATCATCTCCAAAGCCAGCGTCGATGAAGTCATTACCGTTATTACCGGTTACGCTGTCGTTACCAAACCAAGCAATGAGGGTGTCATCGCCGTTGTCACCTAAGAGTTTATCGTTGTCATTTCCACCTAAGAGAATGTCATTATCTTCGCCTCCAAAAATTAGATTGTCGCCTTTTTCTCCTTCTAAAAAATCAGCGCCATTATTGCCAAAGATCCAGTCATTGCCATCGCCGCCTTTGATTGTGTCTTTTCCTAAGTCGCCAAAGAGGGTATCGTTGCCGTTACCTCCTAAGACGATATCGTTATCTTGACCTGCAAAAACTAGATCGTTGTTATCGCCACTGTCGATGAAATCATTGCCGCTATTGGCTGATAGGAAGTCGTTACCGCTGCCGCCGTAGATGTTATCGTTACCGCTCATGCCAATGAGGGTATCGTTGCCGCCGAAACCTGCGATCGAATCTTTGCTAGATCCACCGATTAATAAGTCTTCAACTTCGCTACCGTTAAGGGTTTTTTCTGTTGAGTTGGGAAGTAAACGGCCGCTACTAAAATTGGGGGTGGGGAAGCGATCGCATAAACAATTCGTATCTTCTTGTGGGCTTGATGTTGGTGCTGGCGGAGGTACGGGTGCTGGTGTTGGTGCTGGTGCTGGTGTAGATGACGGTGTGGGTGTGGGTGTAGATGATGGTGTGGGTGTGGGTGTAGATGATGGTGTGGGTGTGGGTTTTGAGTCTGATGGGGGTGCGATCGCGCCTAACTCAAAGGAACCAATATCTATTTTGCCATCGGTGCGTGCAGCCCCTCGCACGTCGGTTGTAACGCCGGCAACTGTAACGCCACCATCGATCGCGGGGCTACCAGTTAATAAAGCATGACTGAGCACGCCACCGCCGTTGTCTTGCAAGGGACCAAGTAAGGGATCGGCAATTTTAATTTTGGCGGTGACATTACTATCATTGGGATCGGTGACAGTAAGTTTAGCCGGAAACTGCAAATTGTTACCACCATCAATAAATTCACGGCTGGTTTGTTGTCTAACTTTAAAAGAATTTCCGGCTGTATTATTGGCAAAAATTGAATTTTTTACCGTGACAGATTGTTGCCCAAAAGTAGCCACACCACCGGCAAAAGTACCCGCTGAGTTGTTGGCGATCGTGGTGTTAGTTATTTCTGTAGAAAAACCACTACGGCTGGCAATCGTGATTCCGCCGCCTTGTTGATCTGCTTTGTTGCCAGAAAAGGTACTGTTAGTAATCTTAATATCCCCATCTTCTCCCACCCACAAACCACCACCGCTATCCTTCGCTGTATTATTAGCAAAGGTGCAGTTATTGATTGTTAAATCGGCATTTCCGGCTCTGACACCACCGGCAGAACCAGCTTGTCCTTGAGGATTTTTAATGGCTTGATTGTTAATAAAGCTGGTATTTTCCAGCAGAATTGTATCGAGTTTATAACCAAAAATGAAGGCTGCACCGCCTTCTTTTGTGCCGATATTACCATCAAATAAACTGTCTCGAACGATGACTTTACCACCCGTGTTATCATTAGTTAACTCGCTGGCTCCATCTACATAAACTGCGCCACCAACGTCTTTAACTGTGCTATTTTTGATGAATTTACAATTCTCTATGGTTAAGCCACTTAACAGATTATTAATTGCTCCACCATAAGTGCCTTTGTTGTTAGTAAATTCACTATCTTTGACTTTGAGAGTGCTACCACTTTTAGTCGCGATCGCGCCTCCACCTCGCTCGGTATTGTTCGCTAAAGAGCCATCATTTCCCTCAAATTTACAGTTAGTTACAGTGGTAGTGCTGCGGAATCCCGTATAAATACCGCCGCCGAAACCAGCAACGTTATTGTTAATTTGACAATTCTCTAAAGTTAAGGTGCTACTATTGCTAGTTTGAATACCCCCACCGGCGCTAGTAGCTTCATTAGCGGAGTTATTACTAACTCTCCCGTCAGCTATAATTAAGTTTTTGAGAGTAACATTGGTGTTGATTCCGGTTTGTATTACTCGTGAGGCTTTATTCCCACTAATAGTTAAGTTACTTACCCCAGAAGCGTCTATAGTCAAATTTTTATCAATGACAAGTTGACCGGTTGTTAAGGTAATTTTTTGATTGGCAAGATTGGGCGCAAATTGAATTGTATCGCCCGCAGCAGCAGAGGCAATTGCGGCTCTTAATGACCCAGCCCCGCTATCATTATTATTGGTAACGGTAATTAGAGCTAAAGTACCTTTGTAATTGGCTGTAGTTTCTGAATTTAATCCTAAATTTGCTTCAATTTTTCCTTGAGTAAACTCTAAATTCCAATTGCCTCCTTTCCCTGTTTTATCCGTAGAAGCTGCAATATCAGCCCCTGTTAATTCACTCAATTTATTTACAAAATTGCTGCCTTCGCCTGCGGCAATATCACAGCCATAAAGGAGAATATCTGCTTGTTTTGAAAGGGTACTTTGCCATTTTTGCAGTTGGCTTTTGTACTGTTCTAATGTTTCTGAGTTGAGTAAAGTATTGCCTAGTTGTAAACTCCCAGAATTACCATGAGAAATAATGTTGACTGTATCAATGCTTCCGTGAATAGCTGCATATTTTTGCAGTTCTATGGTAATTTGTTCAATGCCATTTTTGTGGCGATCGATTGCAATAATTTGTACCCCTTCAGGTACACCTGCGGCTAAATCTTGCCAATTTTCTAAACTAGAATCAATAAAAAAGATTGATTTAGATAGAACTTTTTGACTTGATAATTCTGAATTGGTTAATGCAGAGATAGTGGACATCCTGTTAATTCCCCAAAAGTGTTGACTTGTAGATACACCTCTGGAATATAGCAGTTGTTTGTATCAAGAGCGGAGAAATTATTTTAGGGTAGGCGTTGATATTATTTTATCCGATTAAGATAAATATATTTCAGATGAGTAGCGCTTACTCTACCAATAATCACTTTAGCCCTTGGGATACAATCAAAGCGATCGATCGACATAGTTACCGACGCAAAATATAGCGACAAGGTTCCCTATTATGATAAATCGCTTTTGCCAATAAAATTTCAAGTTTGGTTAAATTATTACCTGCTTGAAATCTTCAGCACTAATCCCTGTTGCCACGATGCCTTTAAGGGTAGCTAAAATTTGACCGCTACTGGCAACAGTGATTACGACTGCATTATTGTCAGAGGCGATCGCGAGTTGTCCAAATGTCAACCCACCGGATAATCCTATCAAATCTTGACCTTTTTGGAAATCCATAATTGTCTGATTTTCTTGGCCTGATGTTAGCAGGAATACATCCTTGCCAGAACCCCCCGTAAGGGTGTCACCCCCTAAATCACCGCTGAGGAAGTCATCACCTACTCCTCCAGTTAAGATATCATTTCCCTTGCCTCCGTAGAGGGTATCGTTACCCAGACACCCATCAATAAGGTCGTCGTTATTATTACCTAAAAGCAGATTATTACCATCACCACCACAGAGGGTATCATTGTCTTTCCCTCCATAAATGGTATCGTTACCAAGGTCACTAAATATTAAGTCTGCTCCTTCATTTCCCAATACTAAATCGTTGTCATTTCCTCCCAGTATGGTGTCATCGCCTATGTCACCATAGATGATATCTTGTCCGGTTTCACCGAATAAAATATCGTTGTCTTTGCCACCCCAAATATTATCGCGATCGTTTCCTCCAAAAATTATATCGTTGCCACTATCTCCCCTAAGTAAATTATTCCCATCGCCGCCAATTATGGTGTCGCTATCTTTGCCTCCATAAATGGTATCGCTATCTGTTTCGCCATCTATGTAATCATTACCTTCGTTGCCAAATAATAGATCGCTACCGCTGTCACCAGTCAAGTTGTCATTGTTTTCTATGCCATAAATGGTGTCGTTACCAATAAGTCCATTGATGGCATTATTGGCGGTATCTCCTATTAGGAAATCATCAGAGTTAGTACCATTAAGAGTTTTATCGGGGGTGTTAGGAGTGATGTTGTTGATACTGAGGCTGGGTAGGGTAAAGCGATCGCAAATACAATTGTCAGTATCAGGTGTTGGTGTAGGCGTAGGTGTTGGCGTGGGTGTTGGCTCAGGTGTTGGTGTTGGCGCAGGCGTGGGTGTTGGCTCAGGTGCTGGTGTTGGCGCAGGCGCAGGCGCTGGTGTTGGCGCAGGCGCTGGTGTTGGCGCAGGTGTTGGCGCAGGTGTTGGCGCAGGCGCAGGCGCTGGCGTAGGCGCAGGTGTTGGCGTAGGCGCAGGTGTTGGCGCAGGTGTTGGCGTAGAAGTTAGCGAAAATTCGTAAGCTCCGATATCTGCGATCGCATTTCCATTACTATCTCCATCTTGAGGGCGACTAATTCCCCGCGCATCATTAGCAGGTGCACCGCTACCACTTCCCGCATCAATTGCCGCACTTCCTGTTAGTAATGCTACCGTTAATAAGCCACCGCCATTATCTTGTAATAAACCAAGTTTTGGGTCAGCTTGGATCGCATTAGCAGTAATATTTGCATTGTTAAAATTATTGGTAATAGCTGGCCACTGTAAGTTACCACCGCCATCAGTAAAGTAAGGTGCTGGATTCGCGGCAAATCCTTTTCCATCTGAGGCGTTTTGCTTATTCCCAAACTGATTATTAGCTGTATTATTAGCCACAATCGTATTGGTAAGAGTGACATTACTACTACCCACAATTCCGCCACCTTCGGTGCCGGCTTGATTAGCCGCGATCGTAGTATTCACAATTTTTTGATCTTTGGTAGTAGCCAAAAATAACCCACCGCCTAAACCACTGGTACTATTAGCTGGATCTTGGGCTTTATTGCCATAAAATGTACTATTTGTAATAGTTCCAGGCGATTCTTCTCCTACCCATAAACCGCCCCCCTGAGCCTCTGCTACATTATTAGCAAAGGTAGTATTGGTAATAGTATAAGCAGCATTTCCAATTCGCAAACCGCCGCCTAAAGCATCGCCACTGGAGCCTTTAATTATCTGATTATTGATAATTGTGCTGCCTTCAAGCACTAAATTGTCGGGGGGATACATAAATAGAAACATTGCGCCGCCTTGTCCTTTTCCTTTATTCCCTTCAAAGCGACTGTTGCGAATAGAAATAGTACCGCCTACCGATCCTGGTGTAGAATTAGTGCCAGAATCATTGGCTCCATCGGTGTAAATTGCACCGCCATAACCGTTGGTATTTCCACCAGTTCCTGGCGTTGTGTCATTATTGAGAAAAGTAGAATTTTCTACTGTTAATATACCTAAAAGGTTATTAATTGCACCGCCATTAATTCCTTTATTGTTAGTAAAAGTAGAGCCTTTTACTGTGAGAGAACCGCCGCTTTTAGTGGCGATCGCGCCGCCACCTCGCTCTTGGTTTCCACCTGAACCGTTATTGCTATCAAATTTACTGTTAATCACAGTAGTTGTGCTGCGAAATCCTGTATAAATTCCGCCACCGCCATATTCAGCAACGTTGTTATTAATTTCGCAATTTTCTACTGTTAATCTTGTCCGATCTGCGGTTAAAATTCCTCCGCCTGCGTCAGTTTCAGTGTTTCCTTGCTTTTTGCCGCTAACTATTTTGAGGTTCCGAAATGTTACATCAGTGGGTTGAGAAGTTGAAGTATTTTTAACTTCAAAAACACGGGAGGCGTTATTTCCGCTAATTGTTAAATTGGTAGCGGCTGCACCATCAATAATTAGGTTTTTATCGATTTCTAGTTGGCCGCTGGTAAGAGTAATTGTCTGATTGGCTAAACTGGAAGTAAAGATGATGGTGTCTCCACTCGCCGCCGATGCGATCGCATTTCTTAAGGAGCCAGTTCCATTATCATTATTATTCGTAACAGTAAAAATTTGTGGCATATCTGAAAGATTTTCGTAGAGGTGTTTACTGATAGATACACCCCAAAATTATCAAAATCAGTCATTTAGATAGAAGTTGCACAGGCACATTACATATTATAGCGCGATCGATACTTCTATTACGAACATATCCGCAGGACAAAGCATTCGGGCAAAAAGTATGAGGGTACAAGCTATAAATTATCTGCCCGAATGCTTTGCCCTACAAAATTGACGCGCAAACCATCCCCGCACTAGACAAGAATCCCACAACAGTATAAAATATCATCAACAGCCGTTAAGATCCATTAAGATCGAACACAATAGGATTGTTTAAAATCTAACCCAATTGCGAGAGAACATTCGATGACTTCTGAGGTTTTAGTTGAAAAGAAAAAGTTAGAGAAGCCGCCTCTAACCATACATACCTTGGGCGATCGCGCCCTGCGGCAATCAGCAAAGCGCGTCGCCAGCGTCGATGACGAAATTCGGCTGCTAATTCGCGAAATGCTACAAACGATGTATAGCTCTGAAGGTATCGGTTTAGCCGCCCCTCAAGTTGCTATTCAGAAACAAGTAATAGTAGTTGACTGCGAACCCGACAACGCCGCTAAACCGCCTTTAGTGTTGATTAATCCCAGTATCAAAAACTATAGCAGCGAAGTTTGTCTCTTTCAAGAAGGCTGTTTGAGTATTCCCGGAGTCTATCTGGAAGTCAAGCGCCCTCTTGTCATAGAAGTTTCCTATAGAGACGAATATGGTCGGCCTCAAACTCTCAAAGCTACAGAGTTATTATCCCGTGCTATTCAACACGAAATGGATCATCTCAATGGGGTGCTTTTTGTCGATCGTGTTGAAAATAAACTAGCACTAACGGATGAATTAGTCAAGCACAAATTTTCACCCAAGGCAGTTAAATCCCTATGATGGCAGGCACACCCAAAAGTTCATTATTATTAGCAGGTTCCTGCATCACCGCGATCGCCGCCGTCGGCTCAATCTTTGAGTTATCTTCAGGAACTCCCCAACTTGGTAGTTTAGTTACTGGTATTATTTTAGCCCTGAGCATTCCACTGACAGGATTGTTATTTTATGCAGCCGTTCAGGATGCTAATAACGCTAATCAATAAAATTGGTAATTGGGAATTGGTAATTGCGGTGGAGGGACGAAGCAAACTAATTTCAAGACCTTGCGGTTAGTTGGCTTCGTGCCAAGCTACGGTTATTTTTGTCTAAACCTTCTTAAACTCTATTCTAAATCTTCTAACCGGAGGAGACTCATCATCCAGATAATCTTCAAAACTTTCTAATAATAAACCTAAATCAACAAATTTCATTACCTCATCCCTAGTCAAAGGTTCAGGTATTTCTCCTGCATCTTCTTCAACATCTCTACCTCGACAAATTACCAGTAATTGTCCTCCAAAAGCCACAAAGTTAGCAATTTTCTCAATAGCTTTCTCTCGTAGCGATCGCGGTAATGCCTGAAGCGTATAAGACTCTAAAACCAAATCAAATCCTTGATTCCATGACTCAGGAGTATTCAACACATCAGCCGCAATATACTGAGCATTAGAATTAGGAAATCTATTTTTACACCATTCAATTGCCGAAGCAGAAATGTCAAAACCAACAACATGAAAACCCCGCCAAGATAACTCCTCCACATCATCGCCCAGCCCACAGCCCACCGTCAACGCAGTTTTACCTTCACCTCGAATTTGTTGAGCATCTAACCATTGAATTAGATTAGGATTAGGCGACATCTCTGCCCAAGGAATAACGGCTTTTCCATCCTTTCCTTGCGCGTAAAGAACCTCAAACCACTCCATTGGTTTGCCCGCATTTCTAAATTGCATCGCCAGGTTTCTCGCGTAAACTCTATCTTGATTCATTGTTTTTTTGATAATTTTTGTACCCAAACTTACTCAAATTTTCACTCACCTTCACGGTGAACAAGACTCAGAGAAAATGCTGGAATGCAGACAGCAATATACTCTGCACCTTCACTTCCCGGCGTACTATAGCGCACCCATTCTCCACGATTAATAATAATTGCTTGTCCAGCCATCACATCAAATATTTCCTCTTGAGTTTCCACCCTCAAACATCCTCGCAATACTACAGTATATTCATCAAATTCTGGTGTTTGTCCAGGTTCGCTCCAACCACTAGGGCTTTGCATTTTGGCAATACTAATAGCACTTGTCTGGGAGTTTACATTTCCCACAAATTCCTCAATGATTTTCGGTGGAATACCTGCGGCATCTATTTTTGTTGGTGCGTTGATTAAAGTAGCCATTGATTTAATTCTAAATTAACAATAGTATTTTATAACAAATCGGGCGATCGCGTCTCCCTCGTCTATTGTCCGATACAAAAAGTTTAGCATATCGGCCGTTGCTGCTGGTTGATATTCTGCTACCTGTTGCAAGATTCTGTGCAAACGGTTGTAGGGTATTCTCAGGCGTTCTTTGATATTATCAATTGCTTCTAATTCAGGCGTTGTTTCTTCTGTCTCGCCAAATTGCTGCAAGAGGGTATATTCTGCTGCTGTTGCTGTGTCGAGAAGTGCGACTAACCGCTGTTGTAATCTGAAAATATTGCTGATAGTTTCATCGGGTAATTTTGCCATGAAGCTTGAATTTGGATGATGACAAATTATTAGTATATCGCATTTCTCTGTCTGGTGAGGTACAAGAGCTTCTACCCCCAACCCCCTTAGAAAGGGGGCTTTTCCGGTTCCTCCCCTCTTTGCAAGGGGGGGCTAGGGGGGTGGTTGCGTACCTATATAATTGAGAACCGCTATATCGCAGGTCGGTTCAGAAACCGGGTTTTTATGAAAATACTTCGTTATTACCCGGAGATTAGGTAAAAAACCCGGTTTCTTTGGACAGTTTTCCGATCGGGAAAGAGGACTGTTAATCTTATTAGTCATCTTGATTCATCGCGCTTATTCCCCTATTTTTTCTTGCACTCGTCGATATTTACCATCTAAACGTTCCTGTCGCTGACGACGGTTATCAGCTTCTAACATTGCCAGAATTTCATCTAATTTCAGCGTCCAAGCATCAAGCAGGCGACAAGCTTCTTTTATCCTAGCAACGTTTTGCTGTCTTGTCTCTAAATCGGGTATTCTTGGCTGTTGATTCATGGCAGATTCCAACTCCTTTTAATTTCTCGTATATCGCATGGGGGCTCAGAAACCGGGTTTTTACGAAAATACTTCGTTGTTACCCGCAGATTCGGTAAAAAACCCGGTTTCTTTGATCGCAGTGAGTAAGTTCTGAGAATATTCAGATTGAACCTAATCACTCAATCTGATAAATGTAAGCATCGTCAACATAGATATGATTTACTGTGTTGTTTGTGAGTCGCTTTCCTAATAAATTAAAATTCCAATCTTTTTGTAATTTACGCAATCCTTGAATTAATTTGTGTTGGGGACTTACTGCAACAAGATTCATCCAATTTATTTTTAATTCGGGTTGAACTTTGCCGAAGACGGAAATTATCTCTTTGTAAGTTTTGAGAGAACCTTCTTTATCAAAAATAGGAGAAGTTAGCATTAAACGCCATGTTTCCTTTTCTGGTAAATAGAGCCAGAGTGCTGAATTAACGGAAAGACCGGCTTGATTGAGAGCGTCTATTAATCTTTTACCGTCTTGGATTTCTTGGTCTACCAATGTTGCTGTACCCATTGTAAAACTCCTTGATTGGGATCAGTTATTGCTAAGTAAATAGCGGTGGCTTCTTGTCTAGAATATTTTTGATAACGACTTTCTTCTGACCAGTCTTTGACTACTAACCAGTTATTTGCAAAATCTGGATCGCTTCGCCGAGCAGTCTCTAATGTTGGATAAAGTTGAGCAACCTTAACAAGCTTTTCCAAATCGTGAGTATAACTATCAGTAACAGTTTTCTTATCTGGAAAGTCGAACTTACTGGTTTGTTTGGCAATGCAAGCTTTTAATCCGCATTCAATGACATAGCCGCTGAGATAGTAAGCTCCTGAGTATTGACGGTTTTTAAGCAGGACTTCAACTTCTTTCAGTCGCGTCATAGCAAGGTTCTTTAATTCCCGTCTATTCACAAAGTTGTCACCAGAATACTTCGCTTCTATACTATCTTTAATCGGACTTACTGGAGATCAGAAACCGGGTTTTTCCGAAAATACTTGGTTGTTACCCACAGATTCGGTAAAAAACCCGGTTTCTTTGGTCGTTGCAAAGTCTGTATGTAATTTGTACTAGCGGACTGTCAAAGTGTATCGGCCTCCTTCACCTTTTTTATAAGCATTGACAACTACGCGATAGCGGCCGCTGGCGGGTAAGGTGAATGTGATGGCTGAATTGGAATTTGATTGGCTGATGTCGTCATTTTCTGCTAACAGTTTTAAATCCGGGCCAAAGAGTGCTACGTAGGTATCAAAATCACGGCTTTCTACGGTAATTGTAACTGATTGACCGGCACGGCCTTCAAAGTTATGTTCTTCGTACAGACTTCCATCAGAGGGGAGAACAGAAGATTTCCCAGGTGTTAATGAGCCATTAGCGGTTAGTAATCCGTTCGATGTTTGGGGAGTTGATGTAGTTCCTTGAAGCGTCCTAAGAAGGTTAATGGCTATTTGATAGCCATGTTTATCTCCTTGCTGCTGATATAAGTCTGCTGTTTTCTGAAAGTCTTGAATTGCTCCCTGCTTGTCTCCTAAGTCAGAGCGGAAACTTCCCCGCAAGAGGTAGGCTGAGGCATTGTTAGGGTCAATTTTCAGAGCTTGGTTGCAATCAGCAATCGCGCCTTGCTTGTCTCCTAAGTCAGAGCGGGAAAGTCCCCGCAAGACGTAGGCTGAGACAAGGTTAGGATTAATCCGCAAAGCTTGGTTGTAATCGGTGATCGCACCCTGCTTGTCTCCTAAGTCAGAGCGGACACCTCCCCGGTTTCTGTAAGCTTCATCATCGTTAGGATTAATTCGTAAAGCTTGGTTGTAATCGGCGATCGCACCCTGCTTGTCTCCTAATTGATAGCGGGCAACTCCCCGGTTGAAGTAGGCAGTGGCAAAGTTAGGATTAATTTGCAAAGCTTGGTTGTAATCGGCGATCGCACCCTGATTGTCTCCTAATTGATAGCGAGCAATTCCCCGGTTGTTGTAAGCAATGGCAAAGTTAGGATAAATTCGCAAAGCTTGGTTGTAATCAGTGATCGCACCCTGCTTATCTCCTAAGTCAGATCGGGCAACTCCCCGGCTATAGTAAGCTGTCGCAGAATTGGGGTCAATTTTCAGGGCTTGGTTATAATCGGCAATCGCTCCCTGATTGTCTCCTAAGTCAGATCGGGCAACTCCCCTGTTAAGGTAGGCATCGGCATAATTAGGATTAAGCTGAATTGCTTGATTGTAAGCAGCTATAGCACCCTGATAATCTCCTTTTTTAGACTTATCCCCACCCTGAAGAAAGAAATCATCAGCTTTCGGCCCTGTCGCCACAGGAGCACTCGGAACCTTCACCCCTAAATCCACTTGAGATGAAGCCAACAATCTCAAACTCGTATTAATCGGAATCCCCAGATTAAAACCCGTTTTAGCAATTAAAATATCCTGATTAATACTGCTAGATTCCGCCGCCCTTGTATCCGCCCTCCCGTGAATTGCCACTAACTCTCCATTCTCATTCAACACCGGCCCCCCGCTCATTCCCGGCAACGTATTGTTACTATAAACCAACGCATAACCATCTTCTAAAGGTCGAGAAGCATTAGCAGTAATCCGCCCATCCGTGAAGTTGTAAATCGGAAGGTTAATCGCCGCTGAAGTCTTCGGAAATCCTGCCACATAAGCAGCTTTCCCTTCCGTCGCCAAATCTGAGTTACCAATCTTCGCCACAGTGTAAGTTTGATTGCTGGTAAACTCGACAACAGCTAAATCAATATTTGGCAGTTTTTTCACACTGCTATAATTGAGGGAATAGCGCTGATTATCAGGCGTAACAATCTCATATTTAGCTTGAGGATCTTTGAAAACGTGACGGGCAGTAAGCACCGTGTAAGTGTTGCCATTCCGCTTGACAATTACTCCCGAACCTGGCTCTTTACTGTCAATCAGGACAGTGATTGATTTAGCAATTTTGCCAACTTCATCAGCCGATATAGCTAAAACTGCCCTCGGTTGTACGATGACAATAGTTGCAACAGTACCAATCAAGGCGATGGGAAGTTTGTTAGAAAAGTTCATTTATTTTACCTAATTTGTACTAGCGGACTGTCAAAGTGTAGCGACCTCCTTCACCTTTGTTATAAGCCATGACAACCACGCTATAGCGACCACTGGCGGGTAAGGTGACGGTAACGTAAGTCGATCTGCTGATGTCGTCATTTTCTGCTAACGGTTTTCCATCAGAACCAACAATGAAGACAAAAATATCAAAATCACGACTTTCTACGGTAATTGTAACCGATTGGCCTCCGCGACCTTCAAAGCTATGTTTCTCGAACAAATTTCCCTCAACGGCGAGGACAGATGATTTACCGGGTATTAATGAGCCATTAACACTGAGTAGGGTTGTAGATGTTGGTGTAGTCGGTGCATTATTTTCAAGCTTTCTAATTCTATTTAGGGCATCTTGGTAATCATCTTTCTTTCCTTGTTGCTGATATAAGTCTGCTGCTTTCTGAAAGTCTTGAATTGCTCCCTGCTTGTCTCCTAAATCAGAACGGGCGACTCCCCGGTAGTAGTAGACAACGGCACTGTTAGTATCAATTCGCAAAGCTTGGCTATAATCGGCGATCGCGCCCTGCTTGTCTCCTAATTTATAACGCGCAAACCCACGATTACTGTAAGCGTTGGCTAAGTTAGGATTGATTCGCAAAACTCTATCAAAATCTGCGATCGTACTCTGGTAGTTTCTCGATTGGAAGTGGACCTTCGCCCGCTGGTAGTAAGCTATGACAAAGTTAGGACTGATTCGCAAAGCTTGATCGCAATCTGCGATGGCATTCTGGTAGTCTTGCAAATTCAGGTAGGCCATGCTCCGCGAGATGTAAGTAAACGGAGTGTTAGGTGCGATTTTCAAAGCTTGATTGAAGTCCTCGATCGCCCCCCGATAATCTTCTAAGGAAGCGCGAGCTCTACCCCGTGTGCTATAGTCTGTTGCATATCTAGGATTAATTCGCACGACTTGGTTCCAATCGTCTGTAGCCCCCTGATAGTCTCCCAATTCGTGGCGGGCGCTTCCTCTGATGAGGAGTGCTTCGACATTGTTAGGAGAGATTCGCAAGGCTTGATTTAAGTCCTCTAGCGCTCCTTTACTGTCTCCCGAATTCAAAAGTGTCTCCGCTCGATTCAAATAAGCGGCACCATAATTAGGATTAAGCTGAATCGCTTGATCGTAAGCTGCTATAGCACCCTGAAAGTCTCCTTGATAAAATCTGTTCACACCCTGAATTAAGAAATCATCAGCTTTCGGCCCAGTCGCCACAGGAGCACTCGGAACCTTCACCCCTAAATCCACTTGAGATGAAGCCAACAATCTCAAAATCGTATTAATCGGAATCCCCTTACTAGAAGCAGTCTTAGCAATTTGTATATTCTGATTAATACTGCTAGATTCCGCCGCCCTTGTATCCGCCCTCCCGTGAATTGCCACCACCTCCCCATTCTCATTCAACACTGGCCCCCCGCTCATTCCCGGCAAGGTATTGTTACTATAAACCAACGCATAACCATCTTCTAAAGGTCGAGAAGCATTAGCAGTAATCTGCCCATCCGTGAAATTGTAAATCGAACGGTTAATCGCCGCTGAAGTCTTCGGAAATCCTGCCACATAAGCAGCTTTCCCTTCCGTCGCCAAATCGGAGTTACCAATCTTCGCTACGCTGTAAGTTTGACTGCTGGTAAACTCTACAACTGCCAAGTCAATATTTGGCAGTTTTTTCACACTGCTATAATTGAGCGAATAGCGCTGATTATCAGGCGTAACAATCTCATATTTAGCTTGAGGATCTTTGAAAACGTGACGGGCAGTAAGCACCGTGTAAGTATTGCCATTCCGCTTGACAATTACTCCCGAACCAGGCTCTTTACTGTCAATCAACACAGTAATTGATTTAGCAATTTTGCCAACTTCATCAGCCGATATAGCTAAAACTGCCATCGGTTGTACGATGACAATAGTTGCAACAGTACCAATCAAGGCGATGGGAAGTTTGTTAGAGAAATTCATTGATTTTACCTACAAATCGAAGATATACCACGTCTAAATGACTTGTACAAATATTGTAGGGTTAGTGCCCCGTGCTTATATGTGTCAACTTAGGCTCAAACCCGCCAGGGGTTAAAACCCCTGTCTAATAAATTAAGTCCTCTAAAGAGGACTGAAAAACTCATTAGTCCTCTTCAGAGGACTTGATCTTTGAGACAGGGGTTTTAACCCCTGTCGGACTGTCGGACTGTCGGACTGTCGGACTGTCGGACTGTCGGACTAACGGTTTGGCGTTAAGTTGACACGAATCTGCCCCATTAATCGCAGGGCAAGCACAGGGGGATTGCCCCTATTTAACTACGGAGAAAGAGGAGTAACATTCTCCTCCGCCGGCACCCCATCCAGATATCTCTCCAGATTCACCGAACCAGGCCCCGTTTCCGATAGCACATATCCCGATGCCAACCCACGACGATCCATTAATCTTTTCAAAGTAGCATCAGGATCGCTCCCCCGCTTGAGAGTGAATAGCAAATTTCTACTGTTGCAAACATCGTCTTTATTAGCAGCAGCACAAACCACAGGTTCCCCATTCACCGTGCCAGTATTGATATAAATGAGATTACGATTATCGTAATTTATCTGAAATCTTCTCGCTACTTCCTGGCAACGTTTTGTTGCCGTCCAAGGCGGCGGAAAATAGTCATTAGAAACCCAGCGAACAATCGGCAGATTACCCCGCGAACTACGAACAAAGGTAACGGGCTTTCCATTGAGAATAGCGCAAAAAAAGGTATTATTTTGTGCCCGGATGGGTTGACAAAATAATGTACTTGTGCTAAGAAAAAAAGTGACCCTGTTATGAATCTAGTCAATATTTTGAACTTCATAAATGCAGAGTTTTGACATATATTTGACATATATTGTCCCACAGCCAAATTAAATTCACAATCCAACACTTACCCTGATTTTTAAGTCAAGGCCTTCGCCTTATGGATGGGTACGTTTATTGCCCTTTGTCCACCAATGTCAATTTTTTAACCGATTAGAGGCATAGCGATCGCCATCCCGCCAAACTTTATTAATTATTTTGCCCAATTCGGGAAGGCTACCCAAATCGCAAGTATCATCAAGATATGTAGTCACCAGTGGCGATCGCCCACCAAGTCCCCCTAACTCCATCCCTGACATGATCAAAGACGAGAATCGACAAACTACAACCGTAAATAGAGCAAATGTTGACCAAAATAGAGCAATCTTAGAACAGATTAACTCCCTTAAACGGGAAGATGAAAGGCTCTACAACATTTTAGCCATCGATGTCTGGGCCTTAGCCAAGACAATGGACGAATATCAACCTGGATTCTGGGCCGCTTTTATGAAAAATCGTGAAAAAGCCCTGAAGCGATTTCTCTCTGAAATGATTAAAAACAAACCCAGCGATAGCAAACGCCCCCCCTTTCTCCGCTGAGTTGGACTTAAAAATCTCTCCCTGGATTTAATAGCAATTTTCGCTATTATAGTTATATTTTTTTGTTAAAAGTAGCAAAGGAAACAGACAATGGATGTACAGACAATTAAAGAACGGGTAGCCACGATTGAAAGCAAGCGGGAAACCTTAGTGCGCCTACTAGAAAGACCAGATTTAGGTATTCTCAAAATTGATGTCACCCAGGCGATCGAAGAAATTGATGACCTGATTGCCGAATTTAAACGTACATTTCCTGATAGTTAACAGTTATTTGTTATTGGTTATTTGTTAACTGTTATTTGTTAACTGTTATTGGTTATTTGTTAACTGTTATTGGTTATTTGTTAACAGTTAACCAATAACCAATAACCAATAACAAATAACCAATAACCAATAACCACTAACTAGAAGCCATATCCATCAAAATTTGTTGGGAGCTAACTTCCGCACTACCAGGAGCAGGTCGACGCTGAATATAATGACCATCAGGTTGCAAATCCCAAGCTTGACGATTATCTGCCAACATAATCCCTAGAATTTCCTGTAAATCCTTCGTGATTTCCGGTTCTTCCACAGGCGTAATCGCCTCAACTCGACGGCTAAGATTGCGCCGCATCCAATCAGCAGAACCAATATAAACCTCTTCTTCACCCCCATTTTGGAAGTGAAAAACCCGCGAGTGTTCCAGATAGCGACCGACAATACTAATCACCTGAATATTCTCACTCACATCCTCCAAACCAGGCCGCAAACAACAGATTCCCCGCACAATCAAATCAATCTTTACACCCGCCATAGAAGCCTCATAAAGAGCCGCAATAATCTGCGGATCGACTAAAGCATTCATCTTGGCAACAATGCGACCACCTTTACCATTTCTGGAATGTTCAGCCTCCCGGTGAATCAACTCCAAAAAGCGATCGCGCATATTCACCGGCGCAACCAACAACTTCCGATAAGAATGTTGACGCGAATAACCAGTCAAAAAATTAAACAAATCCGTCAAATCCGCACCCAAATCCTCCCGACAACTTAAAATCCCCAAATCAGTATAAAGTCGCGCCGTTTTGGGATTATAATTACCCGTCCCAATATGCACATAACGGCGAATTTTATCTTCCTCCCGCCGCACCACCATCACAATCTTAGTATGAGTTTTTAACCCCACCAAACCATAAACAACATGAACCCCCACCTGTTCCAACTTCCGCGCCCAATTAATATTATTCTCCTCATCAAATCGCGCCTTCAACTCCACCAAAACCGCCACCTGCTTACCATTTTCCGCCGCCGAAATCAAAGCATCAACAATTGGTGAATCCCCAGAAGTTCGATAAAGAGTCATCTTAATCGCCAAAACCGCAGGATCGAAAGCCGCATGGGTAATAAATCTTTGTACCGTAGCCGCAAAAGAATAATAAGGATGATGTAGCAGCAAATCTCGCTGACGAATCACTGCAAAAATATCCTCTTCCCCATCAACATCCGATGAATTAGATTTCCCATTTGACTCATTCAAACGCCGTAACCGAGGCGGAACCACAGGAGTCCAAGGATGATCTTTTAGTTCAGGGATTGGTAAGCCCATAAAAGACATTAAATCCCCCAAGCCTAATAACCCATCCACTGCATAAACATCTTTTTGCCCTAAATTTAACTCATCTAGCAACATATCCCGAACATTTGACGGCATACTAGATTGCACTTCCATTCGTACTACCGAACCCCCAAAGCGACGCTTCCGAAGTTCCTGTTCAATTGCTTGCAATAAATCATCGGCTTCATCTTCCTCCACTGCTAAATCAGCATTACGAGTAATCCGAAAAGGATGATATTCTTGAATATTCATTCCTGGAAACAATGATTCCAAATTATGCGCTACTAACTGTTCTAAAGGTACTCCCATCCAAACAGCCGACTGGTCTTGTTGCTGTAAATACAACTCTGCTGGCAAAGGCACAAATCGAGGTAAAAGTTGAGGGACTTTAACGCGAGCAAACAATTCTTTCTCATTATCAGGATCTTTGATTACTACTGCTAGATTTAAGCTAAGATTAGAAAGATAAGGGAAAGGATGGCTGGGATCGACAGCTAGAGGTGTCAATACTGGAAAAACTTGCTCTTCAAAGTATTTATGCAAGTAATTCCGCTGTTCTTGGTTGAGGTCTATATAATCAAGAATGTGAATGCCATGCTCTGCTAATTTGTGCCGCACTGTTTGGTCAAAATAAGTGTGTTGTTGAGCAACGAGGGGCAATAACCTTTTGTTAATTAAATCAAGCTGCTCTTGAGGTGTGCGTCCGTCTGGACTTAATAGGGTGACTTCTGCTTCTACCTGTTGTTTAAGGGCTGCAAACCGCACCATAAAGTATTCGTCTAAGTTTGAGCTAAAAATAGCTAAAAACTTGAGTTGTTCTAGTAGGGGAGTGCGCTCGTCGAGGGATTCGTGCAGTACCCGACTGTTAAACTCCAACCAGCTTAGTTCTCGGTTGAAGTAATATTTGTGGTCATTGAGATTAATTTCGGCCACAGTTTTGGTAGCAGTCTTTTTACTCTTAGACATAGCTGGGGATGGTTGAGTGTTGAGAGCTTGCTTATACCAATTCTTAAAGCTATGACTACAAATCTCTACCCCCCGGCTTCGCCGTCCCCCCTTGGCAAGGGGGGACTACAGGGGGGTCAAATCTCTAGCTGTGGATCTAGGAATTGGTATTAGTTGCTCGCAAGTTGACGAGCGGTTTTGAGTAAAACTTTAACTTATAAAGTGGCAGTAGGAGCGATCGCATCTCATTAAATCCCATTAAATAGAGAGGGAGCAATTAATTGCTCCCTCTCAAAACCATTCAAACCAGAATGTTCACAACTTCTTAGTATGCCAAACCCATACTGCGAGTCGTTTCGGCTCCTAGATAAACCCGAATGCTCAGAAAGTCAGTGGGACAAGCAGTTTCGCACCGCTTACAACCTACGCAGTCTTCTGTGCGAGGGGAAGAGGCAATCTGAGCAGCTTTACAGCCATCCCAGGGTACCATCTCCAGAACGTCAATGGGGCAGGCGCGAACGCATTGGGTGCAGCCAATGCAGGTATCGTAGATTTTGACTGAATGAGACATTGAATATAAAGCTCCAAACGAATCATCAAAATTTGGTGTATCTACAAGTAAACAGATTTGGTGGCGAGCTTCCACCCCCCAATCGTTCACAGAGAATCATGGCTTAGTTTACCGCAGTGTTTCCAAGGTCTTAGCGAAAAGGCAGTAAAACTTCACAGTTGTTAACGCTGATTGATGAGAATTGATTTTTTTTACATAAGTTTACAAAAATATATATATGTTTATGTTAAATTGGGCAGATTATGATATAATCGTTTCTTTGAAATTGTTAAATCTGTCCTGTACTAAAAATCACTACTCCATTACTAATCGCTACTAAATTAATCCTCAAGGGGCCAGCAGAATAAGTCAAATCAGCCGCGATCGCCTGCACTTCTACAGGTCCCTGATGCAGCCGTAACCGCTCAATAAAACTCAATAAAGTCTCAATCTTATCATCAGCAATTTGTACCCTACCGCCCACAATTCCCACAAAACTTGCCCGAAAATTGCAAGCATCAATTAACTTTTCCATCTTTTTCCGTACCTCCTCACCCGTCAAATTCAAGGTATTAATCGAAGTCCCCGCGACTACATCACCCACCCGAAATACCACGCGATTTAGTTCGGCTTCCGCAAACACTTGAATCCGTTTTTCCCCTTGCAGATAATTTGCACCGGCCAAAATTCTAACTACATAATCTTGACCATCTTTAATCTGAGCGATCAATTGTTCAATCTCTGCCTTAGTAATATCAATTACCTGTTCATTTCCATTTGGTTTACCAGGTTGAATTAATCGTCGCGTTGCTACATTTGCTTCCTGTAGTAATCGATCGATGGCTTGATTTGCGGCCGTCGGTTCCAAAATTCGCACCACTCCAGCGGACAAAATTTGACCTCGCCGAATTGCCACAGTGCCGCTACGAATTGCCTGAAAATCGCGCTCTAAAATTTGTACTTGCTGTTGCAAATAAGTCTGTTGATCTTCCAAAGCGGCTTGTTGTTCAGCTAATGTTTTCAAGAGTTCTTCTCGCTCTGCAATCACTCGATCGCGTTCTAAAATTGCTCCATTTCTTTCTTGCAAAGAGCGATCGCGTTGAGCAATTTCCGCATTACGTTGAGCAATTATCCGATCTTGAGTTGTAATTAATCGATCGCGCTCAACAATTACCCGATCCTGAGCCGCAATCTCGCGATCGCGTTTAGCAATTTGAGCCTTCACCCGTAACCCCTGCTGCTTCAAAGCTTCCCTTTCCTGCTGTAACTGCGCGATTTCGGCACTCAAGACACTCTTCTGCTTAGAAACAGTTTTTAACTGACTCTGAGTGCGATCTAGCTGCGACTCCACACTCAACCGCGCCGCCTCTACCCGACTCAACTGTTCCTGAGTCATCGACTTCGCCGCCTCCACCCGCTGCAATTGACTCTTCAACGAATTTAACTTTGCCTCAGTCTCAGCTTGCTCAGCATTCGCCGCCTGTAACAATCGATTAATCTCATCTAAATTCGCCCTCGCCTTCGCCTGGGCTACTCTCGCCTTCGCTAACTGCGCCTCAACCTGCGTTTTCGCCTGAGTTGTTTGATTAAGCTCCTTGCGAGCCGCATTCAGCCTTTTCTGAATCTCATCAATACCAAAAACCCCCGTTCGCAAAGGCTTACTCGCCGCAAACAAAACACCCAAAGTGATCGCCGACAACACGCTACCAGTCACTACCGTTACTAAAACAGCTGTTTTGCGGGGGCGAAGTTTAAACAGACTCAACCGAGCTTTGCCAACTTTCGTACCCAAGCGATCGCTCAGGGTAGCGATCGCGCCCCCCAAAACTAACATTACAATTACCAGGATGTATCCGGCAGTCATCGATCGCCAGGGAGAAGAAAGAGAAACCTACCCTTAAGACTAAGTGAATTGCTGACTTAAAGCGACCGGATTATGGACAGTGATCTTTTTCTTATGAATCGAGATCATTTTTTCTTGCCTGAGATCCCCAAGCAAACGAGTCACTGTCACCCGCGTCGAGCCAATCGCTTCCGCGATCGCCTGATGAGATAACTTAAGATCGATCGTAATCCCTTCCGCACCCGGAACCCCAAAATCCCGGCACAGAATTAACAGAAAACTCACCAACCTCGATCCCATATCTCGGTGAGCCAGCGTCTCGATCATCATCTCCGTCTGTAAAATCCGCGAAGACAAACCCCGCAGCAACACCATCGACAGTTCAGGATCGTCCTTCAGAGCCTTCTCTACCTGCTCTATCGGCACTGAAAGTAACTCGACCGGCGTAAAAGCCACCGCATGGTAAAACCGATCTGAGCGATGTCCCGTAATTAGGGACAACACCCCAAACACGCTATTTTCCCGTAACAGAGCTACGGTAATCTCTTCCCCAGCTTCATAAACCCTAGAAAGCTTGACAGCACCTTTAATGAGAACATAGACGCGCTCAGCAGGATCGCCAGGGAAAAATATAGTTTTGCCCCGTTCAAAGTTTTCCACGACGGGGGGAAATGCTCCGCCACCAATTTGGCGGAACACGGCTGACAGCGGTCTATCATGCGTCACAATTAGATCCTTTGTACTACCCAATGCTCTTAAATATTAATTGATCTAATCAAATTGACTAGGGCGATCATCTGCTTTGCTGCATATATCTTGCCATAAGTCAATAGTTTAGTGGTATGATCTGGCGATCGCACTCCATACAATTTTAGTTGACAACAGAGCGATCGCCCTTAAAAATAGTACCAATTGCTTATACAATATAATACTATGCTAAATTTGACTGGAAAAAACGCTCTCGTAACTGGCATTGCCAACAATCGCTCGATCGCTTGGGGAATTGCTCAACAACTCCACAAAGCAGGAGCCAACCTGGGGATTACCTATCTAGCCGACGAAAAGGGCCGTCACGAAAGAAAAGTGGCGGAACTCGTAGAACCGCTCAATCCCAGTCTGTATCTACCTTGTAACGTCCAAGATGACGCTGAAATTCAGACAACTTTTGACACCATCCGCGACAAGTGGGGAAAACTTGACATCCTGATCCACTGTCTCGCCTTTGCTGGTAAAGATGAGCTTTCTGGCGACTTCAGCAATACTTCCCGCAAAGGTTTCACTCAAGCTTTAGAAATTAGCGCTTACTCTCTAGTTCAATTGAGTGCAGCCGCTAAACCTTTGATGACTGAAGGTGGTAGCATTTTAACTCTGACTTATCTGGGCGGCGTGCGAGTAGTTCCTAACTATAATGTAATGGGAATTGCTAAGGCAGCTTTAGAAATGAATGTCCGTTATTTGGCGGCGGAATTAGGTCCTCAAAATATTCGCGTGAATGGAATTTCATCGGGGCCAATTCGGACTTTAGCTTCTTCAGCAGTTGGCGGCATTTTAGACATGATTCATCACGTTGAGAAAATTGCCCCTTTACGGCGGACTGTAACTCAAATAGAAGTGGGAAATACTGCTGCTTTTCTATGCAGCGATTTAGCTAGTGGAATCACTGGTCAAATTGTCTATGTAGATGCTGGCTACGAAATTATGGGAATGTAGTTAACTGTTATTGGTTATTTGTTATTGGTTATTTGTTAACTGTGATTTGTTAACTGTTAACTAATTCAGAAAAAATCACAGTTAACCAATAACCAATAACAGTTAACCAATAACCAATAACAGTTAACAGTTAACAAATAACCAATAACCAATAACAAATAACCAATAACAATTATGGAAATTAGCGATCGCCCTTTTTCTGCTTCTAACGTAACTCATATTAGTAGGGCTGCTTCAGTCAAACGTACTACTGGCGAAACTGATGTTACAGTTATTCTGAATCTTGACGGCGTGGGAACTTGCAAATCAGCAACAGGGATTCCTTTTTTAGACCACATGATGCACCAATTATCGGCTCATGGATTAATTGACTTAGATGTACAATCAATTGGTGATTTAGCAATTGACGATCACCATACTAATGAAGATGTAGGAATTACACTAGGTCAAGCATTAGGAAAAGCATTAGGCGATCGCAAGGGTATAATTCGTTTTGGTCATTTCATCGCCCCACTAGATGAAGCATTAATTCAAGTATGCCTAGATTTTTCCGGCCGTCCCCACTTAAGTTATGGTTTACAAATTCCGACTCAGCGTGTCGGAACTTATGACACCCAATTAGTTAGAGAATTTTTTGTCGCAGTTTGCAACCATGCTCAAATGACATTACACATTCGACAACTAGAAGGCATTAATTCTCATCATATCATAGAAGCCACATTTAAAGCTTTTGCCCGTGCTTTGCGAATGGCCGTAGAAATCGATCCCCGCCGCCTTGGGGGAATTCCTAGTTCTAAAGGAATGTTGTAAGATGAATAAAACCCTGGCTCTCTAAGATTTCTTCCTTCTTAACTTCTTCCTTCTTAACTTCTTCCTTCTTCCTTCTTCCTTCTTCCTTCTTCCTTCTTCCTTCTTCCTTCTTCCTTCTTAACTTCTTCCTTCTTCCTTCTAATTATGACTCCGAATCCTAACATTATGCAGGCTGTCGAACAACTGGGCTACCGCGTTACCGTTGGGGACGTAGTGGCGAAAGCTGGATTAGATGTTAATTTTGCACAAAGAGAATTATTAGCGCTTGCTTCTGATGTAGGCGGAAACTTACAAGTAGCAGAATCAGGTGAAATTGCTTACTCGTTTCCCCAAAATTTTCGGGATATTTTACGTAATAAGTTTTTGTGGTTACAGTTGCAAGAATGGTGGGCAAAAATTTGGCGGGTTTTATTTTACTTAATCCGCATTTCTTTTGGGATAGTTTTGCTGGCTTCTATTCTGCTGATTATTGTTTCGATTACAGTAATTTTGACGGCACTTAATTCTAGTAATAATAATTCTGGTGGTAGTAGTAATAGTAACTCTGGAGATGGTGGTTTCCGGGTGATGCCTTACTTTTTTAACGATTGGTGGTGGTTTTTTTACTGGAATAACGATCCTTATTATCGCCGGGAAAGGCAAAATCATGGAGAACCAGATGAAATGAACTTTCTGGAATCTGTGTTCTCTTTTATCTTTGGAGATGGCAATCCCAATTATAACTTAAATGAGCGTCGTTGGCAAGCAATTGGTAGGATAATTCGCAATCATCAAGGCGCGATCGCGGCCGAACAAATTGCCCCTTATCTCGATCGAATTGGTCAAGGAGTCTCCGCAGACTACGAAGGCTATATGTTACCAGTATTAACTCGATTTGAAGGTCGCCCAGAAGTTAGCCCCGAAGGTCAAATAGTCTATCATTTCCCAACATTACAAACTACAGCCGCCGAGAATAATCCGCAGCCAGTCGCCTCATATTTACGAGAGTTTTTATATAAATTTAGCGAAGCAAGTTCAGGGCAAATTTGGTTAGCCGCAGGTTTAGGGGTAGTTAATTTAGGTGGTGCATTAATTCTAGGTAAATTATTAGGAACCCCTGGATTAGTTGCCAAAATTGGAGAATTTATCATCTTTGTCCAAGCTGTTTATCCAATGCTTTTAACTTATGGCGTGGCTTTTCTCAGCATACCTTTAGTTCGCTACTTTTGGATTCAGTGGCGAAATAGTCAAATAGAAGCCCGAAATCAAGCAAGACAACAACGGGCGGCTAGGTTAAATCAACCTGATGAGACTTTAAGGCAAAAGCTGAATTATGCCCGTCAGTTTGCGGCTGAAAATGTAATTTCTGGTCAAGATTTAGCTTACACAACTGAAACGGATTTAATGGAACAGGAATCTGCACAATCAGCAAAATTAGATGCCGAATGGCAACGGAGACTTAATCAATCAGATGTTTAAGGTAATAGGTAAAGAAAGAAACAAGAAGAAACAGAAGCGTGCGTAATTCCCTAGAAATATGATACACTAAGCTTGAACTGCTGGGTTGTAAATTGCTAATGTACTTCATCAACCCACAATCTGATGTAAAAGCGAAACAATCTATTCAATCCAAATCAACCAAACAGGAGACAACAATGCTGAAATTTGTGAAATTGCTCGTATGTAGCATTTTTATTTTCTTTCTAGTAACTTACGCCTCAACGTCAATGGCAAAAGAAAATAAAATAGTTGCGGAATCAGATATTTTGGTTCCCAGTCAAGTCTATAATCTTGACAATACTCAGTCAGTAGAATTGATGACAAAAGAACCAATAGAAGTTTCTCAACAGGGAACAAATATTAAAGAGGTTGTCAGACCTTTTTATACAAAGTGTCTGACTGTAAATCCCAACACGAATGTGGCTGAAGTAATGGGGAAAATCTTGGCTAATGATTTTAAGTCATTTGGTTCAGCAGATGTTAAGGGTAAGGAACAACTAATTAAACAAGTGCAGTTTTTCTGGAAACTTATTCCTGACTTAAAATGGGAAATCCAAGAAATGTTGCAACATGAAAATCGCGTTATTGTTCGCAGCATTGCATCGGGTACACCTAAAGGTGAGTTCATGGGTTTACCAACTGATGGTACTAAGTCATTTAAGATTATGACGATCGATATTCACACGGTAAAAAATGGCCAAGTGGTTGAAGTTTATCATGTGGAGGATTGGGCTACAGCGATGAGACAACTGAAGAAATAAAAGCATTATTTAGAGCGATCGCCTAAATTTTTTGTTGCGATCGCTCTTATTTCTGAACAAAGGTTTAGGATCTGGTTTTGTGTGGGCAATATTGCAAAGATAAGCCATCTTAATTATTTGGCTCAAAGGCAGAAAATTGGCGGCGCGATCGCTCTACCTTGTAAAGAATAATTGCGCGTCAATAACTAGATTACATTCAGGTTTTAAAGTTGGTAATTATTAGAATCAAGGAGAAATGCAATGACCCTGTTTAGCGATGCTCCAATTGCCCTTGTCCCCGCCCATACCATTACTGAGTTTCCGATTAATACTTTCCTTGAAAGTATCGTGGTGGGATCTGACAATACTTTATTTATTACCAGTCACTATGACGGCAAGATTTATCGCATTGGTGCAGATAAAAATCCCATAATTCATGCAGAAGTTGATGGCAAAGCAACAGGACTTGCCTTACAGTCAGATGGTAGCCTGCTTCTGAGTGGTTGGAATGCAGAAAATATTTCAGTTGTCTGGCAAATTTCTACAGAGGGAAACGTAAAAATTCTGGCGACAATGCCCGATGCTATATTTTTGAATGGCCTCACCCATCTTACTAATCAAACTTATCTGATTGCTGACTCCTATAAAGGTGCAATTTGGGAATTAGATGCTACTGAAGGCAAAGTAAAAGTTTGGTTGGAACATCCATGTTTAGCACGGAAAAATCTTGAAAATGAAATACCTGCTGTCAATGGAATAAAAATCTTTGGCAATTTTTTGTACGCATCCAATACCCAAAATGCGGAAATCATCAAAATTCCCATCGAAGCAAACAATCAACCTGGAGAACCTTTAGTCTTCGTAAAAAATGCCAACATTGATGATTTTGCTTTTGATATACAAGGTAATCTTTATGGCACTACTCATGTCTTTAATAGTGTTGTTAAAATTGATAGTAATGGTGACATTACCACAATTGCCCAAGCGGAAGAGGGGATGGTGGGAACAACAGCGGTGGCATTTGGAAAAGCCGCAGGCGATCGCACTTCTCTCTACGTTACCACCAATGGCGGGATGTCATTCCCGCCACCTACGGGGCTAGAATCAGGCAAAGTTGTCCGCTTGGATGTTGGCATAGAAGGTTTACCAATCCTCTAAATTCCTGTCAGAAACTTAGGTCTAAAGACATTGAGCTTGTAAGAAATTAACAAGCTATTAAGTAAAAGAAATAAGTAAAGGAGCAAAATAATGGGAAAGGGCAGACTAGAAGCTTTTAGTGATGGTGTAATTGCGATTATTATCACAATTATGGTGTTGGAATTGAAAGTTCCGCACGGGGATAATTTCGCTGTATTGCGTCCGCTAATTCCGGTATTTTTCAGCTATGTGCTGAGTTTTATTTATCTCGGCATTTATTGGAACAATCACCATCATTTATTGCAGGCAGTTCGGCAGGTTAATGGTAGCACTCTTTGGGCTAATCAACATTTACTTTTCTGGCTCTCGCTGATCCCTTTTGTGACTGGATGGATGGGGGAAAATAACTTTGCAACTATCCCAGTTGTGCTTTATGGCGTGGTGCTATTGTTTGCTGGAGTGGCGTATTTTATCCTAACTCGTACTCTAATTTCTCATCACGGTAAAGATTCGACATTGGCGATCGCAGTGGGTAAAGATATTAAGGGTAAAGTATCTGTAATAATTTATTTTGTGGCGATTCTTCTTGCCTTTGTCAATTCATGGTTAGCCTGTATATTGTATGTTCTGGTTGCAGCTATGTGGTTGATTCCCGATCGTCGGATTGAGAAGAATTTGACTAAGTAAAAAGAGTCACGCTTTCTTGCGCTTTTCTCTAATCTTACTTTGGCCGTTTGACTCCTCCTTTCCGTTTTACCCCAAATCCATACAAATAGATCTCAGGCATATTAATACGTCCATCATTACGACTTTCTACAACCCCAAGTTGAAGTAAATATTGCAAAATTTCTTCGGGGTCTGTTGCTGGAGGTTTTTTCTCAGGCGTTTCACTCCATTTAGTTGAGTTTACAGCATCTAAAAATTTGTCTTTTGGTATGGGAGCATCCAGACCTTTTAAGCTAGTTTTTAGAGATTCTAACCAAGGATACTCCTCTTGTAATTCCCTAATGCGATCGCCTGAAGTATCCATTAAAGCCCCCTGTAAGTCAGAGGGTTGCAAAAGTGTTGTACTTTCTTCAAAAATAGAGGTCGGGTCGCTTCTATATTTTGCGGCTAATGCAAATAACTTCAGAAAAGAGCGTGGGGCAATTTGATTACCAGCATCCTGAAGGTGATTAGGAATCCAACGATAGGTAATTCCTTTTGTCGCGTTAGCTCCCATATACTTGCCAATCATTTTTTCGATCAGTTCTTCAAACAATTTTTCGTTTAAGTTTACCGTCCATCCCAAGCTAGTGTTGTTTTCAAGAATCAACCCTGGGATGTTTTGCAAATATTCTCTCATTTCATCCCCAGAGTTCGCTAGACGCTTGATTAAAAGTTGATAAAGCCATCTATGTTCCCATTCCAAGCGAACTAGATGGCTTTGTAGTTTAGAAGCATCAGGAAAATTCAAAATTTCCTGTCTAAATAGATCGGTACGCAAAAAGATTTTAGGGCGTATTCTTTCCCAACGCCGCGAACGATCGAGCCACAAAGCTAAAAGTTCACGGATGGGACTTACTAAGGCAGTGTAGGAAGGAACTAACCGATCTAATTCGTCATAAGTAACAAACAACCACTCATCTTTTTCAATCAGTTTTTCATCTAATTTATCTAAGACATAATTTAATTTTTGCAAATTATCTTTTGCCAGAGGCAACCAATCTGATAAAAGAGATAATTTATTTTTGAGAAGATTAACTATTTTTAGTTTTATTTCTTCTAGCAAAAAATCTTTTAGAGTAAAATCTTCTTGCTGTAGGATCACGCCTAACATCAAACCGATCCAAAAACTACGCCATTCAATATTTGTAGCACCATTCATTTGGCCTTCAACGATGTCTGGTGTGGGGAATCGCTTTTCGACTGTGCGAGTACGACCAAAGCCAGCAATCCATGTTGTTCTATCCAAATCAGGTAAACTTCTAACGTTCAAACTTTCTACTAATGCTTTGCGTCCTGAAGGAATTGCTAATAAACGGAATAATTCTGTTTTTCCTACTCCACGTCCTCCTTGGATTAACAAAACACTTGGTTCTAAAGCATAGCGATAATTTGGGATCGGCAAGAAATTTTTTAAGAATTTCTCATCGTCATTGCTTTCGTGTTCAGCCGTCGCCAGACCGGGGGCGATTTCTTGGATTAATTCTAGTAGTTTTTGTTTATTAAATTTACTCATAGTTTTAATTTAGCTAGTTTTTTTAAATTCACGCCCAAAAATTAAACATAACTTTTCGGCAATCTCCTGATAAGGAGAATTAGTCATAATCCTTATTAGTTCTGACAGTCGATTAGAGGCTTCTGGGGTTGAGTTAAGGGAAAGGGCAATATCCCCGCGTAGGCTCTCCTTATATGGTATCACAAAAGGTTTAAATGGCTGATCTGTGTTATCTGTATTTGGATTAGGAACAGTTTCATCTTCAAAGTAATAATTCTCTTGAAAAATCGTGTAGGCTTGCTCTCGAAATTCTGTTAACTCTTTTTCTCTGTCCTGTATTGTTAACGCGGGAGCCATCGAATGTACGAGAATCAACGGTAAACGCTTATCAACTCCAGGGCTTCCTAAATGGCGGATAACATGAGTCAGTCCCGCCCAACTTTGACCTGATTGAGTACCAAAGATGACTCCTGCATGGGAAAGATTCGCGATCGCTAAACCACCAATATCGTGAAAACCAGCCCGTGCATCCATCAAGATAAAATCTAAAGGTTTTGCAGCACTTTCTAATTCTTTTAACATATTTTGCATTGTACTTTGCAGTTCACCATCGACAAGGTTCTGAAAGTCCAATCTGGCTAATTTTTCTAAGTAATCTTGATCTACTGTTCCCGCCGGAAGTAATTTCAGGGTTTCGCCATCATCTCCTAGCAACTTCTGGTCATTAATAGATATGAGATGAGTGCTAAGTTTCCAATCCTTTCCTTGAATCTTCTTTTCCAATAAATAATCAATTACACCAAGATTATTAGGGTGATCGGGTGAAAAAATTGTAGCAAGACCGGGTGCTTCTAAATCGAGATCAACAATAGCAACTCGATGACCGTTACGAGCTAAAGTCAATGCCGTAGCAACGAGGGTAGTGGTTCGTCCCACACCTCCTTTGAAGGAGAAAAAAGATATGATTGCAGGCTTATGCTTTTGATCAACGAATTCCTTTTTCCAAGGTGGTTCACCTACCTTCTTATCTGTCCATGCCTGTTTAGCAATATGACGCTCAAGAATATACCAACGCAGCACCTCTGATTCATCATCCCAAGATGCAAATTCCCTTTCATCCTTGATAGTATCAATTAAGGCTTTATAACCATCCTTTTCTCCTGCTGGCAACCAGATATCATTGCCGTAATAAGGTCCAAGCTTTTCATAAAGAAGCTTATTAAGGTCAGTTGTATTAACTTCTTGTGTTTTTTGTCCTTCAGATAGATCAAGAAAAAGTCTAATTTTTCCATTAACATCACGAATAATGGTGACAGACTGAAGCTTAGGCACAAGTTCAGATAAAATACTTGTTTCCCTAAAGCATTCTTGCACTTTATCAAAAGTTTCACCAAAACTGATCATAATTGGTTAAATATCCTTGCTAGAAATTGAGCCGTTTAACACTAATTTTGGGATTATTTGTCGGTAAATGTCTTCGGCACGTTGAACAGCTAAATTTGCTTGATCCTCAGTCCAAAGCTGAGACTTGGCGTATCTCCTTTCTGGGTGATCTTGAGCTAGAACAGTATCAACTATTCGTGAAGCAGGAAGTTGTCTATCCAAAATGGGATAGAGAACCCGCAACCGTTCCATTGCCCTTCCCTCAAGTTCAGTAACGTCGTGTCCATACTTCTTTACCGCACCTTTATTCTTCTTAAAGTATTGCTCTACCAGAAGCTTAAAGCAACATTCTACAACATAGCCCGCGAGGTAAACGGCGTTGTCCCCGCGTTGTCTTTCCAAGAGAATTTTCGCATCCTGTAGATGCCTGCCTGCTGAGTTGGAAAAGGACTCTTGCATTGTATCTGTAATAACGACCTGATTCATTTATATCATCAAAACTTACTGTAAACTCCTTTTGAGGAAGATTATAGCAGAGTAGTACAAACAGAAATAAGATTTAGCCGCGAAGCCGTGTAACAATGCTGGGATTCTATATAGATATTCAACCAATTCACTTCTACTTCATCCCCAACTTTTCCACACCAAAAAACTTCCGCATCCCCAAGGCCAATCCCCCCAAAAATATCAATCCGATCGCACCCGCCAAAGGATTCCGATTCACCCCCGTAATCCAATCAGGAACAACACCAGAATAACTCACCAAATTTCCCACATTAATAATATAATAACTCCAGATCAAACCAGCATGAAAACCAATCGGTAAACCCAAACCACCTCCACGCGATCGCTTTCCCCAAACCAAAATTAAACCTAACAACAACAAACCCGGAAACTGCGGCCAAGTTCGCAACATTTCCGACAGCGGCTTCAAAAAATGAGATAAGGCAAACACCATCCCATTCACCCACAGAGCCACCCTTAAATTATAATCCCTCTCCAACTCATTCAACAGCCAACCTCGAAACACCAACTCCTCCGCAAAACCCACACCCAAAGCCGTCGCCATACCTTCCAAAATCAACCTCGGTAAAGCATCATTACCTTGCCAACTCAACCAACCAAATAACCCTTCTAAGCCAAACAAACTAAAAGTAACTAAACCACCAATCATCAACCCAAACACAATATCTAAACCATTTTGGCGAGTGCCAATCAAACCATAACTTTTGAGCAAATCACTCTGTTGATAAACAGAAAAACCCCACCATCGTACTAGAAAAATAAACTCCACAAATAGCAATCCCATAGTCAGAATAGTTACCAAATTACTATCCTTAACCAGTAAATAAATTGGTGCAGCCAAAGGTAGCCAAAACAAACTTAAACTAACTAAAAAAACAGCCACCCTTAAAAGTACCGGGTAGCCAGCTATTTTTACAAAATTTGCCATTTTCACGCCCTATTTCATATCATTTCTGGTTACATTTCAATGTTTGGCAATTTTATTTACTCATCAGGCTCAATTGTGCTAATTAGTCCGTGATTTTTCAGCGTTTCGCAGTAAAATTCTGCGTGCTCCTGAGCGCAAATAATCACCACCGCTAACCCATTAGTGTGAGCTTCCATCATAATATTCACAGCCTGTGGCTGAGTTAGACTAGGTACTGTGTGCATCAAAGTCTGCACCACATACTCCATAGAATTGAAGTCATCATTGTGGAGCAAAACACGATAACGCGGTGCAATTTTGCGGACTGTTGAACGCTTTTCAATAGTCTCGACAGACACGACTCTATCTCCTCCGTAAATTATCTAGTTTTGTCAATTGATCGGAACGGTGTGGCAACACTTAACTTTAGCATAGTTTAATTAAGTATTAAAATATCGACAAGGTATCAGCTAAGGAAGAAGGAAGAAGATGGCTGAGAGTCTTGATTTTACGCAACTTAGGCAATAATTCTATATATTCTGGCCAACCGATCGCGATCGCTTGTTTGTGAGTGAGTGTTACAGGGTCAATACTATCGGCTGTCCATTTTAAAGGTTCGCCGTCTAAGTCGCAACAGATTAGTCCTGCGGCTTTGGCTAAGGCTAAAGGACCGACAGTATCCCAGAGTTTTACTCTACCGTTGAAGTAAAGGTATAGACCGGCTTTACCTTCAATAATTTCGATAACTTTGAGGCCAAAACTACCGAGGGAATAAAATTGGACTCCGGGAATTTGTTGCGCGATCGCAGGACCGAAGTTTTTTTGGTCTTTATCTCCTAAAATAATTTTACAATTCTCGCGGGCGATCGGTGGCGGTGACGCGATCGCTAATGGTTGTGAATTTTCATCTCCTACAGTTTGAAATAGTCCCCAATTTTTACCTCCCCAATACATCTTGTCAAAAGTGGGGGCGTAAATCCAGCCGGCAATCGGTTCATTATTAGATAATAAACCAACCATTACTGAATAATAAAGTTTCTTTTGAATAAAATCTTCAGTTCCATCTAAGGGATCTATACACCAAATTCGGGGATAATTTTCATTAAATGCTGTTCGGGAAAGAGGATTTTCTTCGGTGATTATCCCATCTTCAGGAAAAAGTTGCAAAAAGCCTGCGGTGAGTTGTTTGTCTAAGCATTGGTCTATATTTGTTACATAGTCATTTGGTCCCTTTTCAGAAATCTCAAAGGGTTCGAGTGCCATTTTTTGCGCCTGTTGGCCGCAGTCGCGCATCAGGATGCGAATTTTTTGGTCTTGGTTATCCGAAATATATAACATAAAATTGGTAATGGGTAATTAGTAATGGGTAATTGGTAATGGGTAATTGGTAATGGGTAATTGGTAATAGGGATACACAGATTTTACAGATTCCTCTAACTAATCCGTGTAATCCGTGTAATCCATAAAATCCGCGATCGTAATAGGGCGAAACCATATCTATTCTATCGTATTTTGATATTATTTAGGCTTTTACTAATCGATCGAGTATTTTTGGGGCGCTTTTCTGGTTGAGAATTCATCATTTTATTAAGCAAATTTGCTAAAGATTTTTCAATATTAATACTGCTATTATACCAAATGATTTGGTTTTTTCCTTGATTTATAGGAAAATCTAAGGGAGATTGTCCTGTTAGTAAGTGAACTAGGGTACGGCCCAAGGCAAAAAAATCAGATTGCGGCACAGCTTTCCCCGCAATTTGTTCGGGTGCGGCGTAGCCCAAGGAACCCACTGGGATATTTTCACTATTTTCTATTTTGACGCTACCAAAATCAATTAATGCCAGTTTTCCATTAGGCTGAAGTATGATATTTGATGGTTTAATATCGCGGTGGATAATTTGATAGCTATGGATATTGCACAAAATTTCCGTCAGTTGTTGTAGCCAATTTATCGCTATTTCTTGAGAAATATGTTGATTTTTTTCTAGCCATAAAGCTAAGTTTTCACCGAGTATTTTTTCCATCGCTAAACAGGGAAATTGTTGAGAGTTATCATCAAACAAAATAGAGAAATATCCATCTGGTGCAACTCTGGGAATTGCTGGATTTCTTAGCCAAATTAATACTCGCGCTTCTTGTTTAAATAGTTGAAGTAAATTGGTATTGTTGGGAAATTTTAGCACCTTGATAACTTTGCGAGTTCCCCATTCTTGTTCACCTGTCCCCCAATCTTCTGCCTCAAAAATTTCTGTAGGATGTCCTAATGTTAAGGATCTTAGGGGTTTTAGAAGCCGATAGCGATGGTTAATTAGTAAGTTTGTCCCGCAAGTTTGACACTGTTTAGCTAAATCGGAATTTTGGCGATTTTGACATTTGAAATTGATGCAGTAGTTCACGACAAAAATTCTCAATTTGTGGATTTCAAATATTTTTACTGGTTTAGTATTTTTGACAATTATCAAAGCGATCGCAGATATACTACAGTTCGCCATTAAAGTCAAGGCTGCAATAGGGAGTATTTCCATAGGTGCAAAATTGGGATGTTCCCCCCGTCAAGTTTTTGGTAAAATCCAATTAAATCCCACACCCTCAAGGGTTAAAATGTCAAAACTGAGGGAAATATTTTAGATTGTAGAAAAGTCGATTTTAGATGCTTTCGCTACACAGCGACCCAGTTCTAAAGTCTCAGCGCGCCTGGAAACAGGTAATCAATCTAAAATCTAAAATCTAAAATCTAAAATCCGCTTACAATTTGGTGGTTTCAGGTAAACCAGTGGACTTAAAACAAATATTCAAAACACCGAACCCGATTATTGGCGTTGTACATTTGCAACCGCTACCCACTTCTGTGCGTTGGGGGGGAAATCTCAAAGCCATTATCGGGAGAGCCGAGCAAGAGGCTACAGCCCTGGCTTCCGGTGGCGTAAACGGTATTATAGTCGAGAATTTTTTCGACGCTCCTTTTGCCAAAGATGAGGTAGATCCAGCAGTGGTCAGCGCCATGACCCTGATCGTACAGCGGATTATGAACTTAGTAACACTGCCCATTGGGATCAATGTGTTGCGGAATGATGCGAAAAGTGCAATGGCGATCGCCTCCTGTACTCAAGCTCAATTCATCCGCGTCAACGTCCTCAACGGTGTCATGGCCTGCGATCAAGGATTAATTGAAGGACAAGCTCACCAACTGCTACGCTATCGGCGGGAATTGGGCAGCGATGTCAAAATATTAGCAGATGTCTTAGTCAAACACGGTCGACCCTTGGGCAGTCCCAATCTGACTACAGCCGTTCAAGAAACTATAGAACGTGCTTTAGCTGATGCTGTAATTATTTCTGGTTGGACTACTGGTAGTCCTCCGAATTTAGAGGATTTAGAATTAGCTTCAGCAGCCGCAGCAGGTACACCAGTTTTCATCGGTAGTGGTGCTAATTGGGAAAACATTCCTAGTCTGATATCGGCGGCCGATGGTGTAATTGTCTCTAGTTCCCTCAAAAGACATGGCCGGATTGACCAAGCGATCGATCCAATTCGTGTAAGTCAATTTGTGGAAGCAACAAAACGCAGTCTGTCCCTGCGAAATGAGCAGCTTGGAAATTTGGGAAATAATGGAGAAGATGGACAATTCAAAACTCAAAACCTTGAAACTTTACGAGGAATTGTCACTGGAAAAACTCATCTCTGTTAACTGTTATCTGTTAACTGTTAACTGTTATCTGTTAACTGTTATCTGAAATTTTCCTAATTTCCCAGTTACTATGAGCAAAAGCCTTTTCCTTCTTCCCTCTTCCTTCTTCCTTCTTCCTTCTTCCTTCTTCCTTCTTCCCTCTTCCTTCTTCCTTCTTCCCTCTTCCTTCTCTTAAAAAATAGACTTATGGTTCGCAGACGTTCAACTCCTTGGATTCATCGTTGGTCACGCATCATCATTGCCGCGATCGCGGCGATCGGTGTCTTAGAAACTGCCTATCTAACAGTAGCAAAATTAACCGGAAGTTCTGTGCTTTGTCCGACTAGCGGTTGTGAAAAAGTCCTCAATAGCCCCTATTCCATTGTTTTTGGCATATTACCTTTAAGCTTATTAGGCTTTGCCGCTTACTTAGCTATGGGAATATTAGCAGTATCTCCCTTAGCACTGAATCCTGAAACAAACAAAGGACTCCGTTCTCAAGTAGAAAATTGGACTTGGATGGGAATTTTTAGCCTCGCCATTGCCATGCCAATTTTCAGTGCCTACCTGATGTATATAATGATTTTCCAAATCGGGGATTTATGCGTTTATTGTGTCAGTTCGGCAGTGTTCTCGATCGCCTTATTTGTTCTCACAATTATCGGCCATGAATGGGAAGATATCGGACAACTTTTCTTTACAGGAACCCTAGTAGCAATGGTAACAATGACAGGTGCTGTAGGAGCTTACAACAGTGCAGCCCCCACCGTTTCTGACTCAGCACCGGGCATTGCTGCACCTGCTGTTACCACCGTTTCTGGCCCGGCAGAAATAGCTTTAGCCAAACATCTTACCGAGATTGGTGTTAAAGAATATGGCGCTTACTGGTGTCCCCATTGTCACGAACAAAAAATGCTTTTTGGCAAAGAAGCAGCTAGTATTATTAATTACATTGAATGCGATGCCAAGGGTAAAAATGCCCGACCTAAACTTTGTCAAGCCGCGAAAATTCAAGGCTTTCCGACTTGGGACATTAACGGTAAGTTATATGAGGGTACGCAAACTTTGGAAAAGCTGGCTCAGGTATCTGGTTACACGGGTCCAACGAATTTCCAGAATTCTTTACCTAAATAATCTATCTGCTGGGAAAATAAAGTTAATTGCTAAAAGAGTTCAGATGTGCGATCGCGCCTCTGGCTCTTTTATTGACTGATGCGCTATCTTTAAGACAGAATTTACTCAAGTCTTACAATTAAATCAGCTTGCAGGGTGCATCAAACGAAGTTTCTGCATAAAATTTTTTCTTTTACCTTCTACTTAAATGTTCAAGCGCCTTAGCAAAGCTTCAAATAAGATACGGGCAACCGTAAAAAAGTGGTATCGAGAACACCGAGTATTAATTACCGCCTCAAGTGTTGCGGGAACGGTAATTGTACTGCGCTCCTTCGGACTTTTGCAGTTCTTAGAATTAGCAGCTTGGGATCAGTTTTTTCGCTGGCGGTCCCTAGAAGCAGTTGATGAAAGAATTGTGATTGTGGCAATTAATGAGGCTGATTTGCAAAAATTTAACTATCCCATACCTGATGGTGTGATGGCTGAATTGCTGCAAAAATTACACGCCGGTCAACCCCGCGCGATCGGCTTAGATATTTATCGAGATTTGCCCGTTGAACCAGGACATGAAAAGTTAGTGAAAGCTTTTGAAACCATCCCAAATGTAATTGGAATTGAAAATACTCAAAATGAAAATCTTTTGGGGGTGCGCCCTCCCACAGTTCTGAGCGAACAAAATCGGGTAGGTTTGAATAATGTAGTAGTTGATGGTGACGGAAAAGTACGCAGAGCATTACTTTATTCGTGGCTTTCTGATGGCAAGACTCGCGAAAGTCTTGCCCTTAAATTAGCTTTAATTTATCTGGAAGATCGAGGAATTACCCCTCAACCAGCCAAGACAAATCCTAAGTATTTGCAGTTAGGTAAGGGTGTTTTTAAGCGCTTTAAAGCCCATGATGGAGCCTATATTCAAGCGGAAGATCGCGGCTATCAAATTTTAGCAAATCTTCGCGGTCCTGCGGGTAGTTTTCGCAGTGTTTCAATGACGGATGTGCTTTCAGGAAAAATGCCACCAGATTTTGTGCGATCGCGCATTGTTTTAATCGGTTCTACTGCTACTAGCTTAAAAGATTTTCAGCGCACTTCCTATAGCAGTGGTTTATTAGATTCCCCCGATTGGATATCAGGAGTTGAGCTTCAAGCTCATTTTTTAAGCCAGATTTTGAGTGCCGCATTGGAAGGTAGAACAAGCTTTAAAGTTTGGCCAGATTGGGCTGAATGGCTATGGATTTGTGGCTGGTCTTGGGTGGGAGCTTTAGTCAGTTGGAAAGTGCGATCGCCCCAATTTTCACTACTTTCTCTTTTAGGAGTTGGGATTAGTCTTTCTACCAGTTTATATTTAGCTTTCCTAATAGGTTGGTGGTTGCCTTTAATTCCACCATTAATCGCAATAGCCGGATCTGCGGCAGCAATTAATTCCTACCTAGCGCACTTACAAGAAGAGTTAAAACGCTCCAAAGAATTTTTACAAACTGTAATTAATACAATTCCCGATCCAATTTTTGTGAATGACAAAAACCACCGCCGGATTGTCCTAAATCAAGCTTATTGTCGATTGATTGGTCAACCGCTATCAACATTAATGAGCAAAACAGATTATGATTTATTTCCTAAACATGAAGCAGAAATTTTTTGGCAGCAAGATGAATTAGTCTTTACCACACAAGAAGAAAATGAAAATGAAGAAGAATTTACCGATGCCAGCGGTACTACACATTTGATTGCCACCAAAAGATCGCTCCATAAAGACGCAGCGGGAAACTTATTTTTAGTAGGTGCAATCAGAGATATTACTGAACGCAAACGCATGGAAGAAGAGTTAAAGAAGAAAAATGCAGAACTTTTACTTTCTGAAGATCGTTTGCGTTATCAAGCCTACCACGATCCGCTGACAGGACTACCAAATCGTCAAATGTTTTACGAACGTTTAAACCAGTGTATAGAACAAGCTGCGAGTAAAAATAAATTAGTGGCTTTACTGTTTTTAGATTTGGATAGATTTAAGTTAATTAATGATTCTCTCGGACACGATATTGGAGATTTACTTTTGAAAGGAGTTGCCGAAAGACTCAAAGGATGTTTACGAGGAAGCGATACAATTTCTCGCTTAGGTGGTGATGAATTTACGGTGATTTTGCCAGGAATTCCCGGTAAAGCTGATGCGGCAAGAGTTGCCGAGAAAATTCGGGATGCGATTACTGAAGTTTTTATCCTTGAAGATCATAAGTTTTCAATAACTACGAGTATCGGTATTAGTTTGTATCCTCTGGATGGTCAAGATAAAGAAAGTTTGATTAAAAACGCTGATACGGCGATGTACCGCGCGAAGGAACTTGGAAAAAACCGATTTGAATTTTATTAACTTTGTTATTGGTTATTGGTTATTGGTTATTGGTTATTGGTTATTGGTTATTGGTTATTGGTTATTGGTTATTGGTTATTTGTTATTTGTTATTTGTTATTTGTTAACAGTTAACAGTTAACAAATAACCGTTAACAGTTAACAAATAACCATTAACCCTCAGTTGATTTTGGCTTTTTAACCGGTTTGGCAAGGGGTTCAGTGCGCTTAGGAGGCGCTTCGACTGCTACCGCTGCTGGTTTGCGGTTGGGGGGTTCGGGGCGCGGCGCATTTGGATCTCTTTTTGGCGGGGTAAATTTGCTTTTCCCTTTAAAACCACCACCACCGCCTTTGTTAAAAGGCTTCTTCTTGGCAGGCATTGGGCCAATATTTGTACCCTTGGTAATCAAAAGTTTATTGCCCTGTAACTGCACATCGAAGTCCCAGAAATAACTCACTGCTTTTTCTGCTAACTCTCCGTTGAGTTTTAACTTAAAAAACTTCATTGTTTCCCCATCCTTACGGGGAATTTGTCTGATTTTGACAATGATGTACTTTTCCTCTTCTTGGGATTGATAAATCACCTCACCTCGAATGGAGAAATAACCATTTTCAACATTGATTGGTGCAGGTGAAAAGGCAGTGGGAGTTTCTTGGCTATTGCTGCTATCTTCCCCTTGATTTTCCTCTGTTACGACATCATCTGTTTGTGAAGGTGAATCAATTGGTTTTTTAAGGGTTTCTGGCTCCCAAATTCCCATGATTTGGGCGTGTAAGTTGCCATCTTGTTGTCGGGTACGGGGATAGACAACCCAAAGATGTTCTTGCTCTAGGTTGATGTGATTTTTCACTAGGCTCATTACTCGACCCAGTAATACTGCGTCGATCGCTGTCCCGTCAGAAGCGGTGAGCGTGCCCCGCGTGAATTGATCTTCTGATGAAGTATAGCGCCCCTTCACTAAGCCAACGGCTCGGTATTGTTTGGGTTCGCTGGCGGGGGGAATTGGGTGTTGGCGAATGGCTCCCGGTGTCCCATAGATAGAGGTGGGCTGCTCGTCGCTGGGGGTAGCGTTGGCTGTTTCAGTTTCGCGATCGCCTGCTGTAACAGCGGTTTTTGCCTTTTCAGGGGACGCAGGAGCATCTGCTAACTCAGCTTTGGGAGCTTTTTTACCGACTGAGGCGGTAGGAGCATCTGCTAACTCAGCTTTGGGAGCTTTTTTATCGACAGAGGCGGGAGCATCATCAGATTTTTCTTTTCGAGCTTTTTTTCCAGCAGGTACATCATCGGTTGGTGTTTCCTTTGGTGCAGTTTGAACTACTGGAATTGGTCTTTGGCGCGGCCTTTGCAGTTTGTCTGTTAAGGCTGTGGTTGCCTCAGTTGATGCCGTTAGTTTGCTTGACTCGACAGGCGTGGGTGTCGCAGGTGCGGAGAGTGTTGAATTCTCGACTGCGGACTCAGGCGACTGAACGGGAGCTTTGATCAGATTGACAAGTTGCTCGCTTAGATGCCCTTTTTCAGAGGGAGTTGTCTTGGGCGATTTGGAAGAGCGTTTCGGGGAGGGGTTCATAAAAACTCCTTGCAGCGGAGACACATCCCTTATGGGAACTTAGGAATAAACTGTTGAAAATGCTATTAGCGCAGTGATTGAGGCTTGCGCCTCAGTTTTCTGGATTTCTCAACTTTTAGCTTTGGAATTGGTCAACTCGATCGGTCTGTAAGTCTCCAAAATCTGCGATCGCAAAGGTTGGGAGAAATTCTGACTGATATGTTTGTTGATTACCTTGGGCGAGAGTTGTTAGCTAGTAGCGTCACGACCGACCTTGTTTATTGTACTTAATCCAATTACCTAACAGGCTGATCCGCATATTTAGGTAATTTAACAGCGAAGCACAACTAAGCTGGACTATCAGGCTACACCTTCTGGTTCCCATTTTGCCAAATTAAAAATTAAAAACTTAAAATATTAAATTTGAATGATTTTTAATTTGGCATTTTTAATTTTTAATTTTTTAGGGATTGAGAGTAAGGCTGATACTCCAGAGTTAATTTGCTGAGTGAACTTGTAGGCCTGTTACTATATTAACTGTCAGCAAAACGCTACTATATCAGTTAGGCGTTGAAATTGAGAACCATTGCGGTTTTGAGGGTAAGAGTGAGATGTTAAAAAAGCGTCGCGGCTTGATTAGTGTGGTAATGGTGTTGTCGGTCATTGCCTTTGTGGGTTTTTCGATCGCTCCAATTGTGGATAGTATTGTGAGGGCGAATCAGGCTTCGAGTTCGCCGTCGCCGACACCAATGCAGACGACTACGGCGAAGCAATCGGATTTGCAAGCTCAAGCGCGGGGTTATGAGTTGGTTTTGCAACGGGAACCGGATAATCAAACGGCTTTGAAGGGGTTATTGCAGGTGCGACTGGAGTTGATTCAGGCTAAACAGGGGGAAATTAAGGATGTAATTGGACCGCTGGAAAGGCTATCGAAGTTGAATCCTGAGAATGGGGAGTATGCGATTCTGTTGGCGCAGGCGAAGGATTATTCTGGCGATCGCGAGGGTGCGGCTCAGGCTTATCGATCGGTTTTAACGCTTAAGCCTGGGGACGTTAAGGCTTTACAAGGGTTGGTGAATTTGTTACTGAATCAGAAGCGCCCGGAAGCGGCGATCGGTTTGTTACAGGATACTTTGAAGGCGGCTCCGGCGGCGAATTTGGCTAAGGCTGGAAGTATTGATGTTAATTCGGTGCAGTTGATTTTAGGTCAGGTTTATGCCGATCAGAAGCGTTTTGATGAGGCGATCGCGATTTACGATGAGGGAATTAAGGCCGACAATAAAGATTTTCGTCCGCTTTTAGCGAAGGCGATCGTTTTAAAAGAAAAGGGAAAAACTGAAGATGCCAAGGTGTTTTTTACTAAGGCTTCAGATTTGGCTCCCGCTAATTTTAAAGACCAAATTAAGCAGTTAGCTTCGGGAAATCCTGCGCCTACAAGTTCGCCAACAACTACTACTAAAAAGGCATCTCCGACTCCTCAAGCTTCTCCTACTAAGAAAAATTAATAAGAAAAATTAATTTTTTCGTTCCTACCCACCTTTAGTAATTGCTAACTCCTGAAACATTAACAATGATAAACAGAAATCAGCCATAAAAATTGACACCCAAGCAGTTACTACGGCCGCCGTAGCCGATCGCCCTACACCTTTTCCTCCACCAGTAGTAGTTAATCCCCAAGCACAACCAATAATGCCAATAATTGCCCCAAAAATTAACCCTTTAATTCCCACTGTTACTAAATCCCAAGGCTCTAAAAAATTGCGTATTGATTCTAAAAATACTCCGGGAGGTAAATGATAGAAAATTGCTGCTACAAAAGCCCCGCCACCAATCCCAACTACTAAAGAAAAAATCGTTAAAATTGGTAACATAATACAACAAGCTACGACGCGGGGTAAAACTAAATAATCAACTGGATTTGTTTTCAACATATACAACGCATCCACTTGTTCTGTCACCTGCATTTCCCCAATTTCTGCCGCAAAACCACTACCCACTTGTCCGGCTACGACTCCGGCTGTTAAAACTGGTGCTAATTCTCGGCAAAATGCGATCGCAAAAGCACCGCCCACCGCCCCCACCGCCCCAAACCGAATTAACTCGCGAGCAGACTGAATAGTAAAAATCATACCCCCAAAAAAAGCGATGAGCAATACGGCCCTCAATGAGCCCAAACCAACAGTCGCTAAATGATCCATTACCAACGCGCCGGAAACCTTACCCTTGAGTAACCGCAACCAAACTTGTCCGGCCAACAAAACTGCGACAAAAAACCGTTTAAACCATTTTTCATCAAAGGTTTCATCTAAGGGGCGATCGCACCTATCTTGGTATTTTTCCAACTCAGTTTTTAGTGGCACAGGCTTTCTGACTAAGCCATTCCTCAAACTCATGCCCAACTTTAGCATCTGACGTTCCCCGACAACTCGATTGCTACTGATGTCAATACATTTTTGGTCTTATACCAATTCTCTAAATTAATACTACAGTCTTCGGGGCGGGTTTTTGAATATTTTGGCGAATTGCGGTGATTGTTGGCGAACCCGCCCCTACCCAAACTGTTGAAAACTTTTTTAGAAATGGTATTACAGCGGTTCCCGCTGTTATGAAACACGGTAGGGACACCGCCATGCCGTTTTTCTGAGATTCTACAAAAGTAGAGTGAAAAAATCTATAATTCTAAAGGTGCAAATACTCCTAACAATTCTTGCAGGATAAATTGTAGTAAAACTTGGGTTCCTATTACTAAACCTAATCTCGCTTGAGCAAGTTTTGGCGTTTCTTTCTGCACTTCTCCCCAAATTCGACATTGGCTGTAAAATGTCTGAAAAGCATCACTTAAAGCCTTAGCTAATTTACTCCAATTGGCTGCTCGATCGCCGATAATTAAATGCCCCATTAGCTCCCCCAAATTTTCTTGAAAAAGTGGTGATAAGTTGTCTAATGTTGTGAATAATTGCGAAATTAAGCTCAATTCTGCGAGGTGGAATAATCGCAGGTGATTTCGATCGTCTAGCCAGGGAATTGGATTTGGGGTAATAATTTGCCAATCTGGGCTGCTATGAGGTCGATCGCGATCGGCAAGCTCTATAATTCGATCGCGATCGGCTAATTTTAATATAGAACAACAACGAGCATGACTGTATTGAATGGGAAAATAGCGATCGCTATCAATACAAAGAGATGTAATTTCCCGCTCCCCTTTCGTCATTTTCTGTTTAATTAATGAAGGGAAAGTTTGCAACCAATTCGCTACTCCCAAAGCAGTTAATTTAAACAAAATTATCCCTGGCGGTACAACTTCAACAGTGAAATATTCTCGATTCAAACAGCTTTGATTTGTGCTTTCTTCCTGGCAATAATCAGCGATCGCAATAGCAATATCCATCGGTGATTTTTGCTGGATATTCGCTACTTTAAGAGCGATCGGCGATAGGTACTGCACTTGTAAACCATCTTTACTCTGCTGCAAAGGTATTTCCTCAATCGGGAAGAAAAGGGAGGCGATCGCACCCCCTAAATGTTCCATTAACATCAACTTGGCGCTCAACAATAGACAATCGCGTAAGCCTACCCAGCCGTAGGCATCGCTGCTCGTATCTGAGGTTAAGTTAACTTCCATAAAGAGTGAATCCTCTGTACTACTGTGTAGCAAGATATCTAAGTGAGGGGTTTGCTTCCGGTGTTTTGGTCTTAGAGATCCTGAATTTAAAGCAAATTTTCTTTTGAACATAAACAGATTGATGTATTTTTTGCTACATTAAAATCCAGAGCCGAGTTAAATAACAGGACTTATACCAAAGCTATATCCCCCGAAAGCTCACCTATGCAAACAACTTTTACTCCCTCAGATGCTAATCGACCTTTTTTAACTTGGCAAAGAATTACAGACTGGGCCATAGAACACTACCGCAGTCGAACATTTAACAAAGATGAGCGGATTCCCGCTAGACCTGGATTACTATATTTAGTAGAACGCGGTTCCATCCGACTTGTGGGTTCTTCCCTTGTCAGCGCCACCACCAAGAAAACTTCCCGCCGCAATTTAGAAGAAACTTTTTTAGGCTTCGTTGGCGCAGGTCAACCTTTTGAATTGGTGGCGCAATCGCCTTTTGCACTTCAAGCCTATGCCCATATTGACGAAACCAATATAGTTTGGATGTATTGGCATGATTTGGACAATTGGCCTCATTTCCGGCGAGAAATTTTGGATGCTTTTCGCTATCAACACCAGCGGAAACTATTGTGGCTTAGTACATTGGGACAACGGCGAACTCTTGACCGACTCTACGGATTTCTGAGTTTGTTGATCGAGGAATTTGGCGAACCTTATTTCGATCAAGTAAACTCAGATATGGTAAGAGGTTATCGTTTACCTTGGTCTTTGACTCATACTCAAATTGGTAGCGCGATCGGTTCTACACGGGTGACGGTGACTCGCTTAATGGGTAAGTTGCGATCGAAAGGCTTGATTTATACTCAAGATGATAATTTGATTTGTTTGCCCGCTGACACTGAGAAAAAATGATTAAGCATGACTGACAATCAATTGATAACTCCAATCTCTAATCAACCCAAACGAGTAGTTTTCTGCGATTTTGATGGCACAATCACAGTTGAAGAAACTTTTGTCGCCATGTTGAAGCACTTCGCACCAGATTTGTCGGCGCAGTTAATCCCAGAAATGTATGCTAAAAAACTGACACTACGCGCAGGAGTGCGACAGATTTTAGAATCTATTCCTGCGGAATGCTATCCAGAAATTATCAAGTTTTCTCAAGATAAATTAATCCGTCCTGGATTGGTAGAATTGCTGGATTTTCTTGATAGTCAAGGAATCCCTTTTGTGGTAGTTTCAGGTGGGATTCGGGTGATGGTAGAGACGGTGATGGGGGATTTAGTGAATCGAGTTGAGGCTATTTATGCGTTAGACTTGGATGCTAGTGGTTCTCATTTGAAGGTGTTGTCGGAGTTTGAAGGGGAGACAGAACTTGTCTCTAAAGTGCGAGTGATGGAGTTGTATGATGCTGATGTGCGAGTAGCGATCGGAGATTCAGTGACGGATTTGAATATGGCTAAGGCTGCATCTATAGTTTTTGCCCGCGATCGCTTAGTTAAATATTTGGATGAAGAACAAAAGTCTTACATATTATGGAATGATTTTTTTGATGTAATTAACAATTTAACAGTTAACAAATAACAGTTAACAGTTAACAGTTAACAAATAACCAATAACAGTTAACAAATAACAAATAACAAATAACCAATAACATGAAAGATTTGAGACAAGATTTAATTATGGCAGCCACCCACTTTTACGATCGCAGTTGGATGGTTGGGACCGCCGGCAACCTTTCAGCCCGTTTAGCTGATGGTAGCTTTTGGATTACTGCTAGTGGCAAAGCCAAAGGAAGATTGACAGAACAGGATTTTATCCGCATGAATGTAGATGGTCAAATTATTGAAAAGCCCCAGCCAGATAACCGTCCTTCCGCAGAAACTAGCATCCATCAAGCTATTTATCAATGCTTTCCAGAAGCTCAAGCTTGCTATCACGTCCACTCAATAGAAGCGAATTTAGTCTCTCGATTTACCCAGAATCAAGATTTACTTTTGCCAACAATTGAAATGCTCAAAGGTTTAGGAGTATGGGAAGAAAATCCCCAGGTAACAATCCCATTATTTATCAATCATTTAGAAGTCCCAAAAATTGCCGATGATATTTCTGCACGATTGGCGATTTCGCCGCCACAGATTCCCGCTTTGTTAATCCGCGATCATGGCGTTACAGTCTGGGCGGATGCTACCGCTAAAGCTTACAATTATGTGGAGGTTATTGAGTACATTTTTCGCTATATGGTAGCAGAAGCCTCCTTATATAGCAATCCTAAATGAATAGCGGTTAATGGTTAAAAGTAGTTCTAATTTTGAGAAGATTAGATTAATACCATTTCTAAAAAAGTTTGCAACAATCACCGCAATTCGCCAAAATATTCAAAAACCCGCCCCGAAGACTGTAGTATTAATTTAGAGAATTGGTATAACATTTTTTTGGGCAAATATCATCATCAAACCAAGCTGTTAAAGCGACAGCTAAAGCATCAGCAGCATCATCGGGTTTAGGAAGATGATCTAATTCTAACTCTCTGGCTACGGCATCTTGCACATCATATTTATCCGCATTCCCACGACCGGTTAAAGCTTGCTTAATTTGAGCGGGGGTAAATTCCACTAAAGGCACACTATGTTGAGCTAATACTAATATTAAAACTCCTCGCGCTTGAGCGACAAGAATGGCACTGCCCATTTTATAGAAAAACAATTTTTCAACTGCTGCTAAATCAGGTTTAAATTGCTCAATAATGGCATTTAGATCGTCGTAAATTGTACGGAGTCTTAGCCCCATTTCTTGACCTGCGGGAGTTTTAATTACGCCAAAGTCAACAATCGAAATGCGAGTGTCTTCATTTTGTTTGTCATCTGAGATAAACTCGCAATCAATTATGCCAAATCCTAGAATTGCTAATCCTGGATCTAATCCTAGAATCCGCTTTTTCATTGTACTATTTATTCGAGGATTCGTAGGGATAGGGCATTGCCTATTGGTGTCAATTTAAGGCTAAATCCTTAGTCCGACAGGGGTTAAAACCCCTGTCTCAAAGATCAAGTCCTCTGAAGAGGACTAATGAATTTAACAATTTTCTTCAGTCCTCTTCAGAGGACTTTAGCTATTAGACAGGGACTTTAGTCCCTGGCGGGCTTTCGGCTTAAGTTGACACCTATGGGCATTGCCGTTTCCCTACTGGTTATCTGTGCTAACTATTGGGAGTTTCTAAGCCAAAAACACGGTCAAATACTTTTTGTACCTTATAGCCGGAATCAATGCTTTCTAGGGGATCTTTTCGCAGTCGATGACGCAAACAAAGGGTGACAACTCGGCGAATGTCATCAACTGTCACCTCCGTCCGACTTTCATAAGCTGCTAAAGCTTTTGCTGCCCGATTTGTGACAATATCTCCGCGCAATCCATCTACATCTAACTCAGCACAAACTTGAGAAATTTTGACTCTTAAATCGTAATCAAGAGTAACAGATTTTAATTTTTCTTGAGCATCTACAATCTGTTTTTGTAGTTGATTTTGTTCTGGTTCATACTTGTCTAAAAAGTCTTTAGGATTTTGGTCAAAATCCGATCTTTGTTCAACAATTTGTACTCTTAATGTTGGTTCTTTTACCGTCCTAATTTCCGCGTGCATCCCAAATCTATCTAGTAATTGCGGTCGTAATTCTCCTTCTTCTGGGTTGCCAGATCCTACTAGGACAAAACGGGCGGGATGGCGGATAGAAATGCCTTCTCTTTCTACGGTATTCCAGCCACTAGCGGCGGAATCTAGCAAAACATCGACTAAATGATCGTCAAGTAAATTGACTTCATCGACATAAAGAATGCCGCGATTTGCTTTAGCTAAAAGTCCTGGTTCAAAAGCTTTAACGCCTTCTGATAAAGCTTTTTCAATATCAATAGTGCCACAAACTCTGTCTTCTGTAGCGCCTAAAGGTAAGTCTACCATTGGAACTTTTTTCTTGGCGATCGCAATTTCTATTTGCTGTGCTATTTTTTCTCGCAATGCGTCACTCATTAATTCAGGATCGTTGGGATGACTATTGAAGGGATCGTCTGCCACTACATCAATTTCTGGTAGTAAGTCAGCGAGGGCGCGGATAGTAGTGGATTTGCCAGTACCGCGATCGCCCATAATCATCACACCCCCAATTTTAGGGTCAATCACATTCAAAAGCAACGCCAGTTTCATTTCTTCCTGGCCGACAATGGCGGTAAAGGGAAAAACGGCGCGGCGGGCAATGCTAACAACAGGCGGCGCACCTGCATTCTGGGTATTAATGGCTTCGACAGTAGGACTCACAATAAATTCTAAACTTTTATTACCGTCTTTTATTGTTGCACAAAAGAGGTAGGTGGATGAGTTTTAAGATAGGAAATAGCTATGGAATTTTTTTTACCTTTGGGAATGTGTGATTTTAATCTTCATTATTTTCTCTAATTGCTTGTTCAATTTCTTCTGGGTAAGCATCCGCATAAGCCCACGCATTTACCAAATCAGCAGCAGTCAGATGTGGGAATGCTTCTAGGATAATGGCATCCGAACCACCTAAACGACGATAATTTATCAGCGACCAAACGGGTATGCGAGTATTGCCAATACAAGCATCACCACCGCACACACCCGGAGTTTTCTTAATGCCTAGCGAACTATTACTTACGGTTTGAAGTAAAAATTCTATCGCGGCGGCTTTATCTGCGATCGTTAAGGCAGCAAGATCGATTTTTAATTCAGTTATTGTCATTTTTTACTATCTCATTGGTAGAGAATTAATATTGTTAATTTTATCATAATTATAGCTAATTCACCCCTTGGAGTCAACTTGCTTAACTTCCTCTAATGTTAGGCCTAGTGAGTCGGAAATTTGCTCATGCCTGAAATTTAACTTCAACTATATAATATCATGGTTTTTCTTCTATCCAAGTATTAATTCGAGTTTCTAAGTTAACAATATCTTCAGGGCAAAGTTGACGAATACGATTATAACGTTTCGCGGCTTCTTCTGCTAATGGTTTACGTCCTTCTCCTGGCGTATCTAATAGATTTCGTTGTTGGGCAAATGGCACAAAATAGGTTTCTTTAGGATTAATTTCTTCACGAATCTTTTGCCAATTATAATCTTTTGGTAAATCCTGACCAGCCAACACCCAAACTTCAATTTCTTGCCAAGCATTTTCCGCTAGGAACAACTGGCGATCTGTTAAAATTTTACTAGCTTGATTTTCAATATTTTCTAAGGCTTTTTTTCGACCTTCTTTCCCATCCCGATCTACACAAAGTAGAAATAAATCAACCATCCGATACTGATTAATAATAGCTTCTATATTTTCCCATTTAGACGCTTCGCTGATTCCTCCCAATAGGGGGTCTTGACAAATTCTTACGTTAGCGCTAGATTTGCCAAGAGATTTCATCATTGCCTTAATAATAGGCTTAAGCATATATTGATCTTTACGGAAATCTTCTGGAATTACTAAAACGTTCATTCTTCCACCTCATCATCGCTCATAAATTCCATCACATTTTCTAACCAAGCTGATTCATGCAGGTGCGCTAAATTTTGTTTTTCTAAAACTTCCTGGGCATTGGGAATATCTAAAACGCGGACAATTTGGGCATCGGGTCGATTTTCTAACCGATAGATTAATGAGACTGATTCTAAGGTTTTGGGGCTAATCAATCTGAGTAATTGTGAAGAATGGGTAGTAGCAATAATTTGGGTTTTTCCTTGGGATACTTGGCGTTCAATTAGTTGACTTAAAAGGTGTAAGCGGGTGGGGTGAATGCCGTTATCTAGTTCTTCAAAAAAGTAGATTTTGGCTGGATCTGAACCCAGTAAAGCTGCTATCATTGCTAGAAATCTGAGGGTTCCATCTGATGCACTATAGGCCGATATTTTTTGTCCGCTATCTTCTACTAAAGTGAGTAATGTTTTACCTGTAAAATCAGTAGGAAACTCAAAATCTTTAGCATCCATTGGGGTAAGTTCTTGTATCCATTCTAATAGCGTTTCTTTTTTTTGGGGGGCTTGACAAATATCAAGAAGTACGGATGAAAGATTTTCACCGCGATCGCCTAAAATTGTCTGTCCGGGGAAAGATGGTAAACGCATTGCTTCTGGATTGAGATCCAGAAATCGCATATCATTAAATGCTTGTAAAGTAGCCCTTAATTTCCCTCTAATTGAGGTTGCTGGTATATATCCTTCTTCTACACTAACATCTTGAGTTATTTCCGCTAATTGCGAAAGAATCGGTTTATGTAAACTTAAACTAGGTCTTGGCAAGTTTTGGGAGGATTGATTGAATATTTTAACAATTCTATTGGTTAAGTTTACTTCAAATAAACTCTCAGAGTCTTCCCTAAAATTTAATCTTTCTGTAACGATACTCTGTAATTGATTCTCACTTCCCAGATTCACCTCAATCTGATAGGTGGCTTCTTGTTCCATCCCAAAATCATTAGTGATAGAAAATGTAACTTCTAAAGCAAAATTAGCACCTTGAAACCCGGCCTCTCGCGTCCCTCCCCGAATCCCACGCCATTGCAAAACACCACCTTCTACATATTTCTCACCCATAATTTCAGCAAGGTTATAGCCGCGAGAAATACCGTGTAAAAATCTTAAAGCATCTCGGATGTTACTTTTTCCAGACGCATTTGCTCCAATTAAAATAGTAAATTCACCGAGATGTAGTTCGGTATTTTTGAAATTTTTAAAGTTTTGTAAGCGTAGTTTTTTGAGCATAAATGAATAAATTTTGATTTGATTACATTTTTTTTCAAGATTATTAATTTATTATATCATTGATAAGGTACCGCCCCAAAACGTAGGGGTTATCTAAAACTATCTCTAAAAGCAATGAAATTTCGCTCTTGCTGGCTAATTTTTACCTTCGTCGGACTCTCCTTAACAAGCTGCGGACAGCCGAATCCATCTGAAATTGCCGAAACCGTTAAAAAGAGCATCGTGCTGATTTCCTATCAAAATGAAGGCGGACATGGTACGGGCTTTATTGTGCCAGGGCCAACGGGAGTTTGCACGGTTCTTACGGCACGTCATGTGGTTGAAGGGCATAGTTTGAACCTGCAAACTAATGACCAAAAACTTCATAAAACTAACAGCATCCAAGCAAATCCTAATCTGGATTTAGCAGTGGTAACGTTTCCGTCTGCCGATAAAAATTGTCCTTATCCAAGTCTCGAACTTGGCGATTCCGATAGCGTGAAAGTAGGAGATAAAATCTATATTTCTGGGTTTCCAGATTCGACGGATAGCGAAAAATTGGAACCGGAATTTTTGGAAGGTATCGTATCGAGGCTTGTTGTGTTGGCTAATGGCTATGGGATTAACTATATAGCTTCAGTTACGGTCGGTATAAGTGGTGCCCCTGTTTTAGATATTAGCGGTAAAGTAGTTGCAGTTCACGGGCTGATGAAGAATTATATTCCGAGGGGAATTCCTATTAAAACTTACACAAACAGTCTTGGGCAAAATCAGTCCAGTGACCAGCCACAAAAGGCATTTCAGGAGAATGTAGTTTGGCTTGATTTTATTGTGAGAATATTTGTAATACTTGTTGTAATGTTGATTTTTGTGAGAATTAATAGTAAATTGAAAATATTGGTTAAATTAGTATACTTGGTAGTATACTTGGAGGAAAGTTGGAAAACAGAAAGTCATAGAAAAAAACTGAAAAAAAAATTACAGAAAACGGAAAACTTGTACAGGGAAGCATCAGAGACGTTACAATGGATGGAGAAATTGGGAGCATCGGAGATAGAGAAGAAGAAAATATTGGAAGATTTAGAAAAAAATTTAGGGAAGATTTTATGAAAAATCACGAAATATTACAGATAACAATTTAAGCCTGTAACAGATTCAAGTTTTTATTCAGAATTGTGAGAGATGCAAAATCCACGAAATCAAAAAGAAACCAGTTTTTTTCCGAATCTGCGGGATGTAACGAAGTATTTTCGTAAAAAACCCGGTTTCTGAACCCCATGCGTAATTCCTATAAATTTAATATCACGATGTAGTCGAATAAAATCCCCTCGATTAAGAGTCAAAACTGCTCGCTCATTACTCACAGCAAAAGCCAATACATTCTCATCAGAAATTCCTAATCCGGCGTTTCCTGCTTCTTGAACTGTTAATATATCGTGGCCAAAAGGTCGCAGAAATTCAACTACTGGCAGTGGATATTGTTCATCTGCATAAAGTCGCGCCATGTTTTATGCTTCCTCATTTTCTCTGATTGCTGTTTCAATTTCTTCTGGGTAAGCATCAGCATAAGCCCAAGCATTTACTAAGTCAGCCGCAGTTAAATGTGGATAGCACTTGAAAAGTTCAGCATCGCTACATCCGAGACGACGATACCCGACAAGTACCCAAATTGGTATGCGAGTATTGCCAATACAAGCATCACCACCGCAAACGCCAGGAGTTTTTTTTATGCCTAGCGAACTATTACTTACGGTTTGAAGTAAAAATTCGATCGCGGCGGCTTTATCTGCGATCGTTAAGGCAGCAAGATCGATTTTTAATTCAGTTAGTGTCATTGTTTACTATCTCATTGATACAGAATTAATATTATTTACTCTATAATCATTATAGCCAACTCACCCCTGGGAGTCAACTTGCTTAACTTCTTCTAATGTTAGGCCTAGTGACTCTGAAATTTGCTCATCGCTCAAACCAAATTCTCGCAATTTACCAATTGTTTCAATCTTGCTTAGATACTTGTCGCGCCCGAAGTCAGGAGTCGGGGGCTGACTTTCATCTGAGGTAGTAGTCGGGCGATCAGAACAAACATTGATATAGCCAATTATGTTGCTATTACCAATAGTACAATCCCAGATATTCAGATTTCCTTGTCGATCGAGAACCGATTCAAGATTACCTTTATCTACAGGTTCACCAAAGGTATCTGATAACATTTGCAAAAGTTCGTAACCCACATCCTTAACATGACCTTGTGTAAGACGATAAGTATCTGCAATCTCAGCATACTTTTTTTGTTTCAATGTTCCCTCGATAATTCCACGCTGCAAGTCATTTAGATGTTTACCTGTCTTGGCATAGACAACTCTATCCACAAATTGTAATACCTCGTGAATGTCCATCAGAATGGATGTGAGAGAACAATCGTTATTATAGCAAACTTTATCCGTCTTTATCCGTCTTTATCCGACTTACTCCAATAAGTGAAAAAGTTCCGTCTTTTTCCGTCTTTCAATTTTTGAGAGAAAAGCCTACTATATGGAGAGAAACTTATCGAGTGTAGGTTAGAAGGAGAAAGTAGTTATGAGTGGAGGACTCTTCGATTGGGTTGGCGAAATGGTTAACGAGATAAGCTCTGAGATTGCTGAAGCCTTCGGCTTTGATGATGCTACTGGTAGTAACTCAGAGGCAACACAGGGGAGAACCTCTAGCAAAAATCAAGAAAGGGGTACAGCTAGTTATCTACAGGGAAAAGATTTGGAGAGGTATACAGAACAACAACTTGATGAATTTGGATTGAATGCTTTTTGGGATGAGGGTAACTTAGTTTACGATGAAACATTGGAACAGTATGGAAAAAATACTCAAATTGATGTCATTATTCGTGATAGTAATGACAACGAAGTAGCTATAATGGAGTGCAAAGCTTATACATCAAAATGGAATAATGCTGATGCAGTCGATCAAGCTAAACGGCTAGTTTACTTAGCAAATGAGAGAGGGATTCCCCTGATTTTTTCTACTTCTGATGGAACTGCTGACTGCTTTGGCTCCGGTGTCAAGGAAGTGTTAAATAAAACTCAATGGTTTGTAATTTCTCCCGATAATATTTTCTTTGCTGATTCATCTGATGTCAAAGAGAATGGCCTTACACTAGGACTGCCTCCAGAACTTCAATCTCACTGGCATAGCAACAGTAGTAATAGTGGAGGAGAATCATTATCAATTGATGGTGGAGGAGAAGTATTACTTGGTGGCTTGATATCATCATTTGTTGGCTTTTTTGGGAGCAGTTCTGACTCTAAATCAAGTGGTAATTCTGATGACAGCAGCAGTAATGCTGGCGATAGTGGTAGCTCTTGGCTCGGTGATTGGTTTGGTAGTAACTCTGACTCTGAACTGAGTGATAGTTCTGATTCCAATAGCAGTGATTCTGGCGATAGTGGAGGATCTTGGGATTTGTTTGGTGGTAGCTCTGACTCCGAATCAAATAATAATTATGATTACAGCAGTGGTGACTCAAACTCAAGCTATAGTTCCGATTCAGACTCAAGCTACAGTTCCCATTCAGACTCAAGCTATAGTTATGACTCTGGAAGTAGTGATTATGCGGATAGTAGCGGATCTGATAGTAGCTCTAGTAGTAACGATAGTTCATGGTAAACGATACTTTTCATAGGAAGTAAGCAATGGATAAAGCTATCTGGCAAGCAAATAAAGTTTCGTCGGGAAAGATAAGCGAATTAACCATTTTATTAGCACAGGCAAGACCATAAATAGTGAAACTTGCAGTGGGGTTTTATGACTACAGAAGTGGCACAGGATATTAATAACGAAGAGACTTTCGAGAGAGATATCGCTCAACTCTTGGAAAGAACTAGAAAAAGCAAATGGGCTAAGTCTGAACTATTTACCATTGTTCGTAATGGTTTGGAAGTTACCAGGACAATTGACGATATTTACTACGATCATGGAGCCTTTACAAGATTTCATTTATACCGACTGTACAAAGTAGCTTTTGAAGTGTGGTCATATCAGCATCAAGCTATTCTCCAGATTTTAGAATCCAGTAAACAGCAAGAGTTGATAAATAATTCACCGCGAGTTTTGGAACATCAATATATAGCCATAAAGATGTTTGATAAGCTAAACGATCTTCCTACTGTAATTGATCCAGATAGCTTAAGAACTTATTGGTTATTAGTCTGGAGACAAACTATCGTTGAATTGGCTAAATTTGTAGACATCCCAATGGTGCATCCGGTAAAGGCAAAAAAGCCAAATTTATTGGGATTTAACTTAGGTATAAGACTACCAGATATGTCTCCCAATACTAAGTATGTCATTCTTATGGCTGTTCTGCTTTTGCTTGGAATACTAATTGCTACGCTACTACTAATTGGTAAGTGAGGAATATATGAGAGATAAAGGAATATCTGAAATCTTAATTACTGGATTTGCCGTTGGAACGCTCTGGGATTTCGTGACAACATTTTTAGGAGTAGTATCCATAGTTGCTGGTCCAAAATTCTCTATTTCTCTGAATAACATTGATAGTAACACTTATGGAATCTACGGAATAGCTTTTGTTAGTACAGTTATAGTCTTTTGCTTCAACCTACTTACTATAAACGTCTGGAAAGATGCTCGTGAGGGACAATGGACATTACTAGCACCTTGGTTAGCCTGCGTTGTTTTTGACTTCTTTACATCACTTTCTGGAAACTATACGTTTATACTACCAGCGAGACAAAATGAAATAGGTGTTATAGGTGTGATCTGGTTCACAACTCTACTCACTACTATCAGCCCAATGAGTGTTCGGTATTTAATAATGGATTACGATCAGAAACCACCGCGACGTGGCGATCGCCCGGAACGTTAAAATCCTTTGTAATAGGCTCTCCCGTAACTCTGGGAGAGCCAAACGATAAGTCATTATGACAAATAAATTTGTCGTAATTCTTCTAACCCCTCAACTGTTAACAAGCTAGAAGTTATAATTTGCAGCAAATTCAGATCATCAATAGCAGAAATTTCTCCAAAAATCTCTAACCCTGAAGTCCCAAACTTAAGCTGTAAACCTAACTGAATCCCTTGTAATAAAGCTTGTTTTGTCTGATTTTGAGCCGCCGTTAACTGTGACTGAGTTTGAGATAACTGTGCCTCAGATTCCGTTAACTGTAACTTAGTTTGAGAGAGTCTAATAGCTAATTCCTCCACAGTCGGAATAACATTACCCTCAGCATCACACCATCTTAACCAAGTATCATTAACAGTTTCAAAGATACCTTGCCAAAGAGTTAAACCTAAACCAACTAAAGGAAACCAAGTATCAATTTTCGGCACATAACGACCCCCTTGTAATTGAAACATTTGTAAAGGGCGATCGCTCAATTCACCAAGAGGATCGTAAACTATATAATACATTACCCCCATCAAGGCATAATCAGTGAATTTGCTACCCAATTCATTCCCCGGAGTCGGAGAAACAATTTCAATTACCATTTCTGGAGGTTTGCCAAATTCCCAGAGTAAATAAGAACGGACATCTCGCCTCTCCCAAGTATCAGCAATAGTCACATTTAAACTGAGGAATATATCAGGAACTATGGCCGGATGGCGGACTGTACGGAAGATGCCCACATTGGCGGCGACAATAAAAGGAATACCATCATTTAACTGATAGCCAGAGAGAACTTCTGTGAGAAGTCGCTGTTGTTTTTCGTTAATAAAACTATCCAAGGGAGTATCGTCTTCTTGTACGAGTTGGCTAGTATCGGGGTATTGATTGGGGTCAAGAGTGATTAGATCCGACATGGCTAATTTTTGGGTAATTTAATCGGATTAGTAAGATTCTTAAATTATACTTATTAGAATCTCTCGCCAATACCAAAGTGCAATTTACTATTACCATCCAAACCAAAACCATAATCGATTCTGATCGGTCCTAATGGAGATTGCACTCGTATTCCAAAACCAACGCCTACTCCACTTCCCGGCTTTCCTCTAGCTCCTGCGGGATCGCCTGGGACACTTTTACCAGTGCCTAAATCTGTCGCTGCATCGATGAAGAATGCACCGCCAACAAAGGAGATAATCGGAAAGCGATATTCTGCTGTTGCTTGGATAAAACTACGACCGGCACCTATGTCACCTTCATCATAGCCCCGCACGGAGTTTGCGCCACCCAAGGCAAAAGCTTCGTAGGGAGGTAAATCGCCTAAAATTGTTCCAGCTTGAATGTTGAAAGCTAGAGTTTGCGGACCTTCGGTAAAGTTAGTGTAGCGGACTGGAATATAGTGACTGTAGCTACCTCGAATGCGATTCAAAAAGATTGCACCCGATCCAATTGGAATCGATTGTTCTATACCAAAACGTAATAGCGATCCTTTTGTGGGGCGGAAGTTATCATTGCGTCGATCGCGTACAACTCCAGCTTGTAAGGTAAATAAATCATCAGAACCGGAATTACTGAAACTTAACTGATTGCCTTCTTCATCTCGCGTTCTAATATTACTATTGCGATCGCGAATAGAAATTCGTTGATATTGAAAACCCACTGAAGCTGTCCATTCTGAATCAGCAAAGGGATTTCTAGCTAGAGGACGAGTAAAATTCACTCCACCACCAGTGCGCCAAATTCGCGGGCGATCGCCATTTGGTAAGCGAATTTCATCATCTCCACCATCAAAAATTACACTGATCGATCGCCTTTGAAAAACATTCACACTATAAGAAGTACGATAGGGATCGCCCGCAATCCAAGGGTCAGTAAAAGTCAGATCGAACAAAGTTGCCCTTTCTCCTAATTGCAACTCTGCTCCTAATCGCTGATTATTTCCCCCTAAATTTTGTTCTTGATAACTAACAGTTCCAAACAACCCAGTTGCAGAACTCAGCCCCGCACCAACTGCCAAGGAACCGGTATTTTTTTCAATTACATTCACAATTACTCGCGCTTTACGAGGGTCAGTAGTTCCCGGTTCTAATGCCAATCGCACGTCTTCAAAAATTCCTAAACCAAACACTCGCCGCAAATCTTTTTCGGCTTTATTTCTATTAAAAACTTCCCCTGGTTTTAGTTCGATTTCGCGGGTAATAATAAATGTCCGAGTATTACCTTTAATCGGTTGACCTTTGGCATCTGTGGCTTCGCCTTCTTTGTTCAAAAATCGGACTTCTACGGCTTCAACTATGCCTTCTGCTACTTGTAGCGTTACTTTTCCATCCTCTGATACTTGGGGCGTATCAATAATTTGAGCTAAAACATAGCCATTATCTTGATACCATTTATTGACTTTTTTCACTCCTTCCTCAAATCGGCGGAGGTTAAGAATTTTGCCGTATTGATCGCCAAAGGCTTCATCAATGACACTTTGGGGTAAAATTTGCCCGTCGCTAATTTGTACTCCTTGTAATATTGGATTTGCCTGTACAACAAAATTTACTCGCACTCCTAAAGGTGTATCTTCTGGTAAGGCGCGGACATTTTTAAAGAAGCCGGTGGCGAAAATGGCGTTAATATCTTGTTGGAGTTGCGATCGCGTAGTTGTTCGTCCCGGTTGAGTGCTAATCGCTTGATAAACTCGATCTTTTAGTTCTCCATCTACTCCTGTAACAACAACTTCTGCTACTAATACTTGAGGATCTGACTGTCCCGTAGGAGGTGTAGGTGTAGTCCTTGGTGCTGGAGGTTCTGGGGGTGTTTGAGGCGCTGTTTCAGTTGGTTTTAGGGGGTCTATTGGTGGGGTTGAGGGAATAGATGAAGGGTTATTTGATGGCTCAGTGGCAGGAGTATTGCTAGGCGATGGAAGTTGAGTGATGTCGATAGGAGAATGGGGAACATAGCCGACGGGTGTACCCGCAAGTTTGGGGTTTTGTTTAGGTTTTGGGCTACTTTTTCTGGTTGGTGTGAGTTGATTCGATCGAGGCGCAGTTTGAGTTTTTATAGCAACAATTTCGTTACTATTACCCTCTTTATGCTCTTCTTTCTGCGTTTTTTCCGCGTTTGTCGTCTGCGTCAAAGGTGCTAATGAAACTGGATTTGGGGTTATTTCATTAGTAGCATTCGTTTGATTTTGGTTAGATTCAGATGTCTTGCCTAAATCTGTAGTCAGTTCGCTTTGGATTTCTTCAATCCAATTGGTGCTATTTTTCTCTGAGTTAGTGTTGGGGGAAAGCAAGGATATATTATTGTTTTCGCCGTTTTCATCTCGATCGCTGATATTTTGACTGATGGCAGATGTGGGTAAGCTAACATCAGTAAATTTTGGGGTTTTCTGATTGCCAATTAGCTGCTCTGGCTTTGGCATCGATGCAGGAATTTCTGATAATTTTGAGTCTGAAAATTTTGGTAGCTTGGCAAAGTTAGGTTTTACACCTATTTCTGAAAGCTCCTGTGATGGGGTTTGGCAATTAGCGGAATCTGATAATCCACAAGTTGCTGAAGCGGTTAAAACGGCAATGAAAACAGCAGATAGGCGCATTTTTATTTTAATTCTTGGTCGGTACACTAATTTTGTTAGTTACACAGTTAACAGTTAACCGTTAACAGTTAACCGTTAACAGTTAACAAGGAAGTTTAAGCATTTTGAGATAGTACCCGTTGGAGGACTTTTTGATAAGCTGTCTCTACTGAGCCTAAATCGCGGCGAAATCTGTCTTTATCCATTACCCGTTGATTGGGGTCGGTTTCTGATTGATCCCATAGTCTACAGGTATCGGGACTGATTTCGTCGGCGAGAATAAGTTTACGATCGCGATCGAAGCCAAATTCCAGTTTGAAGTCTACCAGGGTAATGCCACATTGGTTGAAAAAGACTTTGAGAATTTCGTTAATTGCTCTGGCGGAGGCTTGTAATTCTTCCATTTGATAGGGAGTTGCCAGTTGGAGTAATAACAGGCGATCGCGAGTTAGCAGCGGATCTCCCAATGCGTCATTTTTGTAATAAAATTCTACTAGAGGAGGATTGAGCGCTGTTCCCAGAGCTATGCCGGTTTGCTGACATAGGCTACCTGCGGCAATGTTCCTAACTACCACCTCTAAGGGTATAATCTGGACGCGGCGAACGCGCATCTGGTTGGGAGCGGGGCAATCTATGAAGTGAGTGGGAATCCCTTTCGCTTCCAATAGCTCGAAGAGATGGCGGGATATGGCATTATTAATTTCGCCTTTGCCTGCGATCGTACCACGTTTCTGAGCATTAAAAGCTGTTGCGTCGTCCTTGAAATGGGTAAGCAAAATTTCGCTGTCATCGGTGGTGTAGAGAATTTTGGCTTTGCCTTCGTAAAGTTTGCGATCGAGAGACATGAGATTTGATTTTTGAGATTTTGACTAGCATACCATATTTGTTAACTGTTATTTGTTAACTGTTATTGGTTAACTGTTATTTGTTAACTGTTAACTGTTAACTGTTATTTGTTAACTGTTAACTGTTATTTGCCAAATTGGGATTTAATATTTATTGGCAACTCAAATTTTGGGCAAAGTAATAATAAATTCGGTGTAATTTCCTAACTCAGTTTTTACCTCCAAATTACCTCGATGTTGCCCCACAATAATCTCGTGAGTGATAGATAAACCTAACCCTGTTCCCTGTCCAGGTGGCTTAGTAGTAAAGAAAGGCAAAAAGATTTTTTCTTGATTTTCTTTAGAAATACCCATACCATTATCACGAATGTGAATTTCTGCTGTCGTATCTAAATTTTTAGTAGTAATAACAATTGTAGGCTGAAAATCTCCACCAACTTGAAATAGTTTAGCATGGGAGGCATAACAAGCATTATCAATGATGTTAATTAAAGCGCGGCTCAGATCAGAAAAAGCAACTTCTAATTCTGTAATTGATTGGTCATAATCAGTTTCAATAATTAGATTGAAACCCGGATCTTTAGCACGAATGCTGTGATAAGCTAATTGTAAAGCCTGAGCAACAAGGGCATTAATATCTGTTCTTTGGCGGCTACTACTGTCGCTACGAGAGTGCATTAACATACTTTGAATAATACTGTTAGCTCGTTGCCCTTGCTCGTTAATTTCTGATACGTTGCGCTTCAAATAAGTGAGATTTTCGTTAATTAACTCCAGAGATTCTGAATCTAATTTTTCAGCTTGGCGTTCAACTTCTTCGGCAATTTCAGAAGTTAAATCCTGAGAGAGAGTGGCTAGAGAAGTGACGAAGTTAAGAGGATTGCGGATTTCGTGGGCGACACCGGCGGTTAATGCACCAAGGGAGGCGAGTTTTTCAGTGGCAACTATTTGTTTTTGAGCTAACTTTAATTCGGCGGTTCGTTCCTCAACTTTCTGTTCTAGGGTTTCTGAATATTCTGCTAGTTGTTGGTTAGCTTGTTCTAAATCTTGGTTAGATTTTTCTAAATTCTGATTAAGTTGGCTGACTTCTGAATAAAGTTTAGCATTAGTAATAGCAACGGCAGCTTGTCCCGATAGAATTTGTAAAACTGCGAGTCGATCGGCGGTAAACGCGAGGGTTGTCAAGTTATTTTCAAGATAGATAATTCCTGTAAATTGACCTTGATTGAGTAGGGGCATACACAAAATTGATTTACTCTGATGTTGCTGAATGTAAGGATCTTTTGTAAATATTCCTTCGTGACTGGCATCGTTTAAAACAACTGTTTCTTGAGTGCGGACAACGTAGTTAATAATTGTGGCTGGAACTGCATTTTCTGGGAGAGAAATAGTCGTATTTTCGGTTTCTGGTTGTTGATGATTATTTAATATATTCAGCTTATTTCCTTCGATAATACCAGTGGCAGAAATTACCCAATCATTCTCATTTTGGTTCGCTGAAATAGTTTTTGGAGTTAGCAATGAGCAGCGAGTAGCGCCGGCATTTTCGATGAGAATGGTCATTAATTTGCGTAGCAATTCGCTGAACACTATTTCCCCAGATAATGCCTGGGCTGCTTTCATAATTGTTGTGAGGTCAAGTGCTGTGGAATGACTGGATGTAGAGGTGGTTCTCCGGTTGGCTGTGGTGGTCATGGTGGGGTCGAGGTCGCTAAATTCTGGCGGTAATGTGCGGGAGATTAAATATGAATATGTTTCTTCTAAGTCTCTGACTTTGGCGACGGCTCCCCAACGGATATAACAATAGTAAGCTTCGGTCATGTAGGCTTTGGCAACTTTTTCTCTATCACAGGCGAGATAAAATTCGGCGGCCCGCTCGTTGGCGAGGGCTTCTTCTTGGATGAATCCTTGTTCTTTGGCTCCTTTGATGGCGCGATCGTAGTAGGTTATTGCTGTCTCGTTTTGTCCTAATACTCGCGCTTTTTCTGCTTCTACAAGTTCGTATTTGTGTTGGAAGTTCATGGGGGCGTGAGTTGCCCAAATCTTCATTTGTTTTTGATGGGTGGCGACTTTTTTTAGGTATTCTTTTTGTTCGGTTTTGGTGGTGGTGGGATAGTGGGCGAGGAGGGCTAGGGAGTAGTAGAAGTTGTATTGAGCGATATTTAATTGACCGCTAATACTTTCTTGACAATCTTCAGCTAACTTCGCAACTTTTACAGATCCCAAATAATCTTTAAATAAATAAAGTAAGATAAATTTGCTTAGATAAACACCAGCTAGAAGAGTCTTATTATTAGTCGATATTAGAATAGAAAGCCTTGTTGTTTCATCAAAACTCAGTCCTTTCAAGCAATAAGGAATTTCATTATTTCCCATTAAGTTACAAACAAACTGATTCCATATTTGACTAACTTCAAGGTTAACTTCTTGCTTATTTTTTTGGAGATAAAAAATATATTTGTCTTGGGTAGTAGATACGTTTTGTAAATGTTCTCCAGTCCACAGTACATACTGACAATATCCAGAAGCTATATAACAAGCATATTCTATATCTCCTGTTGATATGCCACTTTGAAAACCTTCAATCAGCCCTGGCAAAGAGTCTTTCACTGGTTCTTTCCAAGATTTCACGAATATATTGATAAGAAATAATATCTTAGCTTTTATTTTAACTTTTTCAATCTCTAGCAGTTTCAAAGCTAATTGCCCAAACTTATATCCAGAATCAATATCTCCCAACGGACCACACATTAACAAAGCATAAGACGCATAGCCATAAGCAGATAAAGGAGAATTTCCATATTTTATAGACAAACTAACTATCTTAAAAACTATTAATGGGAATAGAGATGGATTGGACATAAAAGCAGCCGGAACAGCATTCATCAAAATCCGTATAGCTGCCAGCTTGTAAGGATCTGTCATTAAGGGGAGAGTTGCTAAACATTCTATTGGCTGTTTAGCAATGATTAACTTAGTGTATATAAATTCTAGTAAAATGTTAATTTTTTGTGGCTTTTTTGGAAGAAAAACACCCAATAATTGTAAAGTCTGTAAAGATAATTCTAAAGATAGATTAGGTTGATTTTGCTGCAAATAAAAAGGTATTTTTAATTCATTGACTTGAACTTTTTCTAGCAAGCTTTTGCTTTTAGACAAGATAATTTCAGATAAATTTTGCGCCTGCTGAAAATTAATATTAAGGTATTCTGCTTCCAGCGTTTCTATGTAAATATCCCGTGTCAATTCATAATGACTTTGCCACCCTGATTCCGGTAACAAATCCAACGCCACATTTAAGCATCTACTAGCTACTTCATAGGCTGTTGCAGATTTAGCCTTTCTCCCTGCTATCAAGTTCAACGCAGCTAATTTTTCTTTTTCTTGAGAGGAACTAATAAATTCCTGTCCGATATTTACCTGATTGACAATATCGAAAATATTTTCTTCAATATTTTCACTCGGCGTATTTTTCCACAGTAATTGACCGATTTTTAGGTGAGTTGTTTTTTTGTCTGATTCTGGAATTAAAGAGTAAGCTGCCTGTTGTACTCTGTCGTGTAAAAACTTGTACCCGACTCGCGACTTATCAAACAACAACTCGCTTTTATCTTCTGGCTGAAATAATAAAGCTATTTTATAATCATTACTCAGAGGCAAGATTAAACCTGCTTGCAAAGCTGACCACAAGTATTCCGTAGTATCAGTAGAAGATTTTTCATTGACAATTGCCAAAGCGTCCAAATTAAATCGGTTGCCCATACAAGCAGCTAATTTCAAAACTCGCTGGGTATTGTCTGGCAATTTCCGAATATTCCTAGCTACCAGTTCGACTATGTTGAAGTCTGTAATCCCTAAGCTTTGAATCTTCTCAATGCTCCATTGCCATTGATTTAATTCAAAGTTAAAAGTCAATAAATTTTCTGAGGCTAAAGTTTTAAATAGCTGCGTTAAAAAGAATGGATTACCTTGAGTTTTATTATATAATAATTCAGCTAATTTGAAAATGCGATTGCCGCTGATAGCTACCTCGCTCAAAGTGTCGCCTACTAATTGACTGACATGACTAATGTCTAAGGGTTGCAAAACAATATTATTTATAGCAGAACCAGCTTTCTCAATCTTCTCTAAAGTTTGAATAGTCGGGTGAACTGGACTTACTTCATTATCTCGATAGGCTCCAATCATTAACAAGTAATGACTATCCGAGTCGGTCATTAACTGTTCAATTAGATTTAGAGAAGCTAAATCTGCCCATTGTAAGTCATCAAGAAATAAGACCAGGGGGTGCGAGGGTTGGGCAAAAACGTAAATGAATTGCTGAAATATACGATTGAAACGGTTTTGGCTTTCTGTCGGTCCGAATTGAGAAACTTCGGGCTGTTTGCCAATAATCAGTTCCACTTCTGGAATAACGTCAATAATAATTTGTCCATTTTCGCCTAAAGCTACAAGCAGTTTCTCTTGCCAAACAGCGATTTCGTCAGAATTTTGTGTTAATAGCTGTCGCATAAGTTCTTGAAAAGCTTGGGTAATCGCGGCATAGGGAATGTCTCGCTTAAATTGATCGAACTTCCCGCTAATAAAATATCCCCTTTGCCGGACAATTGGTTTGTGAATTTCCTGAATTACACAAGTTTTTCCAATACCAGAATAACCAGAAACTAACATCATCTCGCTTTGCCCTAAACTGACCCGTTCAAAGGCTTGTAAGAGAGTTTCCACTTCTGCTTCCCGTCCATAGAGTTTTTGCGGAATGAGGAATTGTCCGGTTTTATCCACTCTACCCGGCATAAATTCTGCAATTGTTCCTGTTGTTTGCAGTTGTGTTAAACATTCTTCTAAATCAGCTTTTAATCCCAAGGCACTTTGATATCTATCTTCAGCATTTTTAGCCAGTAATTTTGTGACAATATTCGCCACAGTTAGCGGTAATTCTGGATTGAGTTGGTGGAGTGGGATGGGGTTTTTCGCGATGTGGCAATGTATCAATTCCATTGCATCTACTGAATCAAAAGGCAATTGACCTGTCAACATTTCGTAGAACGTGACACCCAAGGAATAAAAGTCAGTACGATAGTCAAGGGTACGGTTCATTCTCCCAGTTTGTTCTGGTGACATATAAGCCAAAGTCCCTTCAATGCAGTTAGGATTCATTGGGCTTTGGGTTTCTTTTTCCAAGCTGGTGGCAATGCTGAAGTCAATTATTTTTATTTGCCTAGTTTTGGGATTTATAATAATGTTTTGCGGCTTAATATCTTTATGAATTACTTGATTTTGGTGTATTTGATCTAAAATTATTGCTATTTGAATAGCAATATTTAGGAATTGCTTTAAGTCAAGTTTTTCTGCATTAACAAATTTTTTTAACGACTGAGACTCAAAGTATTCTAAAACTAAAACTAAACTATTTTGATAGTTCGTTAATTCAATCGGTTTAATAATTCCTTCTATTTTTAAACTTTGGAGGATATTGTATTCATGTCGGAGGCGAGAGATTTCTTCTATGGTGGGATATTCAGATCTGAGAGTTTTGATAATGACGGGAGTATTGTCTGAGGATCTTTCAGCTTGATAAATAACGGTTTTGAAGCCTTCGTAAATGGGGTGAAAAACTTGGTATTCTTTGAGTTTTAGCATAATTTTAGCTGTGCAATTTTTTGATAATCAGACTGTAGAGAGGAAAAACAGCACCCATATAACCCATGAACATAGCACAAACTTCTACAAAAGCTATGTGATATAGAATACATACAGCATTTTAGATAAGTGAAGATGAGAGCGACTGTTAACCATCACTCTCATTTTTTGGGTTATTTCCCCTACTGCGCGGTGTATCCGCCGTCAATCACCAAGTTATGTCCCGTAACGAACGAAGCTTTATCCGAACATAGCCATACCACTGCATCGGCAATTTCCTCTGGTTTGCCAAGTCGCCCGATCGGATGCTTCGATTGAATATCTGTCAATAATGGTGTGGGTATATCATTGACCATTGGAGTGTTAATCACCCCAGGACTGATAGCATTAATGCGGATACCAAAAGTTGCATACTCGATCGCTGCGGATTGGGTCAAGGCAATCACTCCCCCTTTACTAGCTGAATAGATAGAAACACCAGGATTGCCAATAATGGCAGACATTGATGCCATATTTACAATCACACCTCCCCTCTGTTGAAGCATAATAGGAATCTGATACTTGAGCGAAAGCCAAATTCCCTTGAGGTTGGCGTTAATTGTACGATCCCAATCCTCTTCTGATAACTCAAAAAGTCGCCCCATAATAAAAGTCCCAGCATTGTTACAAGCGTAGTCTAAGCGCCCATAAAACTCTATTGTTTTGTTAATCAGCCCTTCTACATCAGATTCTTTGGAAACATCAGTTTTTACAAAAATGGCATCACCACCTCTTTCGCAAATTTCATGGACTGTTTGTTCCCCTTCTGCAACTCGGCGACCAGCAATTACTACATTTGCGCCTGCATGGGCAAAGGCAAGCGCTGTTGCCTTACCGATACCAGAAGATCCTCCAGTAACTAGCGCAACTTTTCCATCAAATTCTCTTGAGTAGAACATGATTGAACTCCTTATTTTTGATAAATTAAAATCTGGGTGTAGGGAGTAAAAATAAAGTTTTTTATAAATTACTCCCATGAAAAGTAAAGAATTTACACAAGTTTACACAAAATATTACTTCTTCAACTGGTAAATTCTTTACATTAAAATGTACTTAAACCAGTACCTCTGCCGGAACATTTATGAAGCTTGGCGATGGAGTTGGCATGGGACCTAATGCAACTTTCCCCCAGCATATAACCATTGCAGCAGCATTACCTACAAACCCATGAGCGTAAACAAGAACCAAATCACCCTCGTGAATTTTTTCTAGCTTTGCTGCATGATGTAAAGCAACTACAACCGAAGCTGTAGAAATATTAGTGTAGTGAGGGTAAATATTGATTGTTTTTGCAGGATCAATACCTAACTCTTCTACGCAGAAATCAACGTACCATGCTGTGGCAGCATAAAAAATAAAGAAATCGATTTCCTTCAAAGTCACGTCAGCATTTTCTAAAGCACCAGTACAGCACTTACGAAAGTATTTCGTAAATAATTCTGGCATTTTTTTACCAGCTTCTTTGTTTGCCCGAACCATGAATACTGGTTGACCTTGAACGTCAGTTGTAAGGTCTGCGGAAACAGCCCCACACGATTCTTTAGTGTTGATAATTTTTGACCCAAGAAGTCCTTGATTTGCTTCAAGTTTACCAACCAAAAAAGCACCGGCTCCATCACCGGAGAAGATAGAAAAAGCTTCTCCCTTACAAAAGCGAGAGTATGTGCATGAAACTACGACCAAAATATTTTTGTATCGTCCAGATGCAACTCGCAAGCAAGCATCTTCCAGGGCAAAAAGTGAACCAGCACAGCTTGAATCGAGATTGAACGCTGGACATTCTATGTTTAATTGCTTTGCTAGGTAAGCTGCGTTTCCGGGAATAATATGATGTGGAAACATTGAGGAAACAATCATTAAATCAACATCCTGAATAGTCAGATTTGCTAATTCAATAGCTTGTAAGGCTGCATTATGTTCAAGAGTTAATGAAGTCTCCTCACCACTAATCATCCGGCGCTCAATACTACCTCGGAAAGGATCGGATACGTATGGGAGCATCGTTTTTGTCCAGGTATTCATTTCAGCACCTTCTACAGGTGTAAAAGCCTTAGAAAAACTTGCTTGTTTTGTTGTATCAAATAGTTCTGGATAGTTAGCCAAGAAATAATCATTTTTAATGACTTCTTTGGGAAAGCTAACAGCTAATGAGCGAATTCCTACTGATTGAGACATGACAGTGTAACTCCTTTTGGAATTGTAAACTTTTGTGCAATTATGGAGTAGGATGTCTGACCGCAATAGGTTAAAAAATTGCAGAGCAGAACTCCAGGTAAGACACCCTACAGAGTTGGAAATCTGACGAGAAAACTTAGCTATACGCCTCGCGCAAAACCCGTTTCAACACTTTACCCGTCGTATTTTTAGGCAAGGAATCAACAAACCGAACCAGGTGAGGAACCTTATAAGCCGCGATTTGCTTAGAACAAAAAGAAATCACATCCTCTGGTGCAACAACTTGCCCATGATTTAGGACAATATTTGCCAAAATGCTCTCACCTTTCACTCTGTCAGGAACGCCACAGATCGCCACTTCTGCCACCGCTGGATGTTGAGAAATTACCCGCTCCAATTCACTCGGATAAACCTTAAATCCAGAAACATTAATCATGTCCTTTAAACGGTCAACAATGTAGAAATAGCCATCCTCATCCATCTGGCCTAAATCTCCAGAATGAAACCAACCATTTGACATAACTTGGGCAGTTTCTGCGGGACGATTCCAATAGCTAGACATCACATTCGGCCCCCGAATAATAATTTCGCCAACTTCCCCAACCTCAACCTCTAAACCCTCACTATCCACTACTTTCATCTCCACATTATCAATTGGCATTCCAATCGAACCAGCCTTATATTTCAAGTAATGGTTGTAACAAGAAAAAGGCGAAGTTTCTGTCAAACCGTAACCTTCATGGATTACCAAACCATACTGTTCTTGCCACCGATCTACAACTTCTAAAGGCATTCTCGCAGCAGCACTAAAATAATAGCGCACTGAATTAAAAGTGCATTCATCCGGCGACATTTCTAACAGTTTGGCAAAGGCAGTTGGGACTCCAAAAAACATGGTAATTTGCTCCGTAGCCGTCACTTCCAACACTTCGGCTGGATAAAATCGGCGCTGTAAAACGATTGTGGCACAAGCATTTAATCCTGCATTCAGAATGAAATTCTGACCAAAACAGTGGAACAAAGGTAAATACAAAAGCAACCGATCTTCAGCCTTCATGCCACAGCAATGCTTGACAGAGTGCATATTTGAAGTGACATTTCCATGAGAAAGCACGGCTCCTTTAGGAAAGCCTGTTGTCCCGGATGTATAGATAATTGCTGCGGGTTCTGTAGGTTCCATTTCAATAGCTTTAGCTTCAGCAGAAGCATGAGCCATCAGTTGTAACAAACCGATTTCTTTACATCTTAAATTCTGCTGGTTCTGAGAAGTAATAGAAGAAGAATAAACTACCATGCTTGGTGGTTTAACAACTCCATCTTCAGCAATCAAGAGGTATTGCAAGTAAGCTAAATCATCATCAGGAACTTGCCCTCGCAATGATTCTGTAGTAATCACAATTTTTGCCGCGCAATCATTGAGAATAAAGCGAACTTCATCGCTTTTGAGCATCGCATTGAGCGAAACTGCAACAGCACCGAGCTTTAAAATGCCCAAATAAGAGATGACAAATTCGGGAATATTAGGCAAGAAAAGAGCTACGCGATCGCCTCGTTTAATTCCCAATTTTTGCAAACCATTAGCAGCACAGTTTGCCAATTCGTTCAACTGCTGATAACTGAAGAAATTACCTTCAAAAATCAATGCTGTTTTCTCAGGGAAAAACTTACACCCTCTCTCAATATTTTCTGCAATGTTCATTCTCTTTTATCCTCCGTAAAATTGCCGCCAAACAATAGATTTTGTGTTCAAGATTTTGATGCACTGATGCGCTGTCGTTAAAGCAAATTGCCACCCACTAACTAAACCTTTTGAGTGCGATTTCTTTGCTAAGGAAACATCCCCTACATAACCAGGGTGAAATGCCTGACAAATTTGTTGCCAATCCTTCGATTCCAGTTGATAGACTTTGGCACATTGACGAACCGTATCCATAAAAAAGTGTGGTTGATTTGAGATGCACTCTACTTTTTTTGTGGGGGAAATATCTAACTGAAAAGCAGTTTCAGAAACATTAGCTGAAATATTGTGAGCAACCATTTTAATTACCTCCTAGTAATGTGCAAAAATTCTTTGTAGCCGCGAGTTTAGCCATGCGATCGCGAATGCTTGTGTAACGGACAAGCAACTCTTAACAAGTTAAAAAATTAACTCATTTCTTTTGCCGTAAATTTGATGTAGGGGCGAAGCATTCGGGCGATAAATTATCGCTAAAAACCAGTATTTTGTACCCGAATGCTTCGCCCTCCCAGGGCTACTTCAAACTTGATAAAATCTGGTTCACCGCTTGCACAATTTTTCCTTCCTGTGCAATGTCAGCAGCAATCAGAGCAATGTGTAAATCCAAAGATTGCTCGTTGTCATTCCAGATGTAAGATTTATCAACATTTGGCAACTGTCCTACAACTTCGCGCACCGCTTCATATAGTGGCAAAGTAAGTGGCGATAAACACTCTCGTGCATCATAATGACCTGCCACTTCATGGGTTCGCAAATCAACAGCTTGGACAGCAAACATTAAAGCTACTGCCATATATTGCTGAAACAATTCAATCGATCGACGAGCTAAATTAGCTGAAGCGAATCCTTGGCTATTGATATTCTGATTGAACTGTTCAGCGTGAGTAGGAAAGCGATCGGCAATTGAGTTTCCATAAAAAGTCAATAGCGGCATAATCGAATTTCCAGCTATTTGCAGACCTTTTAAACCCATATTCACCTTACGGTTTGTATTGCCAACTAAAGAAGGCGACAAACCATTATTAAATTCCGGTGCAACTAACTGTGCAATTTGTACATCCAAATGCTTTGCCAGCAGACCCAAAAGATAGCGCAAACGATCCATGCCCACACCAACATACTGCCCTAAGAAATTACCACCATGATAACTGGCTTGCTTCTCAGTATCGATTAAAGGGTTATCAGTAACTGAGTTAATTTCTACCTCAATCTGTTGGGCAATTTCTGCAATTCCATCCACAATCGGGCCCAGGTACTGAGGCAAACAACGCAGTGAATAACGGTCTTGTATCGGACGATCGCCGCGAGAATCATGCTCCCCATTTAACTCATCTCGATGCAAGCAGGAACCTGTGAGAAGTTCCACCATTTCGGCAGCAGCCCACACTTGACCAAAATGAGGTTTTAGCTTATGAATGAAGGGGTGAAAAGATTGATTTGTACCGCCTAAACCTTGGATCATCAAAGCATGAGTACCCATTGATAAGGCAAGTAATATCTGCGAATCTCGAACGCAGTTGGCAGCAATGCCAGTCATTACAGATGTACCATTAACCATTGCTAACCCTTCTTTGGGACGCAGATCGATTCTTGGTAAATCTAATAATTCCAGCGCTTGAATTGCTGACATTTCTCGACCATTAAAATCAACAGTGAAACTGTCATCTAAACCAATTAATGCCCCTGTAATTTGTGCTAGGGGAACTAAATCGCCAGAAGCCCCGATCGAACCCAATTCACACACATGAGGTGTAACTCCTGCATTGAGAAATGCGATCGTCCGCTTAATTAACTCCAGCCGAATACCTGAAGCGCCTTGGAGGTGGGAGTTAATTCGCAACAGCATGGCGGCGCGAACGCAAGCTATGGGCAGCTTTGGTCCTGCGCCAGCTTTGAGGAACCAAATTAAATTGTTTTGTAAACTTGCGGCTTCTTCAGGTGCGATCTCTGTATTGGCCATCCCACCAAAGCCTGTTGTGACTCCGTAAATCGGCTTTCCTGACTCAACAGCATCCGTAATATAGTCGCAGGATGCTTGCACTCGATCGACAACTTCATTTTCATCATTTAACCGCACTCTGGTTTTGAAGCGGGCAACCTTGGCAACTTCCTCTACACTTAGTCTTCGATTTCCCACAGTTACGGCATTGAAATTAGGCACAAGCCATTGCATTAATTCTTCGGAAATTCCTTCGGTAAAGTTTCTTGGCACTTTTTTCGCTCCCAAATTTCATAAGATAGGCAAATGTCACTGAAACTATGTGATTAAAATCACACTATAACCCAAACCACGATAAAGGCTAATCATAGATTTTTGTTACAAAACGTTACAATGATTTCTGAAATTTTTAGGGTGACAATTGAACGCTACGGGATATCTGGCAAACAGCTATCCAAATTTTCAGGCGTTAGCGAGAACCACATTTCCGAGTTTCGGCGGGGGAAGACTGGTATCTCTACAGAGGTAATGTGGAAATTAATTGAAGCAATGGATGAGATTAAGCCGGGAGCCCGCGCTTACTTCTGTACCCGGCTGGCGGGAGTTGAGGGATTTGGTAACAACAGCCAGATATCAGTGCCAAAGCAACTAGAGTCTTTGTTAGATATGCAGAATATGGTTGATGGGCTTTCTGACGACACTTTGGCTTTGCTGTTGATGGTGGTGGCGGCACGGATTAAAAATGGTGTATCCCCTAAAACGAGAGGATTGGAACTAATTGGCTAATAATTTTACTGCTTGACACTCCCCGGTCTGAAGACACGGGGATTCTTAAGGACAAACTTTGGGGGATGAATCCCACCAAAGTGGCTCTCCCGGATGCTCGGTTTTAATTTTTAATTCTTCAGGGCGTAAACATCTTTACCTTGACCGAGGGAAAACCTGAGAGAATGGGGTAAATCTTTGCTATTTTTGGTAATAAAAAGGATTGTGGCAAGCATACCGATTAACCCAGCCAGACCAAACATATTTCTATAACCAACAATTTCGGCAATAAAACCAAGTGTCGGGCCTGCGATCGCAACTCCCACATCAAATCCTGTGATACAAAGAGAGAATAAACGCCCCCGTTCGTGAGGTTCGCATCTATCAGTCATCAACGTAATCATTATCGGTAAAACCGTTCCACTACCAGCACCTTGAAACAAGGCTGCTAATATAAATATATAGTAGTCGTCGGCGATAAATAAAATCATCATAGCGATCGCATAGCACGCCAAACCACCAGTAATAAAGATGCCGCGACCGTACTTATCAGAGGCTTTACCAGTAAATAAACGAATAGCAAAACTGGAAATTGCTGCTACTGAATAAAATAATCCTGGATTCAAATCTACCTTTGTTTGCTGCAAAAATAAAGGCATAAAAGTGCTAAAAGTACCAAATACTAAACCAAGTAATAACAAAACTAAAGCTGGAACGCGAACGCGGGGATTCCATAACATTTGCCAATAAGTAAAGAAACTACTCACTTTCAAAGATGAATTTATCTTGGGTGGTTTAGGAAAATTTAATTCGCGAACTTGGTAGGTATAAATTAACGCCAACAGCGCCAAAATAGAAGACATTAAAAACAAAGGATTATAACCCATTGCTACTTGTAAATATCCGCCCAAAGCCGGTCCAACGGCGAAGCCAATGGGATTAACTAAACTCATATAGCCAATTAATTCTCCTTTGCGTCCTTTGGGAGACAAATCAGTGACTAAAGCACTATAACCGCTAGTAAAAGCAGCAATACTAACACCATGAAAAACCCGAATTACCAGTAGTAAAGGAATTGAGTTAACGAATATATAGGCGAGGGGTGCAATTTCTGCTACTAACGTACCCAACAGTAAAACTAATTTTCTACTCTTAGTATCGGCAATTGTTCCCAACCAAGGCCGAGATAGTAGTAATCCAATAGCGAAAGCGCCAATGACAAAGCCGATTTGTTGCTTTGTACCGCCTACATATTGGATGTAGAGGGGTAAGGTTGGCAATAAAGAGCCCAAGCTAGACCAAAATAATAAGCCTGCGATGAATAAATTTTGGAGGCTACGCCTGCGTTGGGGGTCAAGGGTACTAAAAATATTCAAGTTCAGAAGTCCTTTTTTGAGTCCTATTTCTATTTTGTTACAATTTTTAATATTTTGCGTAAAAAGTTACAAATTTTCTGTTTTTTGCGAAAATGTGAGGGAACCACGAAGACACTAAGACACTAAGACAGAAAATTACGGTATTTGCTATAATTAGGACATTTTTAAGCTAGGAAAATTATGCAGCCAGAAGAATATTTCGATTTTCTGAGTCCAGAGGACATCTGGGTAAAAGGGACGCGAGTTGGCATTGAACATATACTCTCTGAATATATCCACAATGGGAAATCTGCTGAAGAAATAGTCAAACAGTTTTCTACTGTCACCCTTGCTCAAGTTTATGCCACAATCCTGTATTATTTGGAAAATCAGGAAACGGTAGGCAAATATGTAGAAGATTGGGTAGCATATTGTCTCAAAGCTGAAGCGGAGTATGATAAAAATCCTCCTCCTTTTGTCGCTAAACTCCTGAAATTAAGAGAAGAAAAAAAGTTGGCTAAAAAAGTTGAACAATTCCCAGAATGACTATCAAGTACCTGATAGATGAAAATATGTCGCCTGTGTATCAAGACCAGCTTTTGCGCCGACAACCAGATTTAACTGTATTAATGGTTGGCGATTGCGATGTACCGCAAAAAGGGACAAAAGACCCGGAAATTTTGCGATGGTGTGAGGAAAATAATTTTATCCTTGTCACAAATAATCGCCGGTCTATGCCCGTACATCTGGCAGAACATTTAGCTGAAAATCGTCATATACCCGGAATTTTGGCACTTCGCCCCAATTCAAATATAGGTCTAATCATTGAGGATTTAATTGCAATTGCAGGCGCAGCTTTTGAAGACGAATATCAAGATCAAATTGTCTATGTTCCTCTGAGAATAACCAGATAATTGCCAGAATAGGCGCTAATTAAAATTACCCAAAATCCACTCAACAGCCACAGCTAAATCTGTGGCAATAAAATCAGGTTGAGTATGATGTTGATATGAGCCACTCAGCACACTTTCACCATAGCCAGTTTGCACTAAAATCCCCTGACAACCCGCATTGTGAGCCATATCTACATCAGTGGCTTTATCCCCGACCATAAAACTATTTTGTAAGTCTAAATCATGTTCCCAGGCCGCTGCTACTAACATCCCTGTATTCGGTTTGCGCCAAGTAGTATAACGAGTAAATTCGGGGTTAATTCCCCCTTCTGGTTGACTCAAATAGGGACAATAATATAAAGCATTTAATTTTGCGCCTGCTTCTATTTCTAGTAAGTTACATAGCCGTTGATGGAGTGCTTCGATGTGGCTAACTGGATAATAATTTCTAGCGGGGCCGGATTGATTTGATACGAGACAACAGAAAATTTCTCGGTCATTTAATTGGCGGACAGCTTTGGCGACTCCGGGAATTAAGTTTAAATCTTCTAAGCGGTGAATGTAACCAGCTTCAATATTTAAAACTCCATCGCGATCGAGAAAAACGGCTTTTTTCATAGTAATATTATATCTCCTTAATTAGTTATAGTATTGAGCCGGGGCGGATTTTTTAGCCTTGACTGTACCCTTTAAATCTGTTGGTGAACTCGCCCCTACAACTTCTTTTTCTTCCTTCGTGTCTTCGTGTCTTTGTGTTTCTAGGACTTACGCATGGGGCCTCAGAAACCGGGTTTTTTCACGAAAATACTTCGCCCGGACCCACAGATTCTCTAAAAAACCCGGTTTCTTTGCTTGGGTGCGTAAGTCCTGTTCAGTTAACAGTTAACCGTTAACAGTTAACAGTTAACCGTTAACCGTTAACAATTAACAATTAACCCCCCCAAACTTTTTTGAGTACATCTTGAGGTGAAATGTCAGCCATTTTACCCGTAGGAGATTTAAGACCAATAAAGCGATCGCTTTTTGGTAACAATTTAGCCGGATCGGTGGGGCCAAAAAGGGCGATCGTATAAGTCTGAACGGCTACAGATAAGTGCATTGGGGCACTGTCAGTACATAACATTAAATTAGCAGCCGCGATCGCAGCAGCTAACTTACCAACATCATCCGGTGCGATCGTTAAAACCTTCGGACAAGACTCTAACAACTTTTCCACAAAGACTGTATCTTCCGGTCCTTTAACCACCACCACAGGCAAATTAGGCTGTCGCTGTTGCAAATCTTGAATAATTTGCTGCCATTTTTCTACAGGGTAAATTTTGTCAATTCCCTTAGATAAAGCTAACTGGCTAGAACCTCCATGAATTAAAATGTAACCACTTTCTTTAATCCCTAACCGTTGCTGTTCCGCTTCAGCCCATTGGATATCCTGTTTGGGTACATTAATCGCCAAGGGTGGACAAGGCTGATTAATGCCGAAACCTTGTAGCAAATCGTAATACATTTCCGCAGCATACTTTTCAGTTTCGAGAGTTACTGCATCTGTAAGAAATAAACTACCGCCACCCGCATAACCAACTCGTTTGTTAATACCAGTTAGCCACAATAGGAGTCCTACAGTCCACCTTTGTCCGAGAGAGACAACAGCTTCGTATTCGCGATCGCGCATAATCCCCAGCAAATTTCCCCAATCCGCTAAAGCATTGCTGTCTTTAAAATCAAAGGGTATAACTTCTTTGACAGACTTGCAGACACGGTAGGCATTTTTAGCCCTGGGTTCTACGATCGCATCAACCTGAGTATTCGGATAAAGTTGTTTTAAGCCATCCAGGGTGGGGAAAAACAAAATTTGATCCCCAATCCCACCAGGCACAAGGGCAACAATTCGCATATTAGTCACGTTTAGCTTACCAACCGATTATTCTAAAGGAAGAAATGCTTATCAAATCAGCATCATAGCTAACATAGCCACATCAAGGAGTAACTGTGCATTTATTAATTCCCGCCGCAGGTAGCGGCCGGCGGATGGGTAGCGATCGCAATAAATTGCTACTATCATTGCTGGGCAAACCTTTACTGGCTTGGACTCTGGAAGTCGCCGAAGCCTCGGATTATATTACTTGGATTGGGATTATGGGTCAACCAATAGATTTTCCCGATTTTGAGGAAATTCTGGCCAATGTTTCCCTGACTAAGCCAGTGAAACTGATCCAAGGAGGTGCTACTCGCCAAGAGTCAGTTTACAACGGTTTGCAGGCGCTTCCAGCCACCGCAGAGCGAGTTTTGATTCACGACGGCGCGAGATGTCTGGCCACGCCAGATTTGTTTAATCGTTGCGCTGAGGAATTGTTTAGGTTTCCGGGTTTAATTGCGGCGATTCCAGTTAAGGACACGATTAAAATTACTGATGATACTGGCTTAGTGCAGGATACACCCGATCGCAGTCACCTATGGGCGGCGCAAACTCCCCAAGGATTTGAGGTGAAATTATTAAAAGATTGTCATGCTAAGGGTCGTCAATGGGGATGGGAAGTTACGGATGATGCAGCTTTGTTTGAAAAGTGCGATTTATCAGTGCAAATTGTACCGGGGGAAGAGACTAATTTGAAAGTAACAACGCCGATGGATTTAGCGATCGCAGAATTTATATTAAAACAGCGAGTATCGTAGGATTGGTGATTTTTCTTCTAGGACAGGACTTACGCAACTGTCAGCGGTTGCTATAGTGTGCGTAAGGAATGAAAATTAAATAACTTGATGATTTGGTTTGTAGTAAGCGCAAAGAGCGCTAAAGCGCTTACTACAAACAAGCTAATTATTTAATTTCTATTCCTAAATTCTGATATTTTTGCAAGAAGCCTTTTCTTCCTTCTTCCTTTCGTTAAGTTTACCGATCGCTTCTAGGACTTGTTGGTTTTGATTGTTAGAATACATAATAATCAATGTATGTTTTTTTCAGTTTAGCAAATTTTCAATAGCGATTACCCCAACTACACCCGCAGCGATGTGGTGAGCCACAATACCGCCAGGGTTGAAGGGATCGAAGCCTTCTGGCACCCAAGCTGGTGCGACTGGTTGGAAACGATTAGGTTAGCTACTTATCCATAGCGGTTATTTTTCCCACTGCGGAAAGCGCAGTGCTATAGTTAGTAGACAACCAGGGGAATGCTTTTGCCTAGCAAGCGTGTTTGAGCGATCGCGTTCGTCAAATCACGATCGCTATGAACGAACATATAATAATTCGTAAATTGCCACCATCATTCATTGTATATAGTATATGTCAACAAAGTTTTTCACGAATAGGGAAGAAAACACTTTAATCAAAAAGTTTGAAGGGGTTTTTACCTATAATCCCAACATTCAATATTTTGACGCTTTAGTAGGCTACTTCAGGGCATCAGGTTATTTCAGAATCAGACCATTTTTAAACCAAGTTCCAAATATTAGAATATTGGTAGGGATCAACATTGACAAAATGCTGGCTGAGGCTCACAAATCTGGGCTTGATTTTTTTAGCAATCACGAAAGAACAAAAGAAGATTTGATCAAGGAAATTCAAAAAGATATTGCCCAAGCCAATTATGATAAAGACACAGAAAATGGTATTTTACAATTCATTGACGATATAATTCAAAAGAAAATACAAGTCAAGGCACATCCCGAAAAAAAGATTCATGCCAAAGTTTATATTTTACGTCCTGAACCATTTAATCAACATACACCTGCCACAGTAATCACGGGTTCTTCAAATCTTACGGATGCTGGACTTGGTGGAGGGAACTTTTATAATTATGAGTTCAATGTTCAACTAACAGAATATCCTGATGTCCAATTTGCTACCGCAGAATTTGAAAAACTTTGGGCTGAATCTGTTGATATATTGCCAGTTGATATTCAGGGTATTAAAAAGGAAACTTATTTGAACGAAGAAACAAGTCCCTTTGAATTATATATAAAATTGCTGACTGAATATTTTGACAAAAATATTGAGTACGATCCAGACTCAATAGGTGATTTACCTCAAAACTTTAAAAAACTTTCTTATCAAGTTGATGCCGTGAATGAAGGCTTTAATATGCTGCTAAAACACAACGGCTTTATTTTGGCTGATGTTGTGGGTTTGGGTAAAACTGTTATTGCCGCAATGGTTGCCAAAAAGTTTTTAATGCAAAATGGTAGAGAGAATACAAAAATATTAGTTGTTTATCCGCCAGCAGTTGAAAAAAACTGGAAGGACACTTTTAAGAATTTTAATATTGACAAATATACCAAGTTTATCACTAATGGCAGTCTGGAAAAAATCTTGAACTCGCATCAAGACTATTGGCACAAAGAAGAGTATGATTTGGTAATAGCTGATGAAGCTCACAAGTTTCGTAATTACAAAACAGGTGCTTTTCAAAACTTACAATTGATTTGTAAAAGTCCAAGAGCAAATAAGGGTTTGATTGAAGGTAGTCAGAAAAAAGTAATTTTAGTATCGGCAACTCCTTTGAATAACAGACCTGATGATATTTTTTATCAAATACAAATGTTTCAGGATGCCAGACAGTCAACACTTCCTATTACAAATTTGACTGCTTTTTTTAGTCCCTTAATGGAGCAATACAAAAGCCTAAAACGCTTGGAAAAATTAGATGTAAACAAGCTTAGAGATATTTATGGGAAAATTCGTAAGAATATAATTGAACCTATTACTATTCGGAGAACACGCACTGACCTAGAAAATATTGCTGAGTATAAATTAGACTTAGCAGAACAAAAAATTAAATTTCCCAAAGTAGAACCACCTAAAAAAGTGGAATATCTAATGGATGATAAACTAAATCAGTTGTTTCATAAAACTGTTTTCTATCTAACAGATAAAGCTCAACTAAAATACAGCCGTTACCAAGCCATTGCCGGGTTAAACCAACAAGTTCAAAGCCAGTATTACGAAAACGCAGAAACAGTTTCTAAATCCTTAGCATTTATAATGAAAACTCAGTTGATTAAAAGATTGGAAAGTAGTTTTTATGCCTTTAAAAAATCCCTAGGCAATTTTCAAAAAGCTACCGACAGAATGATTGAAATGTTTAACAATGACAAAATATTTATCGCACCTGATACCGATATAAACAAGCTGTTAGATAAGGGTTGGAGTGACGAACAAATTGAGGAAGAAATAGAAAAATTAAGCGCAGATAATCCGAAAAACCAAACTTTTAAAAAGGCGGATTTTAAGCCAGATTTTATTGCGAGTTTAGAGAATGATTCTCTACTTTTAAAGGAATTAGTTGAAAACTGGAATGCTATAAAAAACGATCCAAAATTAGATGTATTTATTGCACAATTAAACAAACTATTCCTTGATAAAAAAACTAATTTAGAGGGTAAGTTGGTGATATTTTCTGAGTCAAAAGATACTGTTGACTATTTAGCTGAGGCTCTAAAAAATGAAGGCAGAAAAGATGTGTTGGTAGTTTCGAGTGAAAACAGAAATCAATTGTATGATACTATAGTCACTAACTTTGATGCTAACTGTACGCAAGAAAAACAGGCAAACGATTACAGTATAATCATTACTACTGAAGTTTTGGCAGAAGGAGTAAATTTGCATCGTTCTAATGTCATTATTCACTATGATACACCTTGGAACTCAACCAAATTGATGCAAAGGATTGGGCGGGTGAATCGGATTGGTACTAAAGCTACCGCCATTTATAATTATGTCTTTTATCCTTCGGCCCAAGGCGATTCGCAAATCAAGTTAAATAAAACTGCTTTTATGAAAATTCAGGCTTTTCATACCGCATTTGGGGAGGATAATCAAGTGTTTTCAACAGAGGAAATTTTAGATGAAGTCAAACTTTTTAGCGGAACTTATAAAGAGGAACAAGATGAACGCTTAAAATTTCTTTATTTTCTCCGCAATTTCAGGAAAAACAACAAAACTTGGTTTGATAAAATTAAAAAAATGCCTTTAAAATCAAGGGCGGGTAGAAGTTCAACTAAAATTAATAAACCTGATTTACAAAATGGCACGGCGGCATTTTTAAAGACGGATAAAAAGTTTGAATTTTATTGGGTGGATAGCAACAACCAAGCTAAAGAAATTACACCGATCGAAGCATTTAAGATATTTGAAGCCGATCAAAACGAAAAAAATGTAGAATTAATCGCCAGCCATCACGATCATGTAAACAACGCGATTAAACATTTTGAAACAGTGGAATATGAGTTAGTTCAGGCGCAAACAGACCCGGAAGCATTAGGCGGTGTGGCGCAAAGTGCAAAAAAATGGCTTTCAGGAATGATTAACCATCCCAAATTAATTGAGAAACAAAGGGACAACATTAAGAAAATTATCACCCTGATTGATATAGGGAGACATACCAATTTACCTTCGGAGGTTGACAAGTTGCAAAAGAAAAAAGTAAACTTAGATATGGCAATTTTAGAAATTGATAAAATTGCTCAAAAATATAGTGTTGATGTCTCGGATGTCCAAAAAGGACAAAAGAGAAAAGTTGAGAAACCAGTTTTAATCATTTCAGAATCTTTTGAGTAATTATGATTACCTTATTACCTTGAAAAAATTATGACACCGCAACAAATTAAAGATATATTCAAGCAACGTTACAATCAAGCCAAATGGAAACAATTTCTAGGCCAAACCTTTGCTAATGCTCAATTATTATCAACTCCCCAAACTCTTACGGGAATTGATAATCATGTAGCTTCCCATGCCCAAAATTTAGGCTATATTCTGTTAGATGAAAATGGCAGTGAACGACAAATTGGGGTGTATGAAGTAACGCTGGCCCCCGATATTATTTTAGAACGTAATCGGGTAGGATTAAGAAATTTATTGCGTAAATACTGGAAAAATATTGATGCGGCTTTTATTGCTTATCATCGTCCAGAAAGTGCAAATTGGCGTTTTACTTATGTTTCAGAATTAACGGGCTATGATGCTGAAGGCGAATTTATAAAAATCAAAACTGAACCTAAACGCTACACCTATCTATTAGGTGAAGGTGAAAGCATAAGAACCGCTGTTGAACGATTTGAACGCATTGTTAAAAAAGGTAGTCAAGCCACTTTAGATGATGTCAAAGAAGCTTTCTCAGTCGAGAAACTTTCTAAATCATTTTTTGATAAGTATAAAGAGCATTATGATATTTTTTGTAAATATATGGTTTCACAACCAGGTATTTACCAAACGATTTTTAATGGTGACGAAAAAGCTATCCGTGATTTTAATAAAAAATTATTGGGGCGGATTGTGTTTTTATATTTCATCCAGAAAAAAGGCTGGTTGGGTGTGCCAAAAAATCAAAGTTGGGGAAAAGGTGATTTTAATTTTTTAACTAATCACTTTCAAAGTTTTCAACATCCAGAACTTTTTTATCAGGATTTTTTATCGGTTTTATTTTTTGATACGCTCAACACCAAACGCCGGGATGATTTAATTAAATTGGGAGAGGGTGAAGCTTGCAGAATCCCTTTTTTGAATGGTGGTTTGTTTGAAGAAGAAAATAAGCATCATCGCAACTTGATTTTTACTGCAAAGTTATTTGAAAATCTTTTTAACTTTTTTGATCAATACAATTTTACCATTTATGAAGATGATCCAAACGATCATACTGTGGCGGTTGATCCTGAAATGTTGGGGCATATTTTTGAGAACTTACTGGAAGATAATAAAGATAAAGGCGCGTATTATACGCCTAAAGAGATTGTGCATTATATGTGTCAGGAAAGTTTAATTGAATATCTAACTACTTGGTTTGAAAATCAGGGTTATGATATTATTGGTTATGCCAGTATTGGGAATCCTCAACAACCGGAATTATTTCCGATAAACGAGTTCAGACAAGGACAATTAGAACTAGAAATTGTAGTCACATCCCCATCAAAAAAAATAGACCGGATATTAATTGAGAAGTTGCTCAAAAAGACTTTAGATGATAACGATCAGAAATTAATAAAAAGGTATTCTGCTGAATTTAATCACGCATTAGATAGGGTAAAAATTTGCGATCCGGCGATTGGTTCGGGGGCTTTTCCGATGGGTTTGTTGCACGAAATATTTACGGCTAAACAAACGCTGCATACTTTTGAATTTGGCAACACAACTAACTTTAATGCTTCGGGTGTGAAGCGAAATATTATTCAAAATAGTATCTATGGTGTAGATATTGAACGGGGGGCGGTGGATATTGCCAGACTACGTTTCTGGCTGAGTTTAATTGTAGATGAACCCGAACCGAAAGCATTACCTAATCTTGATTATAAGATTGTGGTGGGTAATAGTTTGGTGAGTAAGTTAGATGATAATATTATTGATATTGATTGGAATATAGATCAAACTGCTCACGGACTTTTTGGACACGATTTAGCTAAACAACAGCGCCTATTGTTAAGGAAAATTAGTCAAGAACAAAAGGAGTTTTTTAGCCCAGATAGTGATAAGAAAAAATTATCTGCTGACATCCGCAATCTAAAAATTGATTTGCTGATCAATCAATTGGAGTTAATGGTTAAAACCCAAGGACAAGAAACTGAACCCCTGGCTGCAAACTTTAAGGATAAAAAGAAACTTGTAAAAACTACTAAACTATATTGTGAAACCCTTGGGTGGAAAAATACTATTACTCAATTAAAGAAACTGAAAACTAAACCAGAATTATCGCTTAATTTCTTTGATTGGAAGTTAGATTTTCCAGAGGTGATGAATGAGCAAGTTGTGGAAAATGTGGGTTTTGATATTGTGATTGGAAATCCGCCTTATTTTAACATACAAACTTTAGGGGCAAAATCTTCTTATGTAGAACAAATTAAGAAAAAATATTCAGAAATATGGATGGATAAAAGCGATATTTTATTTTACTTTATTAAACTAGGTATTGACATAGCAAAACCAAAAGGAAATATTTATTATATTATATCTAATGCCTTTTTATTCTCAGATAAAGCTCAACGTTTACGAAATTTTATACTTGAAAAAGCCCCCATTGAGCAGATAATTAATTTTGAAAAATACCCAGTATTTGAAAGTGCAATGATTACCACAGCAATTGTAAGTTTTAAAAAAGATAAAACTAATACAATTGCCAAAGCATTAACACTAAAAGATGAAAGAAAAAATAACTTTACATCAATTATTCAAGATAAAGATAATTTTATAAAGGTCAACCTAAGACTTGATAACGTTTTTGCTCTGGTTAATAATGAAACCGAAAAATTAAATACTAAAATTGATACTAATAAAACATCTTTAAGTGAATTAGTTTTAATTGGCAAAGGAATGGAAACGGCGGCAGATAACCTATTTTTATTTAGTGAATATCCCAAACAATTTGATCCTAAATTTGTAAAAAAAAGAGTAACAGGAAAAAATATACAGAAATATTACATAAGTCCCAATACTGATTATGTACTTTATTTTGAAGATATAGAAGAATTAAATTTATTACCTAAATCAATACGAGAATATTTGTTTAAAAACAAAAGTATTCTTGAAAATAGAGCAACTGTAAAAAATGAAGGTAGGGTATGGTGGCGATATAGCCGACCAATGCACAAAGAGTATTATCATTTACCAAAGCTATTTTGTAGTAGAAGAAGTTTTGATAATATATTTTGTTATGATAGTAGTTTTGATTATTTAAGCTTTTCTAATATGACGGTTGTTTTTGATAATAACCCTAATTTAAGTATTAAATATATTCTTGCTTTATTAAATTCAAAATTACTTAGTTTTAGATATAAGTCAATAGGTAAACAAACAGGTGGAGGTAGTTTTGAGTATTTTCCTAATGGTATAAGTAAATTACCTATTGCTGTAATCTCACCTTCTTCTCAATTAACATTTATCGCTCTTGTTGATAAAATACTTATTCTCAAATCTGAAGGCAAAGACACTACTATTTTAGAGCAACAAATAGACAATTTAGTTTACAAACTTTACGAACTAACATATCAAGAAGTAAAAATAATAGACCCAGAATTTGCCTTAACTGAACCAGAATATGATGCCATCAAAGTAGAATAGATATTGCCTTAAGTATGAGTTGTGCTAAACTAGAAATAACTCTAAGAGTCAAAGGAGAAAGAAGACAATGATTACCTTAGAAATGGCGATCGCCAAAATCAAAAAACTCCCGGCTGAACAGCTAAACGAAGCGATCAAATTTGTGGAATTTTTAGAATTTAAACTAAAAAACATTGAGCAGAGCCAAGAACAGACAGAACTAGAGGAAAAAGAAGTTTCATTTACAGAAGTCGCCAAAGAGTTTATTGGTTGTTTAGACAGCAATTTGGAAGATTTATCCTATAATCCCTGGAACAAACCAAACTCAAATTAAAAAGAATTGGGTTCAAGTTGAAATCCTAAACCCACTTGAGTAAAATGAGCATCTTCCGTCAGAATCCGATAGATATTGAACTCCTGCATAATTAACATTGAAGTTAAGTCAGTGAAAGAAATTTGCGGCTTGTCAAGATACCTTAACCGCAAGATTTGGGTTTGAGCAAAGCGAAATTCATCAATTTGGATTAATTGAAATTGTTCTGTAGAAAATGCTTGAGAGAGTTGAAGCATTGCTTGTTGGGCTTGGAAAGAGTTAAGCCGCTTAAAAAACAAGGTGAATGTTTCATCCAGGACGAAGGTACTGGTGTAGATAAGGGTTTTCTGAGTAATTAAAGTTTGATATAAACTAGCAACTTCTTTATGGCTACGTTCACCTGCATCATTTAAGGTAAGCCAGCCCCATGTATCTATGAAAATTGACTCATTCATAAAGGGTTTCATCAATTTGTTGAGCAAGATTTCCGTGATTGGTGGCTCCAACAAAGCTTACTAAAGGATCAAAAGGGGTGGAAGTTGGGTTAGCGAATCTTTTCGGTTGAAGTGTTTCAATAAATTGCAGCACAATATCGATCTGCTGTTCGTTAAGTTTGCCGATCGCTTCTAGGACTTGTTGGTTTTGATTGTTAGAATACATAATAATCAATGTATGTTTTTTTCAGTTTAGCAAATTTTCATTGAGCAACAACTTTCAATAAATTATTAATACTTAAAAAAACCCGTTTCCCTTCAGAAACCGGGTTTTTTAGAAACTTAAACAATCCAAGCAATAGACTACTTAGGTCTATTGCCTGATTACCACAGAAAATTAACCTTCCTGTTTCCGAGTTGACAAATCGCCCAATTTCTGGAACAAACCAAACTCCACTTGCTCTTCCAAATCAGGATCGATACCAGCAAACACATCTCGGAACAGAGTCCGGGAACCATGCCAAATATGACCAAAGAAGAACAGCAAAGCAAAGCAAGCGTGTCCAAAAGTGAACCAACCACGAGTTGAAGTGCGTAACACCCCATCCGATTTCAAAGTTTCGCGATCGAAATCAAACACCTCACCCTTCTGAGCAGCACGAGCATACTTCTTAACTTCCACAGGATTCGTAAACGTTTGACCGTCTAATTCTCCACCGTAGAAAGTAACAGTAACACCAGTTTGCTCGAAGCTATATTTCGATTCAGCGCGGCGGAAAGGAATATCAGCCCGCACAATATTATCTTTGTCTGTTAAAACCACAGGGAAGTTTTCAAAGAAGTTAGGCAAACGGCGCACCGTTAATTCCCGACCTTCACTATCTTTGAACACGGGATGACCCAGCCAAGTTTTAGCAATACCATCACCCTTATCCATCGGACCAGCACGGAACAAACCGCCCTTAGCTGGACTATTGCCCACATAGTCAAAGAAAGCTAACTTCTCAGGAATTTTTGCGTAAGCTTCCTGAAGGGTCGCGCCTTCGGCTACGCTACTTTGCACTCGTCGTTGAATTTCCTGTTGGAAGTAACTGCTATCCCACTGATAGCGAGTTGGACCAAACAGTTCGATCGGAGTAGCCGCAGAACCATACCACATCGTACCCGCCACTATAAAAGCAGCAAAGAAGACCGCAGCAATACTGCTCGAAAGCACAGTTTCAATGTTACCCATCCGCAAAGCTCTGTAAAGCCTTTCAGGAGGTCGCACAGTCAAGTGGAATAAACCAGCAATCACACCAACCACACCCGCAGCAATGTGGTGAGCCACAATACCGCCAGGGTTGAAGGGATCGAAGCCTTCTGGCCCCCAAGCTGGCGCGACGGGTTGGACATGACCAGTTAGGCCATAGGGGTCAGACACCCACATTCCCGGTCCAAACAGACCCGACAGGTGGAAAGCACCAAACCCAAAACAGAGTAAACCAGATAAGAACAGGTGAATGCCGAACATTTTCGGCAAATCAAGGGCGGGTTCGCCAGTGCGGGGATCTCTGAAGAGTTCCAAGTCCCAATAAACCCAGTGCCATACAGCGGCTAGGAATAAAAGACCTGAAAGGATGATGTGAGCAGCAGCAACGCCTTCAAAAGACCAAATGCCGGGATCTGCGGCGCTTTCGCCAGTGATGCTCCAACCACCCCAAGATTTTGTAACTCCCAAACGAGCCATGAAGGGCAACACGAACATTCCTTGTCGCCACATCGGGTTAAGGATTGGATCGCTTGGATCGAAAACTGCTAATTCGTACAGGGCCATAGAGCCGGCCCAGCCTGCTACCAGAGCAGTGTGCATTAAATGTACTGAAATCAATCGGCCTGGATCATTCAAGACGACTGTGTGTACGCGATACCAGGGTAGTCCCATTGACTACGCTCCTCCAAGATGAGAGATGTTTATTTTGACTTTGACTGACGTTTCAGCTTTTTATTAGGCCACCGCGATCTGCAACCCTGCGATCTCGGCAAGTATTATTGCCTAGACTTGAGGTGGCAAGACTTTGGAGACTTAAATAATGAAAGTTATTTAAAGAAGTGTATCGAGTGTTAGAACCGATTGCAATATTTTCCGGCTACATCAAGAGAGGTTTACTGATTTGACATTGAGCCTCGATTGTGCAAAGGCGTTCTAGGACTTGTTCTGCGCTGATCAGGCGGGTAAGTACGACGTTGCCAATATTTTTGGTGGGGTTGCTTTCTAGCAGGGGGGCTGTTGGTTTGACTTCTACCATGAGCACTGCGTCTTCTACGCAGTAGAGCCACATTTTCTCGTTTTGATCCCAAAGACAGAGGTTAAGTTGTTGGATTTCGGGCGATCGCCTCCAGGCGGTTTCGCTCCACAGGCCACCGACTCCCCAAACGCGCCCGACTATCCACCCTTCAGATAAAAAAAAGTATTTCACGAAGTTAGCTTAGATGGTTGTTACTTAGAATTTGGTGTTTAGAATACCGCAAAATTGGGCTTTCAGGGTAAGGAAGAAGGAAGAGGGAAGAAGGAAGAAGGAAGAAGGAAAAGGTCATTGGTGTCAACTTAAGCTGAAACCCGCCAGGGACTAAAGTCCCTGTCTAATAGGTAAAGTCCTCTTAAGAGGACTGAAGAAAATTGTTAAATTCATTAGTCCTCTTAAGAGGACTTGATCTTTGAGACAGGGACTTTAGTCCCTGTCGGACTAAGGGTTTGACCTTAAGTTGACACCAATGGGAAAAGGTGTCTACCTACCGATCGTGACTAACGATCGATTTTCTGAAATTGGCGCTGCACTTCGATCTCAATTTTATCAGAAATACGCTCCATTTCTGTTGATAAATTAGCTAAAGCTCGATCGACTTTTTCCTGAAGTTCTATTAATTGACGTTGTTGTAAATTTCCCCATTGGGGTAGTTGATTAATAAACTGTTGTAGGTCTAAGATCACCCTAGTTAAATTTTCTACTTGCTCTAACTCTGGTCGCTGTTTAAATTGTTTGTTAATTGTTTCTAGTTCGGTTTGAACTAACTTAATAGTTGTTTCTAAAATATTTTCTCTTTGCCGTAAGTGTTGAAGTGCTGAAACTATAGAATTTACATTCTCTGTTGAGTCGGCATTTTTTCCATTATATTCTATTTGTGGATTTATGGCAGCTAAAGAAGTTATTGTTACTTTTAGTTGGTCTATTAATTGTTCTACTGAGGCTTTGTGTTGATTGAGTCGTTCGATGGTGGAGGCGGCTGTTGCTCTAGTTTTTAGTTCTAGTCTATTGCGATTAATCAGGTTGAGTAATAGTGAGAAAACTATTGGTATCGTCGCATAATTATTCTGATTGAATGCGCCAGCGGCAATTATGCCTGCGATCGCGGCGGCTAAAGATAGATATTCAGCGATTTCTAGTAAATTGTGAGAGCGATTAGGGCGCATGGTAATTTGTTAGCTGTTGGTTGAGGGAGTTAGGTCTAAGAATTTAGCAGGTCGCATAAAAGAGCCTTGCTTCGCACTGTGAAGGTCAAAACTATTCCAGTCAATACCCCTACAAGTACAAATGGGGACGCTGTTAGTGGGATAAAAACAATCAACCCCAAGCTTGGGAGAGCGATCGAATCCAAGTTCTCGCCTACACTTAATCGAATCAGCTTTAGGCATTGCCGTCAAAGGCGATCGCATCCGCTACTATTGATATAAGCTGGTTAATAAATTCCAGACATTTATGCTACTATTCTTGAGAGCGATCGCCAGTCTATTCTGGGATTCGATTGATAAATATTTCTTATCTAACTGGGTTGGACGATCGAGCATTAACTCTCTCATCCTTATCCTCCCTGACTAAAGTCAAAGGGTTTTGCAGGTTATTTTTTATGATCCCTCAAGTCTCGCAAGTTTATCAAAGACGGGAAGAAACCATGACTTCTAAAGCTGTGCGGAAGCTAAATACTTCACTTCCACAAGTGGGGCATACTGCTAACAAAAGGCACTGGCTAGAGTTGGCTGAGTATGCTTCTCTTGGTGCATCTGCTTTCGGTTCCCTAGCTGTGGCTTTTTCCGGTCAAGCTTTCTATGGCGTTGCTCCCCTAACTTTAGCACTTTCTCTGTCTGTTGCTAACCGTTATCGATTTGAGCAACAGAAATTAATTACTCCCGATCCAGAGATTGCTGAAGTGCGGCGATCGCTTGATAAAATGGAAAAAACAGCAGTAGCAATAATTGTTAAACTCCGTCAACAATTATCCGCAGATATTGATTCCCTACGCCAACAAATCTTAACTGCTAACCGTCCAGAAGGATTCGATCCTATAGATTTTGAACAACAACTTCTGAGTTTAGGTCAGTCAGTATCTTCTCTGCAAGAAATAGTAGCCTCAGCTTTAGTTGAAGTTCGGCAACAAGTAAGTCAAGAATTGCAAACTTTATCTATTCCAGAATCCCCCGATTTAGAACCAATCCGCGCCGCTGTCTTGCAACTAGAAACTGTGACTAAAAATTTAACAGATAATGCGATGACGCAAGCAGATTGGGAGGTATTAAATACCAGATTTTTATTAATTCAAGAAGAACTCGCGTCTTTGCAAAATAATTTGCCAAATATTGCCGGCGAATCTGGGGAATCAGAACAAGATTTATCACTGCTGGCAGATAAAATTAGTCGCATAGAACAGGATCAAGAAAAAATAGTTAAGCCTCATCTTAAACGCTTAATTGCTGTTGTGAAACAGTTGCAACAAAGTGACTCCCCCTAACCCCCCCTTGCTAATTGGGGGAACCGGAAAAGTCCCCTTTCTAGCGGGTTGGGGGTATTAACTGGTAGAGATGAAGCATTCCAATTTTGTAAATATATCTGTCTAAAAAATCCCTAAGATTTATGAGCGCAATTTCCACTATTCCGAATAATCCCTTATTAATCTGCAAAGGGCTACCGCCATTTGATGCTATCAAAACAGATCATGTAGTGCCGGCGATGACGCAAATATTGGCGGAATTAGACAAAGAATTAAGCGATTTAGAAGTAAGTGTTAAACCGACTTGGAGTGGTTTAGTAGAACCCCTACAGCGTTTGGTAGAGCGTTTAACTTGGAGTTGGGGAATTGTGGGGCATTTAACTGGTGTTAAGAATAGTCCAGAATTGCGATCGGCTCACGAAAAAGTACAGCCTCAAGTTGTACAATTTGGGAATAAACTTAGTCAAAGTAAACCACTATATAACGCTTTTAAAGCATTGCGTTCTAGTGTTGAATGGGAAAGTTTAGAATCGGCTCAAAAACGCATTGTAGAATCATCAATTAGAGAAGCAGAGCTTTCTGGCGTAGGCCTAGAAGGTGAGAAAAAAGAGCGTTTTAATGCAATTGAAATGGAATTAGCAGAACTTGGGACTAATTTTTCTAACCATGTGCTTGATGCAACTAAAGCTTTTAGTCTCTTGCTGACAACGAAGGAAGAAGTTGACGGTTTACCTCCGAGTTTGCTCAGTTTAGCGGCTCAAACTGCTCGCGTTGAAGGAGTAGAAACTACGGCGGAAAATGGTCCTTGGCGCATTACTTTGGATTATCCCAGTTATGGGCCTTTTTTGCAGCATAGTACCCGCCGCGATTTGCGAGAAAAATTGTATAAAGCTTTTCTAAGTCGTGCTTCTAGTGGTGATTTGAATAATTGGCCTTTAATTGATAGAATTTTGGAGTTACGCAAGGAGAAAGCGGCTTTATTAGGATTTAGCAGTTATGCTGAATTAAGTTTAGCTAGTAAAATGGCTCCTAATGTTGAAGCAGTGGAGGGTTTGTTAGAAGAATTAAGGAGTGTAAGTTATGATGCGGCGATTAAAGATTTAGCCGATTTAAAGGCTTTTGCTGCTACGAAAAATGCTCAGGAAGCAGAGGATTTGAAGCATTGGGATGTGAGTTTTTGGGCGGAACGTCAGCGGGAAGAAAAGTTTGATTTTAGTGCGGAAGAATTGCGTCCTTATTTTCCTTTGCCCCAGGTACTTGATGGATTATTTACTTTAGTAAATCGACTGTTTGGCGTGACAGTGAAGGCGGCGGATGGTCAAGCGACTGTATGGCATGAAGATGTCCGATATTTTCAGATTTGTCAAGGGGAAAATGCGATCGCATATTTCTTTTTAGATCCCTACAGTCGCCCAGCAGAAAAGCGCGGCGGTGCTTGGATGGATGAGTGTATTGTCCGTGCTAAAATTATGGATAATGGCGACATAAAAACTCGTTTACCTGTGGCTTATTTGGTGTGCAATCAAACTCCGCCGGTGGATGGTAAGCCAAGTTTAATGACTTTTGTGGAAGTAGAAACTTTGTTTCACGAATTTGGTCACGGTTTACAACATATGTTGACAAAAGTTGACTATCCGGGGGCGGCGGGGATTAATAATATTGAGTGGGATGCGGTGGAATTACCCAGTCAATTTATGGAAAATTGGTGTTACGATCGCGCTACTTTATTTGGCATGGCTAAACATTACGAAACTGGAGAAAGTTTGCCAGAACATTATTATCAAAAGTTATTGGCTGCCAGAAATTATATGAGTGGTAGCGGGATGTTGCGACAGTTACATTTTAGCTTAGTCGATCTTGAATTACACCATCGTTATCAGCCAGGAGGTCAGGAAACTGTTATTGATGTGCGGAATCGGATTGCGAAGACAACAACTGTTTGGCCGCCGTTACCTGAAGATTCATTTTTGTGCGCTTTTGGACATATTTTTGCGGGCGGTTATGCGGCGGGATATTATAGTTATAAATGGGCTGAGGTGCTAAGTGCTGATGCTTTTGCGGCTTTTGAAGAAGCGGGTTTGGAAGATGCAAATGCGATCGCATCTACAGGTTCTCGTTTTCGTGATACTGTGTTGGGATTAGGAGGAAGTTTACACCCAATGGAAGTATTTAAAGCTTTCCGGGGAAGAGAACCAAGCACTAAACCTTTGTTAGTACATACTGGTTTAGCTGTTGCTTAAAAGTAATACCATTTCTCAAAAAGTTTTCAACAGTTTTGGTAGGGGCGGGTTCACCCAAATCCCTGCTATTCGCCAAAATATTAAATAACCCGCCCCGAATAGTGAGAAATTTAACCCTTTTTCAAGGATTTACGTTTAGCAGCAATTAAGCTACTTCCACCCAAAATTAAACCAATCATTGTGGTAGGTTCGGGTACAGCTTCTACACTGACTTCGTAGTTACCGCTGTGAGAAATTCCATCATCTAATGCTGTCAAACCAGAATTAGTTGCATTGAAACTATATTTGTATTGCGTTTTTCCATCGTAGATCACTTTAACAACTTCGCTGGCTTGTAATGGTACTCCTAGTGGAGATTCAATTCCGAATAAAGCTGCGGCATCATAGTGACCGGCTAAACCTATTTTAATTGTTCCGCCGTCTTGATTGACATAGGAAATATTGGGGTCGCTAAATCTTTGAAAGCCACCGGCAAGCACAAAAAGAGTAAATAGTTCCTGATTGGAACTAAAACCATAATTTGACAACGCATCGCTAAACCATTGCGTTGCTAAATTGCTTGAGTTGTAAAGAGGTGCAACTGCTGCTAGAAAAGCGTTTTGTCTTAAGGTTGGATTGGCGATCGCACTAGCACTGGCAATGCCTACTTTGACGCTATTTACAGCCGATGCTCCAAACCAGTCCGTTGCCATTAAACTACTTAAAGTAATGTCTTGACCAGCAATTTTACCACTTAAAGTGGTATTTTGATTGTAGTTTAAGAAATTACCAAAAGAGCTAAATACTGAAGTAAAATCTCCAGTTAAGATAGCACTTAAACTTGCCGAAAGTGAAGATGATTCGCTATTAGAAAATAGTTCTACGTTACCACCAGGAGAACTACTATCTCCGTCTAAAGCTGCTTGTACGTTAGCTTGAGTATTGGCTACCGTAAAAGTCTTACCACTGCCAGAGGAATAGGTTAAGTAAGGCGCACTTCCGCCAATAGTTGCACCAGTGAGAGATGCGGCTAAAGATGGGGCGGGGGCGATCGCGCCTAAGCCGGCTAAAATTGATGTGCTAACTAACAATCTTTTGAGTAACTGTGACATATTTTCCTCTACAAAATGCTTACAAAAGGGTTAGGCGATAGATTTTCTAATTTTTTTAATCTATCGAGATGAATGCAATTATAACTTAGCCTATTTAAGTCAGGGTGATAAAAGTCACACAACTTTGTAATTTTTTAACATCTCCTAAGTGATTTCTACAAAGGTTCGTAGTAAGCGCTTTAGCGCTAAAGCGCTTACTACGAACCTATTTATTTTTCATTCCTAAGCCAAATTGTTTATTTTTATTGTTTATTTTTATTGTTTATTTTTATTGAACTATTTATCAGATAATTATAACATCGTTCATCAGGCTAACAGCATGAGTATTGACCAATTAAACACCGACTACGGCATTGCCGGCAACCTCACCTTCGCCACTGGTAACGGTGGTTTCCCGATGATTCACATCGACAATGGTCAAGCAAAAGCCTTGATTTCTGTCTATTCCGGGCAAGTGTTATCCTTCCAACCGGCCGCCGAATCGACAGACTTAATGTTTCTGAGTGAAAAAGCTTATTATGCCACAGGGAAAGCTATTAAAGGCGGCGTTCCCATCTGTTGGCCTTGGTTTGGTCCCGATCCTGAAGGTTTAGGTCGTCCGAGTCATGGATTTGTGCGAAATCGCCTCTGGAATGTGATTAATACTGGTACTACCTCAGATGGCGCAACAAAGGTTACTCTAGGACTTAATGATAGTGAGGAAACTAGAGGAATGTGGCCTGTCGCATTTGAATTGGCGATCGCGATTACTGTTAGTAATACTCTGACAGTAGAACTAATTACTCGCAATTTAGGCGACAAAGCTTTTCCTCTCACCCAAGCTTTTCACACCTATTTCCAAGTGGGAGATATTAACCGCGTACAGGTTTTGGGATTAGAAAATACCCAATATCTTGATAAAGTTGATGGTGGTGTAGAAAAAACTCAAATTGGTGCTGTGACGATCGCTGGAGAAGTCGATCGCATCTATCTCAATGTTCCCAATGAATTAGTCATTGATGATGCAGCCCTTAATCGTCGGATTCGCATTAAATCCTCTGGTAGCAAATCCGCCGTAGTTTGGAATCCCTGGGCAACAATTTCTGCAAACATGGCAGACCTTGATGATACCGATTATCAGCGTTTGCTCTGTGTAGAAACGACCAATGCGGGAACGGATATTGTTGAAGTTCCTGCCCATGATGAGTTCCGGTTACAGGCTATTTACAGCATCGATCGCGACTAAGGAATAAAAATTAAATAATTAGCTTGTTTGTAGTAAGCGCTTTAGCGCTCTTTGCGCTTACTACAAACCAAATCATCAAGTTATTTAATTTTCATTCCTAAGCAATGTATCCGTAGGGGCGAAGCATTCCGGCAGATAAATTATTGGTTAAAATGAAAGATTCACTACCGGAATGCTTCGCCCTACAAAATCGGGATACACCCATACCTTTTCTACCTTCTAGCTTCTACTTAGCATTAACAACCATGCAAAACTTCAACGTTCAAAAACTCCAAAATGGCTCAGACATTCGCGGGATCGCCCTCGCAGGAATTCCCGATGAAAAAGTTAACCTCACCCCGGAAATTGCCACAATTTTAGGTAAAGCTTTTGTCCATTGGTTAACCCAAAAAATCAATAAATCAGCAACAGAATTAATTATCTCAGTTGGGCGTGATAGTCGCTTATCTGGTCCCACATTAATGTCAGCAGTCATGGAAGGTATCACCTCAATTGGTGCAACAGTTTATGACTTTGAAATGGCCTCAACTCCTGCCATGTTTATGAGTACCATTACTCCTGGTTTTCTCTGCGACGGTGCAATTATGCTGACAGCCAGCCATTTACCTTTTAATCGCAACGGCTTAAAGTTTTTCACCTCCCAAGGTGGGTTACAAAAAAAAGATATTACCGATATCTTAGCATTAGCAGAAAGCAATAACTTTCATTCAGCCACAACTCAAGGTGAGATTATCAAGCATGATTTTATCTCAGTTTATGCCAACCAATTTGTCACAAAAATCCGGGAAGCAGTCAATCATCCCGATAACTTTGAGCAACCACTAACCGGATTAAAAATAGTTGTTGACGCGGGCAATGGTGCGGGTGGATTCTATGTCGATCGAGTGTTAAAACCTTTAGGTGCAGATACCACAGGCAGTCAGTTTTTAGAACCTGATGGAACCTTCCCGAATCATGTGCCAAATCCCGAAGATAAACAGGCAATGCAGTCAATTTGTCAAGCGGTAATTCAACATAAAGCTGATTTTGGGATTATTTTTGATACTGATGTCGATCGCAGTGCCGCCGTCGATAAAGCAGGCAATGAACTCAATCGCAATCGCTTAATTGCTTTGATTTCTGCGATTATCTTAAAAGAACATCCTGGCTCTACAATTGTCACTGATTCTATCACCTCCGATGGCTTAACAAAATTCATTGAAGAGGATTTAAAAGGGATTCATCACCGGTTTAAACGCGGCTACAAAAATGTGATTGATGAATCAATTCGCCTCAATCAAAACGGACAGGAATCATGGTTAGCTATTGAAACTTCTGGGCACGGCGCATTGAAAGAAAATTACTTTCTGGATGATGGAGCTTACTTGGTTAGTAAGCTATTGATTGAATTAGCAAAATCAAAGTTGGATCATCAATCTTTACCAGATTTAATTGCTAATTTAAAAGAGCCAGAAGAAAGTGCGGAATTTCGCATTAAAATTGGTGTGGATGATTTCAAATCTCATGGCGATCGCGTCATTGAAGAACTAAAAGAATTTGCCGCCATACAAACAGACTGGCAAATCGTTCCTAATAATTACGAAGGCGTGCGAATTTCTTGTTCTTCACCCAATGAAGATGGCTGGTTTCTGTTGCGTTTATCATTACACGATCCCGTCATACCGTTGAATATTGAATCGAATGTTAAGGGTGGTGTCGAACACATAACGACTCGGCTTTTAGCTTTTTTTCAAACCAGAAAATTCCTCGATTTATCAGCTTTTTTTGATTGAAGTCAAGCTATATATCTGAGGTAGGGGCGGGTTTGCCAACAATCACCGCAATTCGCCAAAATCTTCAAAAACCCGCCCCGAAGACTGTAGCATTAATTTAGAGAAATGGTATAAGTCCTGTCAAAGAAACCAAAGTTTGCAAATCTGGTACTTCTAAATCAGCTTCACCAATAGCAGCTTTAGTCGCACCAAATCCTATTTTACCAACTCGCCGATTTACCCAAATTGCTGATAATCCCATTGCTTTTACAGGGATAATATCATGGTAAATACTTTCAGCAACGTGCAGGAGTTTATCTGGAGAAATCCCCATTTTTTGAATTGCTACTTCAAAATTGCGCGGCGATGGTTTATAAGATTTGACTTGTTCTGCTGTAATAATCCAGTCAAATTCTACTTGGAGATGTTTAGCAGTATCGGCAAACAATTCATCGTCTGTATTAGAAATTATCGCCAGACGAAATCTCTTTTTTAAAGCTTGCAATGCGTCGACGGTATCGGGGAAAGGTTGCCAATTTTTGAGAGAATCAGGTAGGCTATTTAATTCCGCTTCTGTTGCTACAAAATTAAATCTTTCACTGATTTTTTGTACAACCTGGCGAAGCACTTGGCGATATTTAATGTGTTCATTAAGAAGTTCATTAGAACTTTTTTCTAATTCTGACTCAAATTCTGCAAAAAGCTCAAGAATTTGGCGATCTCTCTGATTAATCCTATGGTTTTCCAATAGATTTTTCAAGACTGGTAGTATCCCATTTTCCCAATCTATTAGGGTTCCATAACAATCAAAACTTAAGACTTCAAACTGATTAAAGTTTAGCATCGTACTACAATGGTTTGAATTTACCAATAACTTCAATTAATCCTACAATATTTTGATTGAATTCTGCCATGTCTTCTGCGGGAATCCAATATTCTTTATGCTTAGAACTTCCTACAGTTTGGATAGAATATCGACTTAAGAAGTTTGCCTTCACTCGAAATGTGGTGACATAACCAGTATATCCTGAAGCAGCATCTTTTGTATTCCAATCGCGGGCAATTTGTATAGCATATTCTTCAGAAAGTACGGGATAAAAAATAGGTTGAAAAGGCAAACGCGGCGGAAAAGAAGTATAACCACTTTTCTGAATTAAATCCATTTCTTTTTGACCAACTGGACGAAATAACGTCACTGTTTTTTCAATTACACCCATAAGGAAGGAAGAAGGAAGAAGGAAGAAGGAAGAGGGAAGAAGGAAGAGGGGAGAGGGAAGAAGGAAGAGGGGAGATGGCATTAGTGTCAACTTAAGGTAAAACCCTTGGTCCGACAGGGGTTAAAACCCCCTGTCTCAAAGATTAAGTCCTCTGAAGAGGACTAAAAAGAAGACTTTTAAACTCATTAGTCTTCTTTAACAGTTAACAATTAACATTTAACAATTAACATTTAACAGTTAACAGTTAACAATTAACATTTACCTGTTACTGATAATCCTTCAACAATTACAGATGGGGTATAGCAAGAACCATTCCACTCAGCATCACTTCCTAATTCTACTAAGTTTTTGATCGCGGTGTAAACGTTTCCAGCTACCATTGTATCTTTAATTCTACCAACTATTTGACCGTTTTTTACTAGATAGCCAAGTTCGACGTTAATCGAAAATTCGCCGGAAATGCCGGCCGTTCCACCTAACATTTGATCGACGATGATTCCATTATCTAATTGAGCGATTAACTCGGCAAAGTTTTTGTCTCCTGGTTTAATTAATTCGTTAAATAATCCCGGAGTTGGGTAACTTCCTAAGCCGGGACGAAAGCCGTTACCGGTTGTACCGCTACCCAAGGTTTTTCCTGTGGTGCGATCGGTATAAAAGAGTTGTAAAACGCCTTTTTGGATGAAAACAATTGGTCGGGTAGAAGTTCCTTCGTCGTCAAAGGGACAGCTATAGGGTCCGATATCGGGTTCTTGGGAAAGGGTGAGTAAGGTTGATGTGACTTGTTCGCCAAGGCGATCGCTCCAAGGTGATGCTCCTTCTAATACCAGTTTACCATTAAGTGCTGCCGATACAGTTCCCCATAATAAATCGGCGGCTTTGGCTGTAAATAAAACTGGTAATTTTCCTGATGGAGATGCTACATTTTCTTTAGCCCAATGTAATCTTTGTAATATGCGTTGGGCGATATCTATGGGGTTAAGTTTTCCCCGTTGAGTTTCGCCGTCGGAGACGTTTAAGAAATCATCTCCTCGTACCCATTCTGCTCCTAAATAACCGCTTAAAGTTGTGTCTTGATAGCTATAATCTAATCCTAAAGAATTGAGGAGGCGAGTGCTTTCTACTTCACAATCCCACTCAGCCATGCAGAGAATTTCTGGGTAGGCTTCTCGGATGGTGGCGATCGCATCTTTTCCCCAAATTATTAATTGTTCGACTTCTACAGATTCTCCTAAATCTGGATAGGAAGTCTGGGTTCCTGTACTTAATTCAATGCTTTCTGGAACACCAAGTTCTGAAAGGGCGATCGCCCGATCGATCAATGCTTGAGGTTCTACTGGTCCGTAGGCTACGGCTAAACCCGGACGATCGTTAAGCCATAGTCGTAATCCCGTTCCTTCTGATTCTATACTTTCTAATTGTTTGAGGCGATTTGCTTCAAAAAATACTGGTCGCGACTGCGATCGCGACTGAAATACCTCGGCGGCTTGAGCTCCAGCTTTGGCTGCTAATTCTAGCAATTGTTCTGCTGATTGGTCGTTTGTCATTGCTAATTGTTAGTTGTTATTTGTTATTTGTTATTTGTTAACTGTTAACTGTTAACTGTTAACATCTATGCAATCATAGTTATTTTCCTAAATATTAAATTCTTGCATCAACCAAAATCCCGCAAAAGATTCGGATTCAGGATTAGATTGAATAGCTAAAAAATGCACTTGATTAGCTACAAGTTTGGCTGTTTCAAATCCTTTCGCTTCTGCCACTACACCTAAATCTTTGAGGTTAGCTAAAATCCACCGATCGCTTGCTCCTGTTTCTAACACTAATTTTGCCGGAGGCCCCCCTTCAAATTTAACAAAAGCTAATTCTAAACCAGACATCCACCCTGCTAATGCGATCGCTCTTGATGAGTAAATAATCAACCCTGGAATTGGGGTCTGAGGTTTAAGCCCAAAAGCCCCCAGGCCAAAAGCTTCCCCAAAATCAATCTCCCATTCTGGCATTTCATCAAAAGCTTCCGCCGGGAGAGTCACAAAACTCCATTTTTCCCCGATCAGCGCATCTGGTAGCGGTTGCGGGATATCCGAACTATACTGAACGGAGGGATTAAAGACCGCTTGAAAGCCGGGATAGGTAGGATATACCTCTTGCATTCGTTCTTGTAGCCACAGTTGTAGGGTGTAAGTACGCCGACTGGGGGCCGCCGGAATTTTCAATTCCTCGCAAGCTTTGGTAATCATATTCGTCATCTGGCGGCGGAAAAAGCGGATTTTTTCAGGCTTTTCCCCCGCAGATGCGATCGCTTCCTGAATCGCCGCCGCCAGCCATAAGGAGTTCACTGTAGAACTCGGACAAAACTGCGAGTAGCGAAACAAAGACTCTGATTTGTCCCCAACACTCAACGGACTCTCGCAAATCAAGACTTCCCAGAGTTTTTTCTGTGCTTCGTCCACGATCGGACGGCTGTAATAATCAAGTTCCCAAATAATTGCCATGCCGATAGCTATATCAATTCTGCCCTGATAACACTTTAAAACTAAAAGGTCACAAATTTTAGATAAAAAATTAAAAATTAAAAATTAAAAATTAAATACACCAAATGCTAATAGCCGCTACTTTTTCTTTGTAATTTATAAAGATTTAGTAACAAAGCGATCGCCTATCATCCTAGAATATGTAAACGCCACACCCTTCTTCATCTACCAGGGATAACTTAATTCTAGCATGATAGCAATAGCAGTTTTAGCGGCTGGGCGCGGTACGCGCATGAAATCTGATTTGCCCAAAGTTTTGCATGAGTTGGGCGGGCGATCGTTAGTTGAACGAGTGCTTGATAGTTGTTTGGAAATTCAACCATCAAGACGAATTGTGATAGTTGGCTATCGAGGCGAACTTGTGGAAAAATCCTTAGCCTGCGATCGACAAATAGACACAGGAGAAACATCGTTTCCCCCCTTAGAATTTGTCAATCAAGCAGAACAGCTAGGCACAGGTCACGCCATCCAACAATTATTACCTTACTTAGTAGGATTTACAGGGGATTTATTAGTTTTAAATGGTGACGTTCCCTTATTGCGGCCAACCACCATTAAACACTTAATGCAAGTCCACAAAGAAAATCAAAATGCAGCTACCTTGTTAACAGCAAACTTGCCAAATCCTCAAGGCTATGGGCGAGTATTTGCTGATAGTCAAAACGTAGTCAAACAAATTGTCGAAGACCGAGACTGTACCGCCGCCCAAAAACAAAATCATCGGATTAATGCCGGAGTTTACTGTTTTAATTGGCCAAAATTAGCTGAGATTTTACCACACTTAAGAGCGGATAACGACCAAAAAGAATATTACCTAACGGATACAGTAAATCATCTCAATCCAGTGATGGCTGTAGATGTTGAAGACTATCACGAAATTCTGGGAATTAATGACCGAAAACATCTCGCCAATGCTTACAATATTTTGCAAAGACGAGTCAAAGATGAGTGGATGACAAAAGGAGTGACGCTCATCGATCCTGAGAGTATTACAATTGATGATACTGTGGAGTTAGCCATTGATGTAATTGTAGAACCTCAGACACATATCCGAGGAAAAACTGCGATCGGTACTGGTAGTCGCATCGGTCCTGGGAGTTTAATTGAAAATAGTCAAATTGGGGAAAATGTCACCGTACTTTATTCAGTAATTACCGATAGTGTGGTGGCAAATGGCGCAAAAATCGGGCCTTACGCCCATTTACGAGTGCATACTGAAGTAGGTGCTAACTGTCGGATTGGCAATTTTGTCGAGTTAAAAAAGGCTAAGTTAGGCGATCGCACTAATGCAGCGCATTTATCTTATTTAGGTGATGCCACTTTAGGAGAAAAAGTCAATATTGGTGCGGGAACAATTACGGCTAATTATGATGGAGTAAATAAGCATCAAACAGTAATAGGCGATCGCACTAAAACAGGTTCTAATAGCGTATTAGTTGCCCCTGTGACATTAGGAGATGATGTTACAGTTGCTGCCGGTTCCGTAGTAACTGAGGATGTACCTAATGATTCTTTAGTAATTGCTAGGAGTAAGCAAGTAGTGAAATCTGGTTGGAAATTGAAGGGAAAAGATGAAGCATAAAATCTTCTAATTTTTTGCCGTTTGCTTGAGACGCGATCGCGATTTAAAATCGCGATCGCAACATTTGCTCTATAGAATTAAGAACTGGTTTCAGGGTCTATACCTGATAGCTTTATCTGTTCTAGTAAAGCTTGATAACGTTGTCTTTCTTGTTCAAGTTGCGCGATCGCCTCCTCAGCACGTTGGTGTTCCTGTTCAGCACGTTGGTGTTCCTGTTCAGCGCGTTGACATTCCTGTTCAGCGCGCTGACATTCCTGTTCTCTGAGTCGATCTAATTCCACAGAAGAGAGAAACTTTCGGCCATCAGGTCGATAAATTTCTAAGTCGTTTTCTGTTAGTTGAAACCGGATTCCTAACAGCGGACTCACCCAACCATTCATCTCTGGGATACTCTCTAACCAATCTCCAGAACGAATCGAGCCAACTAATTCTATATCATCCGGGTCATAAATGTAATATTCTTGCACTCCATAGCGTTGATAAAACAAAAGTTTATCCATCATTTTCCCCGCTCGATTACCAGGGGATAAAATTTCAAAAACTACTTGAGGAGAGATGTTATCTTCTTCCCATTGTCGATAGGAACCTCTGTCACCTTTTGGCCGGCCAAAGATTACCATTGCATCAGGAGCTAGACGAATCTTATTATTTCCTTCAATGGGATACCAGAGTAAATCACCTGCAACAAAAACATCGGAATTATTGGCAAATAAAATTTCTAAGTTTTCTTTAATTGTGACAATCCAGCGAAATTGTTTAGTATTGTCTGACATGGGTTCACCGTCGCAGTCTGGGTAGATGATTTTTGATACAGTTTCGGCGGTTAGTTGTTGTACCATAACTGTTGTTGAATGAGAGGATATTCTTATTATAGCTTTTAATTGTCATCTGAGTGAGATTGTCAATTTACAACTATTAGTTATTAAATCTTGTAAACTCGTAGCATAATTATCTCCATGAGTCCCATCTTATGGTAATAATCAACTAAGAGTGAAAAAACAGCTTCACAAATCAGGAATCATCGCCCATCAGGGCAATTTTTAACTACCAAAAGGGAGAAAACGGAATGAAATTGGCTTATTGGATGTACGCAGGCCCCGCCCACATCGGCACGCTTCGCGTTGCTAGTTCCTTCAAAAACGTCCACGCCATCATGCACGCACCGCTAGGGGACGATTATTTTAATGTTATGCGATCGATGCTAGAACGGGAACGGGATTTCACCCCGGTGACTGCTAGTATTGTCGATCGCCACGTTTTAGCGCGGGGTTCTCAAGAACGAGTTGTTGATAATATTACCCGCAAAGACAGAGAAGAACATCCTGATTTAATCGTGCTTACTCCGACTTGTACTTCTAGTATTTTACAAGAAGATTTGGAGAATTTTGTCAATCGGGCGCAATTGGAAGCTAAAGGTGATGTCATGTTGGCAGATGTCAATCATTACCGAGTAAATGAATTGCAAGCAGCCGATCGCACTCTGGATCAAATTGTCCAATTTTACATTAATAAAGCCCGGAAAAAAGGCGACTTAGCAGAAGGGAAAACAGAGAAACCTTCTGTTAATATCATCGGCATTTCAACCCTGGGTTTCCATAATCAACATGACTGCACCGAGTTGAAGCGGTTAATGGCTGATTTGGGAATAGAAGTTAACGAAGTTATCCCCGAAGGTGCTTCGGTTCATAATTTGAAAAACCTGCCTCGCGCTTGGTTTAACTTAGTTCCTTATCGGGAATTAGGGATGATGGCGGCGAGTTATTTAGAGAAAGAATTTGGCACGCCTTGTGTGGATATTACGCCAATGGGTGTGGTAGAAACGGCTCGTTGTATCCGTAAAATTCAGGAAGTGCTTAATGCCCAAGGTGCTGATGTTAATTACGAGGAATTTATCGATCAACAAACTCGGTTTGTTTCCCAAGCAGCTTGGTTTTCTCGCTCCATTGACTGTCAGAATTTAACTGGGAAAAAAGCTGTAGTATTTGGGGATAATACCCATGCGGCGGCGATGACTAAAATTTTGTCTCGCGAGATGGGTATTCATGTAGTTTGGGCGGGAACTTATTGCAAATATGATGCTGATTGGTTCCGAGAACAAGTGAGTGGGTATTGCGATGAGGTGATTATTTCCGAAGATCATGGTGCGATTGGAGATGCGATCGCGCGGGTGGAACCTTCGGCAATTTTCGGTACGCAAATGGAACGTCATGTTGGTAAGCGGTTAGATATTCCTTGTGGGGTAATTGCTGCACCAATTCACATTCAGAATTTCCCGATTGGTTATAAGCCATTTTTGGGTTATGAGGGAACTAATCAGTGTGTGGATTTGGTCTATAATTCCTTTACTTTGGGCATGGAAGATCACTTACTAGAAATCTTCGGTGGTCACGATACCAAGGAAGTAATTACTAAGGGAATTTCGGCTGATTCTGATATGAATTGGACGAAGGATGGACAGGCTGAGTTGAATAAAATCCCTGGTTTTGTGCGGGGTAAGGTGAAGCGGAATACTGAGAAGTTTGCGCGGGAGCGAGGTATTGCTCAAATTAGTGCGGAGGTGTTGTACGCGGCCAAGGAAGCTGTCGGCGCGTAGTTAGTTTGGGTGAGGGTATCTGTTGTGGATACCCTTGCTGAAACTACCTGGAAATAGGGCGAGATTATACCTCCCCATAGAGAACACTTTTGCTAAACTATCAGATAAGCCTTAAGGAAGATATGGTTAGATCTAATATGAGCTATTGTGTAAATCCTGCCTGCCAAGCACCTGAAAATCCTGATACGCTTAATTTTTGTCAAAAATGTGGATCGGGATTGCGGCTACATTATCAGCGTTACCGTTCAATTAAGATGATTGGTCAAGGCGGGTTCGGTAGAACTTTCCTAGCTGTAGATGAAAATAGTCCTGGTAGGTTGTTCCGCGTAATCAAGCAGTTTTATCCTCAAGATCCGGCTACTCTAAACAAAAATAGAATAAATGTTTCAAATCCTACTATTGCTGGAGCAAGAGCAATTGAAAAACTACCTGAGATATTTCGACAAGAAATAGAGCGATTAGAACAGTTGGGAAGTCATTCTCAAATTCCAGCATTAGTAGATAGTTTTGAACAAGATAGCTTCTTATACTTGGTACAAGAATTTTTCGATGGGGATAACTTAGCTACAGAATTAAAGCAACAAGGAGCATTCAGTGAAGCTAAAATTTTGGAACTGCTCTCTGACTTACTGCCTGTCTTGAAATTTATACATGACAACAATGTAATTCATCGTGATATCAAACCTGAAAACATTATTAGACGTAAAGACAATCAACAAGTGGTTCTAGTTGATTTTGGTGCATCTAAACTCGTTACTGGAAGGCTTCATATTAACAATGCTACAGCTAACATAGGAACTACTGGCTACATAGCTCCAGAGCAGTCTATGGGCATACAAAGTTTTGCTAGTGATTTTTATAGCTTGGGCATCACTTGCATTTGCCTAATAACAAAAAAAACTCCTAGTGAACTCTTTAATAGCGGAACTAACTCTTGGGATTGGCGACATCACTTAACTAAAGATGTTAGTGAAGGTCTAAGTAAAATTTTGGATAAGTTGCTAAAACCAGCCGTTAACGAACGCTACCAGTCAGCTAGTGAAGTTTTAAAAGACTTAGCCACCTTGTCCTTATCTGGGAACCAGCAACTACAGTCTCCAACAGTCAGCCCAGGTTCAAAAAATTTAACTATCTGGGAGAAAGCAGGTATCATCGCTGGAGTAATAGTAGCTGCCACTGCTGTTATAGCTCTTTTAAAAGATTTGGGGAACAGGGCAACAGCAAACTCTGTAGATAAGGTAGAAATTGTTTCTGTTCAAGGTTTAGACTACAGCAACTTACGTAACTATTTGCGACAAAAAAACTGGAATGCTGCTGATAAAGAAACCTATGAAATAATTTTGAAAGCTGCGGGTAAAGAATCACAAATACGAGGATATATACCTCAAAACCAGCTTATAAAATTGTTTTGTACTGATTTACAAACGATTGATAAGCTTTGGCGTGCAGCAAGTGAAGACAAGTTAGGTCTTAGCGTTCAACAGTTAATCTATGAACAGCAGGGACTAAATTGGCAAAAAATGTATGCTGAAGTTGGTTGGGGAAGTTTAAAAGGTGGAGTGTTTACCAAGATTGTTGACCAAGAATTTGATTTACCCAGCAGAAGGCTAAGATATAAATCTGGAATGGAGCCTGATTTTCAGAGTCCTCCGCCTGGACATTTGCCTGTTACAATGGGTTTGGTAAAAGGAAAAGCATTCCCGCAATTTGCAGATGTATGTAAATTCTAGGGTTTTATGCTATCGCTTTAAAGTTAAAAGTCAGTGGCATTGCCCCAATAGTAAGCTAGTGAGAGTCATCATTATCTGGCAGCAGGATGAAGAATCAGACATGGTTAAATTTATAACTCTCTATCCAGACAAATCACAGGAGGATTAAACAATGACAACTTTAGCATTATTTCAATGGGTAGAACTCAATCAAGATATTCCTAATACCCTCGTCAAAAAGGGAGACAAAGGCGTTATCCTAGACCACCTAAATCCTACGAAAAATCAGCCAGAGGCCGGATACACTCTGGAAGTCTTTAAAAATGGGGAAACATTAGATGTAATTTCTGTTCCGATTTCCTGGGTGACAGCTTTACCGGAAATTTGGGGTGACACTCAACAGGTATCAAATGAAATTGCTGCTTAGTTTGAAAATAATCTTAATACTGAAAAAAGTGCGATCGCCCCTACCAAACAAATGCTATAATCAAACGAAATGTAACAGAGAATTAAACCAATGGAGACTCAAATAACCTTGAGTAAGGCGAGTGCTAAACTGACTCAACTCTGTGAGAAAGTAGTAGGCGATCGCGATGTGGTCATCATTAAACTACCCGATGGTGAAAATGTCGCCTTAATTGCTGCTGACGAGTTAGACAGCTTGATGGAAACAGTACACTTATTGCGATCGCCAGCTAATGCTGTTCGTCTGCTAACTGAATCCCCAGTAACCTAAAACGCGATCGAACTACAATCGCACTACAACAACCTTACGATAAGGAACAGAATAGTAGTAATAGGAAATGGCAACAATACACCGCATAAAGGGATTGCGATTGAAATGCCAAATTACAAGAGAAGGTTGAGGCTTAAACATAAAATAACCTAACTAAGTTCAGTCCCATCGCCGGGATTCTGTTAATTGTACCATATTAATAAAATTTTATAAAACTTTACAAAATTCTGTTGATTTTTTTGTTAAGATTATTTTGTAAATTTGGACTTTTTCAAATGAAACTCAAGCACAATCAAGGCGCGACAGTTCCATTAGCTGAAAAGTCGGATAATGATATTGATGCCTTAGAGCGTCAATATCGTATGCCGTCTGCTAAAGCTTTTACTGACTCTCTGACTGTCGCCGCTTCAAATCCACAGTCTAAACTCAACAAGACTATAGACAAGGTTGCTTTCATTTCGTTTACAGGAGCCAGCACCTGCACGATCGCGCAATTCTTCTTTGAAGAAGAACCAGCATACAGCGCACCGGACCCAAACGTCCAGCAGGTAGTGACTACTGTTACTGACACTGTCCCTCTTTTAACTACCATTACTATGATTGTGTTCTCCGCAGGACTAGGACCCTGGGCAGCCCGCACTTGTCTTCATTGGTTGGGCTCAATTATGCGTGGAAGTGTTTAATAATGTTGTCTTTGTTGGGAATAATATTTTTGTTTTGCCTTTATATTTGTATCTCCTCTTATTTGTTGATGATACAGGATGAAGATATTTCAGTAATAGCTCAACTTAGACAAGTATTAACACTTTTACTCGAAATAGTTAGTTATGCAGCGCTTGTAGATGCTTTTCTATTTCTGGCGCTCCTTGACTGGCATTCCTTTATGATCTGTTATGGTATTTTGCTATGTGCTGCAAAATTTTACAAAAAACTATTCAAAGTTTTTTTCATCGTGGGCATTTTCCTCTTTCTTCCATTATATTTTGCAGCGCATTGGCATGTTATTTGTATCTCGGAGCCTTCTTATTTTCATCGCAGGTGTTAGCTGACACGCTTACGCCTGCGGACATTTACCCTCCAGCTGCACCACCTAATTCTACTACTGTGCGTCAATCATGTATTCAAACTGAGAAGAGGTTGTTTGAGGGCAAATTGTATCAATGCAAAGCCATCAAATTACTTGAAGTTAATTTTAGTAATAATGATCTCAATAACAATGTAAATTTGGTATTACAAAATATTAAAAATCGCTGTTGGTCTGCTTTTGTTTCTTCATCTTTTAGCAACGCCGACTTTGCTAGTGGTGGTACTGACCAAGGTTCTGAAGTTTTCTCAGGCTTAGTGTTGGAACGGCAAATAGACTTATTATCGTCTTATGGAGTAGGCAACTATGACTGGAAAAAACCATGCAAACCTCTTGACGATAAACCAGAAACTTGCAGCATCGACATAGGAACAATGATAAAGAATGCGTTCAAATATAAATTCCCTATGGATCTTCTGGGGGACAATCCAATCGGGGAAATTAATCCATCTTGCCCGGTAATGACCGTTATGGGTCAGACTTTTGAACTATGTTATATTCTTGACTTGGTCAGAGGTTTAAAATACCCCTTGTTGCTTGTTTTTGTTCTCAATACTCTTACTAAATTGTAAAAAATATGTGTGAATTGAAAATTAACGCAATCAATAATTTTCTATTACTGATTGCTTCAATCCTACCACAATCTCCCGATCAGTTTAAGATTCCATATATACTTAGCACGATCGATGCTACATCACCTTGGAATTTAGGTGGAGTTATTTTAGAGTTACTATCAACGTCTTATGATTTCATAAGACTGGTGATAGCATGGAAATTTATTCAACTACTAATGGGCTTCTTAATAGCCAAATTAACATGAATTGCTCTCCTACTTTCGATTTTCTACTTTACATAGGGATAAAATTATGGCCAGCTTTCTTACTACATTTGTTCTTCATGGCTTGCTGGTTTCGGCTCCGATTCTAAGCATAAGTATGACGGAACTAGGATTCCCGACTACCGATGAATTCATACAAAAATTGAAAACAGAAATCACGACAAGCATGGAAATAGTAGCAAAAAATATCGTGCCAGCAGTCTCCTTCGCCCTAATTATCAGGAAAATTACATCATAATGTGTACAATTTCCGAAGCTATAGAATTAACCGATCTACTCCAACCAGTGATCTTATTAACCTTACAATTCGAGTTCACAGTGCTTGCATTATTCCTAATTCACGGTTTAATAAAAATGATAACAAAATGGTAAACAATGCTAATGTTAAACCTACATCTTGACTTACTACTGCAAGCAAGCGCAAGCGCTCAAGCAACGGAAATGGTAAACTTAACGATCGCGTACAGCAACGCGGTGACAGCATACGTTGTAGATTTTGCACATAAACTAATTCCACTAATTGTCTATGTGAGCACTTTTATGATCATAATGAAGAAATCATAGTACAATACAGAAAATCACCCTCAAACCACTATGGCTGTAATATTCAACACAAAACTAAAAGCAAGATACGACGAAAAAGGCAACATCAAAAAGTCTAAAATTGAAGGTTTCGCACCAGTTAGCTTTGCCTTTGGGCAATTACTATCAATAGTACCAGAAGAGGAAACAGAAAACGGATACACAATCTCAGCAAAAGGTTTTTTTCTATTAAATTCGATGACAGTCTCAACAGGCGAGTACGTGATGCCAAGCGGAATCCGCCGACTCACATTGTATAATGGCATTAACAATGAGTTAATGCCATTCTCAAAGAAATTTTCAATGGAGTCAGAGCTAGTAAAAAACCTAAAAATAGGCGACGAATACTGGTTAGCTTATTGTTCACAACCAAAATCTGGAAGCTTCGACAAAGAGGATAAAAACAAGCTTACAATCTATGAAGAACTAAAGCTCTTATACTGTGCATCAGAACCAGGAAACGCTGGACTAACCTCAATATTTGAGCCATTCAAATTAGTACCAAAACCTACTTAAATGATAGAATCACACCCATTTAAACTGTCAAATTTACACCAACGACTGAGGCAAAGGAAGCAGCAGTCGATTTTTGTAGCAAAAATGTACTATGAGTTAGGCAAGACAATAAAATGTGAAAGAATGCTAAACTGTTCAAATGAATTTTATATTTCAAAAGTAGAAGAAGAGTCAGGATTAAAATTCTATTCAGTAAATTCATGGAGCCAATGCAAGCAAAGGCATTGTCCAATGTGTCAATTATTAAAAAGTTTTAAGCTGAGAGCATTACTAAAAAAATCAATATTAATAGAAAGCAATTACTTGCTATTGACACTTACAATAAAAAACTGCGAACTATCAGAACTTAGAAAAACAACTGAATTAATGAGCGAAGGTTGGTCTAAATTCTGGAAATCAGCAAAGAACGATTGCTTTATAGGATATCTGCGATCGTTAGAAATTTCTGTAGACCAAGAAGGCAAGGGACATCCACATTACCACATACTGCTACAAACTGAAGAAAACTACTTTAAAGAAAAATACAAACCTAATACATGGTTTAGTGATAGATGGAAATATAGTCTTAATTTAGATTACACTCCAATTACTTGGATATCAAAAGTAAAAGGAAACGGTCTGATGGAATGTACAAAATACATAACCAAACCATCAGCATACTGCAACGGAAAAATCCTAGAAATTTTAGATAAAGAGCTAGATGGAATTCACAGTTACAGTCGCGGAGGGAAAATGAAAGTTAAACAAGAAGACTTGGACAAAATAGAGAGAGGGGAAAAATTTGAAAGTCAAGAAAGACAAGGTAAACCAGACTTTAAAATAGAGTGGAAAACAAACAGCTGGAATGTAAAACAATGGCAATTACCGGAATAATAGGACACCAAGGAAAAGGGAAAACACTACAAATGACCTGGCTAGGGTTAAATTTGGCAATGAAATATGGAAAGCGATTAGTAGTAAACTATCAGCTAAACATAGAGTACCTAGAATATTTTGCCAGAGGTCACAACCTAAAAAACCTACATACTATGATTAAGTGCGGGGAAATCCTATTTGTTCCAGAATCAATCGACTACATTTTAACTATCCCAGATTCAGTAGTATGTCTGGACGAAATCGCTATCTTTCTAGGTGATAGCACGGAAGGAAACGCAAAAATTCGATACCTAATATCGCGATTTAACCAATGCAGACGGAGAGGAATTGAACTACTCTATGTAGCACACTCACTAGGAAGAGTCCAGAAATTTTTGAGAGACATCACCAATACAATAGTATTCTGCGATGGCAAAACCAAGAGAACAGAGAACGGTGATCCAGAATTAATTAAGGAAAAATACCTACACTTTGACGTTGACCAATTTGAAATATGGTTTGATAGCCCAAAAAGGTATCAAATCTTCCAAATTTTCACCAAAGCTAAAGCATTTAAAATAATAGAAAAAGAGCTAACTTGTGCTAAACGAGAATTTTTCCAAGCATTCGATAGCTTCAGCGATATCGTGAATCAACAAAGTAATATAAAATACTACAATAAAATTACCTTTAAAAATCGAGGAAATGATGTAGAAATCGAAAGACTACCACCAAAACCAGTAAATAAAATAACTAACCAACGCCCCAAAAAAAAGTTACCTATGTTAATTACAATTCTCAGAAAAATAGTGAAACAACTAGCAGCGCAGCGCACTTATCAAAGCAACGACTATTTAAGACCGTTAAAGTTAAAGAAACTATGGGAAAATAGAAGAAAGTTTAGCTATTGCGAACCCTTCAACTCAAAATTAATAACATATAATAAAAATTGCTACCTTTACCAATCATATTCAGAGGAAGATTGGCCAAAAAAATTAACTATAGAATCAATAGTAAAAATACTAATACAAGGATACTTACCAGCCGGAACGGAAGAAGTATGCGAATTACTAGCCAAAATTTTAGGAGGTAAAGAAGTAGCTCCCAGCGATTCAATTTTAGTTAGGTTTGAGAAAATGAAATTTTAACTGTTGAGTCCGCGAGACTTGTTTCTATATTATCAAGTTAAGTATACGCACACAGAGACGGCCCTGACGGGCCTTGCACTCGCGTAGCATACAAATTAGAATAGAAGGAATTTTAGCTCAAATTTTATGCAAGGATTTTTCTGCATCCCTATTCCGAGATTTACAGAAGTTATGCTGATTGCTTTTACAACAATTTGCTGTTACTTGATTGTGGTCAAGTTGTTAGGGAAAAGGTAAAACACCCATAACGGAAGTTCCAACAGCGATCGCACGGAAAACCCCCTCACCGATCCAAAAGCGATCGCACGGACAAATTTTTCGACTGGACGCTTCGTATTTCGCAGGCCTGGAAGAGATTCGATCGATGAAAAAATTCTCTCGACTGGACCAGGCCGCGAAATTCTGCGCTGGAGAGATTTTTTTTAGAGGGGGGAAGAACGCCGGAAACTACGGATTAACTCCAAAACCTGGGAAGTAGAACTCCCAGAGACAATCGCCTTCCGAACTCGATCGGCCCTGGACTGAGCGATCAAACTGGAGACATTGCCACCGGGGATATGACGGTGACGAACACGGCTACCGTCACGGTAGGAAAATCTGAAATATTCATGCTGACCCTTAGCAGTACCACCAGGACGATAACAACTAACAGCATCAATAGTCCCAGATAATTCGATAACAAACTCAGGAGAAGAAACAGATAATTCGATAACAGACTTAGAACAAGGCTTAGAGCGTGTTATCGAATTAAAACGAGCAACGAGATCATCCTGCTCGTAACCATCCTCAATATCGTAATTAGATAGGGGTGACGAGCTTTTGTGGTAGGGAGTAAGATCGAACAAAGTTAACTGCTTCATAGTTAGCTCTAAACATTTAGATGCTTAAATGTTTGAATGTTTGAATCCCATGATGCGTATCATGGGATTTAACTTAGTCGATCACAGTCACAGTCAAAGGGACTATCGGCAGAAATAACCGGCTCAATTGTTCGGAGAGGCCGGCGAAAAAGACCTCGGTCGACACAAAGACCTAGGTCGCCGCCCCCCCCTCACAATCTCGCGCATGAGGGGGTTTCCCCCTCCCGGACCCACCCCCTTAAGAAGAGTGAAACTTGCACCAAGCGATCACACGATCACATACTTTATTCCCCCGGCGATAAACTACCAGTCGGTTTAGAAGGACCAAAACTATCAGGCAACTCACTAATTGACTTTCCTTTAGACCTAAGCAAACGATCTAAAGCTTTAATTTGAGAAATTCCCAAAGTTGCAGGAGTAACACCCCTTTCCCAGTTACTAACCGACTTAGAAGAAACACCAATAATTCGAGCAAACTCTTCCTGCGAAATATCTAACTCCTCCCTAAATTTTTTCAACGGAGAACCCTCATCCAATTGTTCTGACTGGTAATGACCCTTTTTCATAAAATAGCAACAATTACTAGAAACAATTACTTGACAAATTGAAAATTTTGCTAGAAACTGTTTCTAGTGAGTAAACAACACAAAAATCGCCAAACGAGCCGGACATGGTATGACGAGCATCGCAAAGCGCCATGAGTGCAGTTTACAGAACACGACCGACTGATCTGATCCACCAATTGCTAGTTGCTAGGGACGACCAACACCGTCCCACAGCTTCTCTCTTGCCAACCTGCAAGACAACAGAAGCCACTCCCGCAACGTACTGCGGGCGAAGTTCCTTTGACCAAACAATTGAATAGCTAACAGTTAACAACTAACTCAGCAATGAACGCGATCGAACGCACGCGAATGTTTAAAGAACTCGTGCTCATTCGCAGTCGATTGTTGGCGCTTGGATACAAATTAATCAGAGAAGGAGAACTCCGTCTCTGGCGAATTGAAAAGTCCAAGCACGAACGATACCTATGGCTCGAATGGGATAGAGGCAGTTGGTCGATCCGACCTATCGGATCGGAACAGAAACATCCAGTAATTTGGCGAACAATTCTGGAAGCAATAGCTAAAGCAAATTAACCAAAACCAAAGGAGAAAACAAAACAATGAAAATCACAACAAAAATACCAGTAATCTACTACAAAGATGACTGGTTCGAGACAGAAGGAGAAATCCAATTTGAATGGGAGGTTGACAATCAAAAAACAAAAGAAGGACTAATAATAGTCCGAGAAGAAATAAACGAAACACTCAAAATGCTTGAAGCAGACGGAGAAATGCTTCCAGAGTTAAAACAGCTAACAAAAGCTGTGAAAAGAAAGCAACAAGAACTAGAAAAACTGGAAGAAAAGTTAAAAAAGAGGACAAAAAAGATAAAAACGCTAGAAAACGCATTGAGACAGTTTGGAATAGAACCCGACAATTTTGGAGTGATCATGGATCTGAAAAAAATCACCTACCCTGCATTGGAAGCAGAAGTAGAAGAAGTAAAAGAAAGAACAGAATTATTTGATGATGAGGAGGGAGAATACGAAGAAGACTAATTAAAAACAACTGGTAAATTTCTTCAATTTACCAGTTGATCTACTCTAATCAAACCAACAGGACAACCAATGAAAAATAAAAACGAAATAGAACCCTTTGAAGAAGTAGTTGTATCAATGATCTGCATCGCACTTTTAGCAAAAAAATTAGCTAAAAGCAAAACAGAGCAAATAAAACTTCAAAAACAAACACTAGAAGAAGCAACCAAATTCTATGCAAACGGCAAAGTCAAAGAAATTACAGAATTCATGGAGGAAAATTACCCAGAAGAATAAAAAATAGCTGGTATCAATTTACCAGCTACCAAACAACCATTTTGTCCCGATCAAAGAACAAAATAAACCAAAATTATGATAACAAATAACGAAGTTAAAGTCAATGTTTACTTTCGATTCGACAAAGTAAACAATAGCTTAATCGCCAGCATCGACACGGATAATGGTTGGTCACTATTTGTGGAAAAGGAAGCCTGTGAGATTTACGAATTTGTCAGTCGTTTTATCGACTTGCCAGAACCTGAAGATATGGGAATTGAACCGCCTGATGAGACTGAATAACCCACAGTCGAAATTCTGCTAGTAGTTAGCAGAATCGCGAATGGGTAGCTCCCATTTGCCGTGCAAATTAACGAAAGATAGCGAGGCCTTTACGTGGAAAAAAGCTCACCTTGCCGTGTTGCTTTCTCGGTTTCTCAGGCTCGCTCTTTCGCGCACGAGCGCCGATTGACCAATAAGGCCTTCAGAGAGAATCAGGCTCAGTGATGGGAACTTTGGGGATTCATAGGCTGGTCAATCTCCACTCACTAATATCCCGTTAGTTAACGATTAAGTTAACTTTTACCAAACTAAAATGAATAACGAAATTAAAGTAATCGGCTTCGACTGTGGGCGCGGAGTAGGCTGTTTTTGCGCGTCCAATTCACGTCCGCTAGACCCAAACAAGTTTGTCAATCAAACTAAGTTTGAGTTTGTGGCGGCCGACCAATTTGGATTAGCCAAATTACTCAGTTACAAATCACCAGGACGGACAATAGTAGCAATTGAGCCTACAGGTAAAGACTCGCGGGTATGGATTGATAACCTAAAAATGAACGGCTTTGAAGTTCACTTAGTCAGTAACAACATTTTACGACACTACGCAGAAGCTAATCTAGGTTGGAACAATAAAACAGATCCATTCGATGCAGCAGCGCTCCTAATTTACTGCTTTGATAAACTGCTAAACGAGCGAGCTTTCTTAAAGCAAAAAGACGAACACTTGCAAACGATCCACAACTGCTATCTGGAATATCAAAGTCAGACGCGACGGCTAACAGCTTTAATCAATCAAGCCAGAGCAACTTTAGCAGTAGAATGGCCCGAAAAGCAGTCTGTAGAGTCAGACTGCACTGTGTCAGGTGATTTCCCGATGTTTTGGGCTTACATCGGAGGATGGCTCAAACCAAACACCATGAGTAAGCAGAAAAAATTTACGGAATATCAAAAAGCTCGACTTAGTTCAATCGGTTCCGCTGCAACCGAAGGATTTTCTACTTACTTAGCCAGCAAAGCTCAAGCTATTTGTCAACTGGAAGTTGAAAAGCTGCAAGTTGAGGGACAAATACGAGGACTAATACAACACCCTAGATACGAAAAGTATCTCAAAGTTTTTAAAAATCAATTCCAGATGGGAGCAATTGAAACCGCAATCATTCTCAGTCAAATTTATCCCTTCGAGCAATTCCTAAATGAAAACGGCAACCCGCGACGAGAAACCAAACGGAACAACACTGAAAGCGGTAAACCAATGCGACAGAACAAGGGTGAGCGAGAGTTTCACGCTTGCTTAGGTATGGCTCCTCACCAGCGATCGTCCGGTCAAAAACAAGGGATGGTACTACAAGGATCAGCTATGGCCCGCTCAGCTTTATGGTGTTGGGTAAGGTGCAAAATTGAACCGAGATTAACCTACGAACGCGAGGTCTGGGAGAAGATAGCCGGGAAAAAAACAGGCGAAAAAATCAAGAAAACTACAATTAACCCATCAGTCCTAACGAATGAAATAGGAGTAAAGTTACGGGAACAGCTGCAACGCGACAAACAAAATATTTCCAAGACCCAGGCAGAACTAATCAATTTAATTAGTGGCGACGAGGGTGAAGAACTAATTCCCCTGCTACGGAAAGTCAGACACCCACAAATAAACCTATTAATTCGAGTGCTGGAAGAAATTGCAGCGGAGGAGAAAAACCGCCGCAAGAGTACCAACACCCAGAAGCAAATGAAGCAAGTCAAGCAGGGTATCGCCGGAGCACTAGCCCGACAAGCGCGATCGAGGTGCATGGCCAGGGTAGTAAAATTATTGTTCAAGGAACTGCTAAAGGAGTTTCGCAGTAATTAGCCAAAAAGTCGCATTCCCTGAGTGCGACTTTAAAAAAGTTGCTTTAGCTTACTAGAGAGAA
>MBRE01000058.1 GCA_001698425.1 Oscillatoriales cyanobacterium USR001 | reverse complement strand
GGTGCGGAATGTGGGTTTAAATGAACCTGTGATCGGCAATTAGAAGCGGCAATTAGAAGCGATCGCGAAACAGTTTGTAGAATCTATAATTAATAGGTGCATCTCATTTTTTTCGTAAATCACTGATATATTGACCGTGTATATTAACCAAGTAAGGTACACAATAGGTCAACAAAACAGATATCCAGCGATCGCGAGTCATTTCTCCACGAAACAAAGCATTTCCGTGATTAATTATAAACAGAACTGTCCCCACAGTCAATGCAACTTTCACCGCTGTAGGTGCAAGTTCCCGATTAAATAAACTGATAAAATATCCCTTAATAAATTGATTCATTAAATAATGTTACCATCTGCTAGTTCAGGGGGCGACAACGAGGCTAAAGTGGTTGCTGGATTTGGACGCAAGCTAAAGCTAATACCGCTCTTCCTAGATGATAGTAGCAGATAGAAGAAAGAGCGATCGAATATCAGAGAGAGTGCAAACACAGTTTGATTTACCCCGAATTCTCTCCCAATAATACCATAAATTCCTCTCTGGATAACAGAGGCAATTGTTCCAACAACAATATTAATTCTTCCACTGGTAACTCCAGCAACTTGGTGACAACTGTCGCCAGAAACTCTCCTCCTTCATTCCACCGCATCCTCACCACATTTTCTGCTAATAATCTCGTCGCTTCCTGGCGACCAATATCATCAACACTCAGCATCGATATTGAAAGTAAAATCGCTGTAAATTCACCCGCAGGTAAAGTAGATGCTGCCTCCATAAAAGCTGACATTTTCGGAGGTAATTCGCCGAATCTGACTTGGATAAAGTTCTCTAAAATTAAGCGTTGCTGTTCTTGTCTACCTTCTTGTCTACCTTCTTGCTGAGCAGCTTGCAATTGTTCTTGAAATAAAGGTGCGATCGCCATAACCAACTCCTGATCTTCTATTGCCCCTTCGGGATTATTTACTAAATTCGCTTGCAAATTTGCCTGCAAATTATACAACAATTCTAACGCATTTCCTCGCAATAGATTATCCGCAGGTAAACCAGTTAGCTCCGCAATCGCCTCCTGCTGCACCCTACCCTTACCCAACATCCGCAACCACATCGTATCTGCAACCCTTGGTAACTGATGAATCGCAATCAACCCCACTCTCAAAGCTGCCGATAAAAAATAAACCCCCCTCTCCCAACCTTCCGACTCTGGCGGCATCTGAAAACCAAAACTATTTAATAAGTTTTCCGAAGCAGTAGGAGTTAGAATCCATAAAAAAGGTAATTGATCTAACTCCAAACGCCGCTCTTCTCGCTCCGCTTTTCGTAACAATTGAGCCCTACTATTTAATAGTTTCTCCATGCCACTTAAAATCCCATCAGCATTAACTGGATTGCGAAACGGTTCAACTATTGCCACAGTCGCCGCCATTTTACCTAATAAACCCAAAGTTTGCGCGTATTCAGAATTGACGGTAGTAGGTTGAAAAAAAACATCAATTTCTCTAACTTCAGCAGTAACATCTTTACTTGTTTCTACGGCTCCGAGAGGCGATAATAACTCTTGCAAATATTCTTTAGCAAACTGGTCGTGGGGGAACTTGGTCATTATTAAAAGCTAAGGTTTTCAGAGTAGTGCTGCTATTTTAACAACTTAGGGTGATTATAGCAATATTAATTTTTGAATTAGTATTAATAAACTCCTAAGTCAAAATCGAAGCACTCATCATCCGCTGATATCTCCTCTCTAACTCATCCCGAATCACCGGAAATAGATCCAAACTTTCATCCTCATCAATCACCATTTTAGCAGCCTGTCGCGCTAACTCTAAAACTTCTTGATCTTCCACCAAACTCGCCAAAGCAAAATCCGGTAAACCTGCTTGTCTCGTCCCTAAAACTTGACCCGGCCCCCGCAATCTCATATCCATTTCGGCAATAAAAAACCCATCCTGGGACTGTTCCAAAACCTTCATCCTTTGCAAAGCCTCTGCCGCATTAGAACCCCTCATTAACAAACAATAAGAACGACTATTTCCCCGACCCACACGCCCCCGTAACTGATGTAACTGGGACAATCCAAAACGTTCACAATTTTCGATTAACATTACCGTTGCATTTGGCACATCAACCCCTACTTCTACCACCGTTGTTGATACCAAAATATGAGTTTCTTTATCCCGAAATTTAGTAATTGCCTCATCTTTTTCGGCACTCGTCATCCGGCCATGTAACAAACCCACATTAAAGTCAGGAAAGACAATTTTATCAAGTTTTTCTTGCTCCTCGATCGCCGAACGTAAATCTAACTTTTCCGACTCTTCCACCAAAGGCAAAACTACATAAACCTGTCTACCACTCGCCACTTCTCGGCGGATTAAATCATAAGCTTGACTGCGTTCTTTGCTAGTCAAAATTGTAGTTTGAATCGGCTGTCTTCCCGGTGGCAATTCATCAATTTGACTGACATCTAAATCACCATGTAATGTTAACGCTAATGTCCGAGGAATAGGAGTCGCAGTCATCGTTAAAACGTGGGGAGATTCCCCTTTTTGCTGCAATCTGGCTCGCTGCTGCACCCCAAAGCGGTGCTGTTCATCAATTACTACTAAACCCAATTTGTAAAAATTTACAGTATCTTGAATTAACGCATGGGTTCCCACTAAAACTGGTAATTCCCCTGTCTCTAACTGAGCATGAATTTGTCGCCGTTTGGCGGCTTTTGTCGAACCAGTTAATAATTCCACAGGCAAGTGCATTAAATTTAACCAACCTACTAACTTCCGGTAATGTTGTTCGGCTAAAACTTCCGTCGGGGCCATTAAAGCTGCTTGATAACCTGACTGAATTGCGGCTAACATTGCTACCACCGCCACCACTGTTTTACCCGCACCTACATCTCCTTGGACTAACCGATTCATGGGTTCCGGCGAGGCTAAATCATTGAGAATATCATTAATAACTCTTTGTTGAGCATTAGTTAACTTAAAGGGGAGAATTTTATAGAAATTATTGAGCAATTCTCCATTAGGAATTAGCACCGCACTGGCTTGAGTTTTGCGCTGCATTTGCCGGCGTTTTAACATTCCCAATTGTAGATAGAAAAACTCATCAAAAACTAACCGCCGCCGCGCTGCTGCTAAACAATCTCTATCTAAAGGAAAATGAATATTACTAATAGCATCGGCTATTCCCATTAAACTATAGCGATCGCGCAAATCTTTACTCAACGATTCCTGTAATTGCTGGGCCGCCGGCAAAACCACCGCCATCCCACGCCGCACTACCCCCGCATCCACCCCCTCAGTCAAGGGATAAACAGGCACTAAACGCCCCACTGTAGCCGATTCGATCGTGCCACCCTCGGAGTCCATCACTTCAATTTCGGGATTTTCCAAGGTTACGCCATATTTCCCCGGCTTCACCAACCCAGAAGCGGCCACCACCGCACCTACTGGATAATAACGCTTTTGCTGTTCCTGCCAACCACGATTACTGTAGCGACTGCCATGAAAAAAGCGGTTGAGCTTAATTTGACCAGTGCGATCGGTTAAAATTAGCTCAAAAATCGTCAATTTGCTATTTTTTGGGCTAGTAAAGCAGTTAAAACGCTTCACGGTTCCCACTAAGGTCACAGTTTCCCCCGCTTCCAGTTCCCGAATACTCACTTGACGGGCATAATCAATGTGATCGCGGGGATAATAGTATAATAATTCGGAGACATTGAATAGGTCTAATTTTGCCAAACGATTGCCGTTTGCAGGTCCAATACCCGTCACGCGAGTTAAGGGTTGGTCGAGGGAAAGGCTTACTGGTGCAGGGTTTTGGCTGACAGGTGCAGTTCTGGTATTGAGTGCTGGAGTTGGGCTATTATATTGTGCAGCCTCGTTTCTCACTCTATTTTCTATTTGTGAGTTGCGAAGTTCCCAGCTTCGCTGCACTTGTAGTATAAGTCGGCGGGTTTCTGCAACCAGAGATTGACGGCTTTCGATATCTAATTCGGGATAACTGACAAACTGGGCCGCGAGTTCCAGCCATCGACCGCGATCGCTTGGCGGTATAATATCTGTGGTTTGGCTCAAACTCATACTGAGAAATTCGCTGAAGCGATATTGAGAACCTTGTAAGTCGGTAAATCCCCGTTCCGCCTCCACTGAGAGAGCTTTGTGCAATCGCGTCCAATCTGGTTGATCGGTAGTCATTTTGATTTAGATGTGAGATGTGAAATGTGAATATAAATGTGAGATGTGAGATTAGATCGTTAAAATATTAGTAACGCCGCCGTCTGGCGTGGTACTGCGATCCTAAGTCTTAAAATTATATATTAGCTTGAATTATTATTCAACGAACAGTTGTTTGTAGTAAGCGCTGTCTTCGCGCTTGGCGCTTACTACGAACCAGATCGTCAAGTTATTTATTTTTCATTCCTTATGGATTGAAACTAAAGAAAAGTTAAAGAAATTACAACTTCCCAAAACCATTTATGGTAGAGTACCCTGTGTAAACGAGCCACTAAAAAACCATGACCAAATCCAGCATAAAGCTACCTAGCGGCGAACTTACCGTTTTCGCAAAAGAAGAACAACTCCTTCCCAACTTGACTAATCAATCAAGCAAAACTATAACATTGAAAATTCAAGCAGAGGGGCTGTGGAGTTATGGGGGCGAAGACGCATTTGCCAATCAAGTAGATGGCGATGGCAATACAGCGCAGACTGGAAGAAACCCCTATATGCGATTTCCAGATGCAACTCCAGCCGCACTGGTTTCGGTAATAGATAATAAATTGGCGGGTAGTGGTAAAGAACAAGAAATTGAACTTGCACCGTACAAAAGTGTTTTGTTTATCCATAACGATCAACCAGGTGTCTATGGTGATAATAGTGGTAGTTTGACTATTAAATGGTCGATCGCCAGTATTAAAAATGATAACCCTTCTGGTGCAGCAGAACAAGCATCTATTTTCTCTGGACTCGATCGCCAAACTTTTGTACTACCTAGCGGCGAATTTGTAGTTTTTGCAAATCAAGAAGATAACCTTCCTGGTTTGACAAATGAATCGGACAAAAAGATCACCTTAAAAATTCAAGCCGAGGGACTGTGGACTTATGGAGATTCTGACATATTTAGCAAACAAGTAGATGCTAATGGCAATACAGAAAATCCCTGGCGACAACCCCATCTTCGTTTCCCAAATATCACTCCAGCAGCGCTAGTAGCAGAGAAAAATGGTCAAGCTTTAGCCAGCGGTAAGGAACAAATGTTTGAACTTAATCCTGGCGAAAGTGTATCATTTATCAACAACGATCAACCGGGTGTTTACGGTGATAATAGTGGCAGTCAAACTGTTAAGTGGTCTATTAGTAGCGTCAATTAATCTAATAGATTTATTTCGCTCAATAGGAACTGATTGACAATCCGAGATAAATAGTTTATAATGACCAAGTGAATATTTTTTAGAGGGAAACTTCAAATTATAATGATTTGAAGTTTTTTAGTCTAAATTTTATAAAAATCTAAAATTATGCAAAGTAACAATTCGCTAATTCTACCAGTTAAAACCACAACCCAACATCCAGCTATCCAACTTTTATATGCTTTGGGTTATCAATGGGGCGATCGCGTTACGGGAAGGAATATTCAAGCAACTAAAAACCGCTCAGAAAAGGGTAAAAATACCGATTGGCAAGCAATACTTGGTAAAGATAACTTAGACCTCCAAGAATACCGATGGATTGACGGTAAAATCACCGCCGATGGCCGCCATCATCAGGATGGATTGGGGTGGCTGCATCAAGAAAATAACTTAGCACAAAAACAGATATATTTCAACGTCAACGCCGGTCGCCGCAACGCTGAAATTAAATTAGCTTATGCTGCATTTTTTGAAAGCGATCGCGGTACATTTGAAGAACAACAAACCGCCATTGATAACTTCAAAATTCCTCCCACCGCCGTAGTTCGCACCCGCAAAAGCAAACACACTTATTATAAACTAAATCGCAATGATTCCAGCCTAGATAACTGGACAAACTTACAAGAAAGAATCTCACTCTATCAAGGCTCAGATCCCGCAGTCAAAGACGGCCCGCGCCTCATGCGATTACCCGGTTTTTATCACGTTTTATGGGATGGGGAAAGCTTCAATTATACCCTCTGCGAACTAGAAATTTGTCAACCAGAAAGAACCTACTCAAAAGCAGAAATCATCGCCGCAATGGATGACGGGAAATGTCAACCCTACTCACCCCAACGATACCGCGCCTATAATTTTGCCTGTGGGAAAAGAAACCTAATTAAACAGGGATGGAATTACCCATTATTAAATCCTGACCAATTTCGCACTTGTAACGAATCAGAATTAGACGAACTTTATACCCGCTTACGTTTGTATGTGCGCCTAGTAGATTTGCAGCATAAAAAAGGCTCAGAAATTAACCCAGATACCGCTTGGAAAGACTCTTTAGCAGAAATTAATCATCGCCATCAAACGGAAGTAGAAATAGCTACCGTCACCCCAACAATTAACCCAGATTGTGTCTCCAATTCCCATACAGACGATCTCACCTTAATTCATCGTTTTGCCAGACTTTACGGCTATGGATGGCATCGCGCCGGCACCGCAGGATCGCGACAAAATTGGGATACTTGTCAGTGTCCCGTACACGGTTCTTCAACAGGAAGCACCGATAATTTACACATTAATCGGAGCGATTTTAACTATGAAATAGGCACGATTAGCTGTAAATCTGGATGTCCGCCAACAGACATTATTAACGCTTTTCGTCATCTAGCTAAAGACGCAGGAGATGAGACTTGGAATTGGGATTTAACCAGTTGGCAAATTCTCAAAGAACAATCGCGAATTAATACCTTATCTTATCAGCCAGATCGATTATTAAATCAAGAATTTTTCACAGAAGATATGGCAGAAACTATACCCCAAAGTGGGTTAGTATTAATTAGAAGTCCCAAAGGTAGCGGGAAGTCCAGAAAAATTATCCGGCCGCTAATTGCCGAATTGAAAAGTCAAAATAAGCGCATTCTCAGCATTACACCGCGAGTTTTGTTAGGGATTGAACAATGTCACAAATTTGATATGATTTGGATCGATCGATTCAATAAACTTAAAAATCAACAAGAAACTGCCAGTGTTGGCTGTTGCTGGGATTCACTTTGGAAAATAGCCGATGAAAATTGGGATGTAGTAATTATTGATGAAGTTCGCATGGGATTAAAGCACTTATTAACCTCAACTACCGCCGTACAAAATCGCCGTCCCGAAATTTTGAAGAAATTTAGAGAATTAATTAATCGTGTAACTAATAATGGCGGTTTAGTGTTATTAGCTGATGCGGATTTAACAGATACAGAAGCTAAATATATTCACTCAATGTGTGCGGCTAACACCCCAGTTTATACCTTAATTAATCGTCATTTAGGTAAAGTCAAAAAATGTACTTATTGTACGGGCGAAAAAGATAGCATTCGAGAACAGTTAATGATTGCAATTGCCGAACAAATAGAACTAAAAGAAACCGATATAAACTTTGCGCCGATTGTAGTATGCGCTGACTCCCAAAAAGAATTAGAGGCCTTAGAAAGATACGCAATTAAAAATTATCCGCAACTTTTAGAACGTTCAATGCGGATTGATGGTAAAACAAGTGTGGAGGAAAAAAGTAAAGATTTTATTTCTCAGCCTGATGGTTGGATATCGCAACATAAACCTCTAGTATTGTGGTATTCACCAGCCATGAGTATCGGCGTTTCTATAGAAATTGATTGGTTTAAACAGGGTTTTGGCTTTTATTTTGGCGTATTAGAGCCGGGAGAATTTAGACAGATGATGGCCAGATGCAGACAGCTATCACAATTCACTTTATGGGCGGAAGAAATTGGGAAACAGCCGGGAGGAAATCGCGCTTATTTACCGACAAATGTTAGTAATAATTATACTCCAAGTATGCAGGATAGCTTAAGTACAGAAGTTTGGAAACTTGCCTCGGAAATTGCCATGAATGAAGCCATAGAACAAGGAATTGGGGATAATCAATTTACTGATTTAATGGTGAATATGCTCAAAACTATGCGAGGTGATAATTCATGGCAAAATCCACATTTAATCGCATTATCTGAGATTCAAGCGCGAGAAAATTATGCTAAGTCTCAATGTGGGGTACAGTTGCGTCAAGAATTGATAGACGAAGATAATTTTGAGATTATTGATAGCGTAAGTGAAGGTGGTAAAATTGGGGAAGAAATTGCGATCGAGAAGGAAGCAATTAAGCGCGAAGATGCGGAACTTTTATCTGAGGGTGCATCATCTAGCATGACTTTATCCCAAGCAACTGATATTCTTAGTCATCCTTTATCCAGTTATAAAGATCGGAAAAAAGCTGAAGGGGTAAAATTAAGGTATTTTCTACCAGGTGTTAATTTAACTACTGATTTTATCTTGGAACGCAAAATAAAAGATCCCAGTTGGTTGAATCAAAATTTTCTGTATTGGTTGGCAACTCATCCCCAAGAATGTAAAATATTAGATGCGGCTCAAATTAAGAATCATTTGATTAAGTGGAGTCATGGTGATATATTTTTACCAGATTTACACTTACAACTGCCTAAAGCACAGTTAATTGGTGATTTGGGATTGTTAAAATTAGTTGATGCTGGGTTTAAGTACAATGCTAATTCTCTGGAAGTTAAGGCAATACAAGGAAAAGCGATCGCTTATAAGGGGGAGATTAGGAAACAATTTAATCTAACCGTTGACTATCGCACGTCAGTTATTCGGTTAATTGGGGAATTGTTGAAATGTATCGGTTTAAAACAGGTGATGTCTCGCATAAATAGTGACATTCGATGGTATGATATAGAAGGACAGGAATGTTGCGATCGCAAAGCTGTTTTACTGGCTTGGGATCAACGTTACTGTGACAAAACTTACGCAGTACATCTAGTAGGGGCGAATGGCATTCGCCCTAGATTTAGCAATAGTAGTTTACTTTTAAACCAAGTTCTCTTATGACAACATCTAAGCACAATTCTACTAATGTAAATAACTCTACAGGGAAGCGAGTTGTTTACTCTGAGTTTGGCAATTTTGACAATTCAGCCGCACTAGAAAGAGCGCTCCCCGAAATTCCCCCATCTCAGCAAAATATTAGGATTCAAGCATCTCGCAAGGGACGAAAAGGTAAAACTGTGACTGTGATTACTGGTTTTCAGGAAAAGCCAGAAACTTTGGCGGGATTATTGAAGCAACTTAAAACTCAATGTGGTGCTGGTGGTACAATTAAGGATAATGAAATTGAAATTCAAGGCGAACATGGTCCGAAACTTTTAGAAATTTTGACTAAGTTAGGATATAAAGCTAAAATTAGTGGTGGTTAGTAGGGACAGGGCAATGCCGTATCCCTACCAATTATCTAACAGTTAACAGTTAACCGTTAACAAATAACAAATAACAAATAACAAAATTGTATACACGACCTTTAGCCCGTTTAATCGAACAATTGCAACGCCTACCTGGAGTCGGTCCCAAAACGGCTCAACGCCTTGCTTTACACATTCTCAAACGACCAGATGAAGAAGTTCAAGCACTTGCTCAATCTTTAATTGATGCGAAAGAACAAGTAGGTTTCTGTCAAGTATGTTTTCATTTATCCGCCGATCCCGTATGCGAAATTTGTCGCAATCCTAACCGCGATGCTGATACTATTTGTGTAGTGACTGATTCTCGCGATGTAATTGCCATAGAAAAAACACGGGAATATAGTGGCAAATATCACGTTTTAGGTGGCGTAATTTCGCCGATGGATGGAATTGGCCCGGAACAATTGAATATTCATCAATTAGTACAACGGGCCAGTCAGGAGGAGGTAAAAGAAGTAATTGTTGCTATTAGTCCCAGTGTGGAAGGTGAGACGACTACGCTTTATGTGGGGCGTTTACTTAAACCTTTTACAAAAGTAACGAGAATTGCCTTTGGTTTACCGATGGGTGGAGATTTAGAATATGCTGATGAGGTGACTTTAGCGCGGGCTTTGGAAGGACGGCGGGAGTTAGATTAGTTGAGGATTTTAATAATTTTTGTAGGGGCGGGTTTAGATAATTTGTCGGTGGGTGTCAAATATCTGGGCGAACCCGCTCCTACCAAGACTGTTACCAAATTTTTTAGACTTGGTATAAAAAAGCGTCGATAATTGTCGGCGCTTTACTTTTAACTCAAATCAAAAATCGAAACTTAATTATCTAATCTCCGACCACAGCTTTAACCCTGCCGTGAGGAATTGTAAATTTTTGTAAAAAATAGCATTCTGTAAATTTCAATACAGAAATATCTGTTATAGTCATAAAAGAAAGAGAAAAAGTTAACCATCGCTCAAGCAATAGGGAGGAACCAGATATGTCTACTGAAGATCAAGCACGCTCTTTGATGATGCGTCACCACCATTTAGTCAAGAATCGACAACAATCTCTGCTTTCCCGTACCGCCGCTGAGGTGGGTCTTGAAGATACTAGCTACCGGGGTCACATTCAAGGTAAGGCGCAATCCGGCTTTCAAGCTAGTTACGATCGCAGTAATGCAACGATGAGCTAGAAAGCTCTATTTCCGAGATATCCAGCAAAATTTGATAAAAAATTTGGAGAAACCAACTATGTCTACTGAAAACCAAGCAAGAGCGTTAATGAATCGCCATCAACACATTGTCAAAAATCGCCAACAAAATTTACTTGTTCGTACTGCGGAGGAAGTAGGTTTGGATGCCTTGAAAATTAAAGGCGATCGCCAATAATCTCGTCCATTTCCTGACTGTTTGATTTACTTAATTGACCTTAACTATTAAATTTGGAGTCCACAATCATGTCTACTGAAAACCAAGCAAGAGCGTTAATGAATCGCCATCAACACATTGTCAAAAATCGTCAACAAAATTTACTTGTCCGTACTGCGGAGGAAGTAGGTTTGGATGCCTTGAAAATTAAAGGCGATCGCCAATAATCTCGTCCATTTCCTGTGTTTGTAGTAAGCGCTTTAGCGCTAAAGCGCTTACTACGAACCAGATCGTCAAATTATTTATTTTTCATTCCTTAGCATCTCGCGACCATTGAGACGGTTTAAGTTGATTCACATACCGCATATATTGAACTAATGGTTCATCAATGCTGAGAATTACTTGCGGATTAAAACAAATATTATCATAAATTTTGCCGTCTTCATCTCTGAGCATATAGTAAGCTAAACGAGTACAAAATAGCAAAAATTGACTGAGTAAATATCCAATAATTCCTTGACGTTTTTCAGTTACATAAATCGGTTGAACTATTGTTCTTCCAGGACTAATAGGAGTGTAAGCATAAATCATGTAAAGAGGCGGAAATAATCGAACATTTTTCATTATCGTCAACAAACCAATACAACCATCAGCATAACGCATAGAATACTCATAACTAGAGCCTAAAAATCGCTGACCTAACCTTTCTCTCAGAGTAGTTTTAGGAAATTCTCCCCGCATTATAAAATCAATTTGTGTCCCTAATTGATTTTGGTTAAGAGATAGCTCCATTTTGATATCTAAATGATGGATTGTTTTCAAATGTTGAGCATCAATTCCATTCATCATGCAAATGTGATGATGACAAGTTCTTTCAAAAGCGGTATCAGCTTGACTGACAATTTCCTTACCTTTCAACTCATCAAATTCTACCACTCCTTCCGGTGCTTTCGCATCAGGATAAATCCAAATAAAACCATATTTCTCCTCAGTTGCGTAAGTTAGTAATTTAGCTTGACGAGGAATTTCTGCTTGACAAGGAATATTTTGACAATTGCCCGTTTCATCAAATGCCCAATGATGAAAAGAGCAGCGAATTAAATTGCCATCCACCCTACCAATTCCTAAATCTGTTCCCAAATGAGGACAATAGGCATCTAATGCCCGGACTTTTCTATCTTCACCCCGAAAAATAACAATTCTTTGACCGCAAACCTCTACAGATTTTGCTTTTCCCTGAGATAAAGCTTGACTGGGAGAAGCAATATACCAACCTTTATTAATAATATTCCAGTTGTTAAAACTTTGCATAAACACCTTTGTTTACAATTGCTTTCAATCTATATGTTAACAGATATTGTCGTAAAATTTCTTGCCGTTGGTGAAAACTTTTCTGTACACGATCGCAATGGTGATGTACGGGTAGGGGAGGGTTGGGAGGGTTTCTAGTTTTTTTTACAACTCATTTAGGACTGCTATATCTCATCTCAAATTTTGTCCGGCGTAGATAGATTGAGACAAGTAATATCCTATAGCACGTCACGCTATCAGGACTGGACATCAAATGGAGAAACTAATACTGTCAGGGCTACTGGCCGTATTTATGGCAACAACGGCACTGAGCAATACAACCTCAATTATTGAACCGATTCGGCGAATGTCTACTCTGGAAATGAGAGATACGATCGCGCAACCAACTACATATATTTTTGAGGGAACTAAAGGGCGGGAATTAATTCTTTCCCTATGGGCTGGAAACTTAATCGCAGAATTGTTCAGCCCCAGTGGTCAACGATTAGGAGTTATTGAAAAAGAGGTGAGTCAATGGGTGGGAGTTTTACCAGAATCCGGTCTTTATCGAGTGCGAATTACGCCTAAATTAGATAAAACTAGCTTTGTTTTGGAGCGCGAGTTTAAACCTATTTGGACATATAATTCAGAGCGTCAAATTTCGATCGCACAGGGAGCCAAAGATGTTAATATTAAAATTAATTTATCTGCTTATCAAATTCAACCTTTGAAAGTTCAGGGGAAAGCAGGGCAGACAATGATAGTTACAGCTAATGATGTGGATGTCGCGATCGAATCTCCATCAGGAGAATTACTCGATCAAGGTAAGGTCGAAGCTTGGGCTAAATTGCCTGAGTCGGGAGTTTATCGCGTGCTTATAGTAACGAGTAAGTCTCGACAAATATCTGTAAAAATTGCTTGGCGATAGTTATTATTTGTTAGTTGTTATTGGTTAAAGGAATGAAAATTAAATAACTTGATGATTTGGTTTGTAGTAAGCGCTTTAGCGCTAAATTTAGCGCTAAAGCGCTTACTACAAACAAGCTAACGCCCCATAGAAAAACTACCAGCTTGACTTGACTACACCAGGTAAAAGCCCTTGGTGAGCCATTTCGCGCATCACGTTACGAGACAGTCCGAAGTCCCGGTAATAACCTCTAGGCCGTCCAGTTGCCCAGCAGCGGTTCCGCAAGCGAGTTGGGGAACTATTGCGAGGTAACTGTTGAATTTGGCGGTGGATGGCAACTTTTTCCATCTGCGAACCCGCAACACGGAATTGCTCTTTGAGGTCTTCGCGCTCGGCGGCGTACTTATCAACAAGTTTCTGCCGTCTTTTTTCGCGCTCGATCATGCTTTTTTTAGCCATGAACTGTTCTAATATCCTAAAAATAAAGTCAGTATTTTCTATTGTACCATAATTGTCGGTTGCTTACTTTCTGCCGAAGGGCATAAATCGGCAAGGGAACAAGTTTCGCAGGCTGGATTTCTGGCATTACAAACGGCTCTACCATGATAAACCAGGCGAATTGACCAATTTTCCCAATCTGGTTGGGGTAGTAAGGTCATTAAATCTCGTTCGATGCGAATGGGATCTGAGTGTGTGGTTAAACCTAAGCGATTGGTGAGGCGTTTGACGTGGGTATCGACGGTGACTCCCATATTAATGCCGTAGGCGTGGGCGAGGACGACGTTGGCGGTTTTGCGGGCTACGCCGGGTAATTCTAATAATAATTCCATGCGTTTTGGGACTTCACCGTTGAATTTATTAACGATGATTTGACAAGCGCCTTTGATGTTTTTGGCTTTATTGTGATAGAAACCGGTGGAGCGGATGAGGTTTTCTAGTTCTTCTATGTCTGCGATCGCGAGTTTTTCCGCATCGGGGAAGCGTTGAAATAAGGCTGGTGTTACTTTATTTACTCGTTCATCAGTGCATTGCGCGGAGAGAATTGTGGCAACTAATAATTGCACTGGAGTTTCATAGTTGAGGGTGCAGGTAGCATCAGGATAGAGATTTTTGAGTCGAAGGAGAATTTCTAGCGATCGCTGTCGTAAACTTAATTTTTTCATTGTTATTAGTTATTGGTTAACTGTTATTGGTTAACTGTTATTGGTTAACTGTTCAAAAAGCATATACTAACTATGCCCCGAACGCTTTTTTCGATCTTTACTACTAGCAACGCCATTAGCTACTACACCAAATATTCTAGTCCCAGCTAACGTTAGTTCATCTAAAGCATTGCTTACCATACCTCGATCGTTTTTTTCGATCTTTACTACCAGCACAGTACCATCAGTCTGAGAAGCTAATAAATGACCATCAGCTAAACCAATTAAAGGTGGCGTATCATAAATTACTAAATCAAATAAAGCTTGAAATTCATCTATTAAATAGTGCATCTTTCTGGAAGAAAGTAATTTAATTGGGTCCGCAGGACTACTACCAGCAGTGAGGATAAAAAGATTATCATCGTTAGGCAATTGTTGAATTGCTTCATTAAAACTTAAATCGGAAGTCAAAGCATTACTCAAACCTCTACTATTTGATAAGCCAAAGTGTTTGTGCAGTTGAGGTAAACGCATATTGGCATCTACTAATAATACTCGTTTACCAACAGCAGAAGCAGTTTGAGCTAGATAAATGGCTACTGTAGACTTACCATCACCTTTAGTTGTAGAACTAATGGTTAAAGAAGTTATAGCTCGTCCTGTATTTAATAAGTGAATGTTGGTATATAGGTAGCGAAATGCCTCTAGGAAAGGAAAATCTATTTGATTTGATACCATCGTTTTGCTGGAACTTTCACTATTATTAGTTGCATTTAAGCTCGTGAGTTTATTGGCGAAAATTATACTTCTACGCGATACATTTTCCAGTGCTTTAGTGAGGGGAATTACTGCCAATATAGGGTATTTAGTAGCTGATTTAATTTCTTCTGGAGTATGGAAAACAGTATTTAAAACTTCTACTAAGAAACCGACAGCAATACCTAGTAAGCTGCTAATTACAATTGCGATCGCGAGGTTTCTACGAGTTGGTTTCTGTGTTACTGCAAGGGGAACACCCTTATCGTCTTTGACTAATTCTGGTTTAGCAATAATTTCCCAAGAGCTATCAATTTGACCTGCATCCAACTGCAAAGTTTTTTGCTTTTCTATGAACAGTTTGAGCGGATCTTTAGCTAGTTCTAGTTCTAATTGTATTTCATCATAGCGACGTTGAGCGATCGGCATTTGAGTGATTTTTTCTTGTAGTAAACTTTGGCTATTAGCTACTACTCGCTCGCGAGCTTCCAACTGTTCTATTTTTGATTTGATCTGAAACAGGATAGCCTCAGCTTCTCTTTGCATTAAATCCCGTAAACTTTGCTGCTTTTCCCGCAAAGATTCAATAGGAAGGCTATTTTCATAAAATTGAGTAGAACTTAAAGCTAGTTGTGACTCTACCTCATTTACTTTACCCATTAAACTTTCATAAGACTTTGGACTAATATCAACAATCCAACGATTATCTCCCCTTAACGATCTTTCTTTGTAGCTTTCATATTGGCGGATATTTTCCGCTAGTTGTGCTTGCACTTCTAGGCGACTATTCGTTAAAGTATCTAGTCGATCTGATAAACTACGGCTTCGTAGTTCTGGTTGATTAAAGCTATACTTAGTTCTTAATATTTGTAATTCTTTTTGTAAGCTATCTACTTTCTGTTGCAGTGGCGGTATTTGTTTATCAATAAATTCAATACCTTGTTGCGTAACTTTCAAGCGCTCTTGGCGCATATATTCTATGTAGTATTTGGCAATTTCTTCTAGGATATATTTGATGCGGCTAGGATTTCGATCGCGGTAACTAATATCCAATAATTTAGTCCCTCCCTGTTTTCCATCTCGCAAGAAAGTAACACGCTCGATCGTCAACTGCCTATTAAGAACTGTATAATCAATCTGAGGATATTTTTTTTGTAATTTATCAAGCAATGGTTTCAGAACTTCTGGGCTTTTTAAAACCCGCACCAAAGTTTGATAATCCAAAGAAGAACTTTCTTCCACTGATGATTTAATTTTGCTCAAGTCCGTGACAGCTAAACTATTATTTTGAGCTTGAATAAAAAGCCGAGCTAATCGATCGTCAGCCGTAATCGGTTCTGCTAAAACTTTAAATTTCCCCTCATACTCAGTAATTGATTTTTTAGCCGCCAAGAGAATCAAACTACCACTCAAAGTAGCAATACTTATAGCTACTATCACCATCACCAGAATGCGACGTTTAAAGACAGCGAGTAACCAATTCATATCAAGAACTTGGTCATCTACTTCTGCATTATTAGCTGTGTGATTAGAGGACGAAGCCGACAAATATTGATTATTAAGGGCATCCTTGAGAGTAGAAAATTGCTGTTTATCCATAAGGCAAATTTTATTAATTTTCTATTAATTTTCTATTAATTTTCTATTAATTTTCTAATTTCCTAATTTCCTAATAGTCTTAGTAGCTCTATAAATCTGGTAGGAATAAGAATTGCACCAACAAGGTTAGTAGCTGGTGTGAGAGCCGTATTAATGTTGTCTGTCCAGATGGCGACCGCCGATCGCCTGACAACAATTATATCATTATCTTGAATTAATGGGTTAATTTGGTCATTAATTCCTTGATTGAAATCAATTGCTACTTGAGAACGGTATATAGTCCCATTTGGATTTAGCCGGATCAGTTCCACAACCCTAGAGTTCGCCCTACTTGGTTTAAAACCACCAGCACTCATAATCGCTTGATTTAAAGTAGTATTAGGAGCTAATTTAAGTGTTCCTGGAGCATTAACTTCTCCCACAATGCTAACTTGCACAGTTGCAGGAGCAAAGCTAGAATTAGCTAGAATAGAAACTTCTGCTGGGTTAATAGTTGTCGCCGTCGGGACAAAAATGCTGTCCCCTTCTTGCAGGATAGTATCTTGAGAGGAGTCTCGTTCCTGTAAATATTGCCAAAGATTAATAGTAATAATTTGTTGTCTACCACTTCTGGTATAACGTTGAAGTTGAATTTTACGAATATCAGCAATTGGTGTAATACCACCTGCTAATTGTAGGGCGCGAACGATCGTGGGTTGTCCCACAGTTCTTTCGCCATTTCGAGTATCGCCACCAATCGCCACATATCTACCAGGATGCTTCACCTCTCCTAATACTGAAACAGTACGGGGTTGATCTGCTGGTAGAGAAAAGTTAGATTCACTAACCTGATTAATTTCTGCTAAATTTATTTTTTCTTGAGGTGGAACCCAAATTTGATCGCCATCTCTGAGGGTAATATCTTGGGGCGTTTGACCAGTTTGTAAATAATTCAACAGATTATAAGTTAGAGTCACCTCTTGATTAGCCTTAAGGCGACGGCGAATAATAACTCGGCGGATATCAGCGCTGGTTCTAATACCGCCAGCTTTTTCTAAAGCTTGAGGTAAAGTGGGAAACTGAACTGATGGTCTAGTTCCACCTCCAGTAGCTAGGGGTAATAAATAGGAGCCGGGTCGACTTACTTCACCAGATAACCAAATATTGAGGGGGCGGGCGGCTTGTAAGGTGATAGTAACTAATGGTTTTTTGATGATGTGAGCATAAGCTCTCGAAATTGTTTGAGAGGCTTCTTCTAAAGTTAATCCACCGAGAGAAACCTTACCAATAATTGGAATTTGAATGGCTCCTCCAGCGGGAATTTGGTATTCTCCGCTAAACTGGGGCATATCGTAGATATCTACTCGAATGTTGTCTCCGCCACCTAAATAGTAGTCAGAATTAATGCTGATTGTGGGGGTTGGGGACTGAGCGAGGTTGGTTTGAGGGGAGGAAATAACCAGTGCGATCGCCAGTAGCGATCGGCGTAAAGTAGAAAGGGTTAACGATTTCATAGGTAGTAACGATTTTGACGATCGAGGTAAAGCGATGAGAAATATTTTAAGGGTGCCGATGTTTGGGTTAATGCTTGTTTGTGTGGCAGCGATCGCCTTTGTGACTATTTATATTTTAGTCGCCCGCGATCGTAAATTTGCCGCTACCTTAGAAAAAATTTTTGTGGGCATACTTTTTTTTACCATCACTGGTGCCAGCGGCATCGCCGCTATGCCCTTTGAAAAAATTCACCCTAAAGTTTTGTACAACCTAGAAACTACTCCCATAACTATTATTGGTCAAATAGTTATTTATGCCAGCATGATTTTAATATTATTACCCCGATTAAATAAAACTACTAAAAATTTCGTTTATGTGGTCATTAAATGGATGTCAGGAGATCCTTTTTTATGTTTGTTTTTATTAATTATGACTTTATCTGGATTATGGTCACAAACTCCTGAAATTAGTTTTCGGGCGATTTTTTCTATGTGGGGAGTAACGCTAGTTTGTATTTATGTAGGAAAACAGTATAGTTGGTTAGAAATTTATGGATTATTGAGATGGCTAAGTGCTTTATTAACTTTGTGGGGAGTTGTGAAAACAAATCCATCACCAGATGGTTGTTGGCGGGGAGTTTTAGGTCATAAAAACCCTTTTTCTTTTCAAATGGCTAATACTGCTTCTTTATGGATATTATATGCTTTTAAACAACCTAAATATCGCTATTTATCATTATTTATAATTTGCCTTTCCTTAATAGGATTGCAAAAAGGTTGTAGTGGTGCTAGTCGGATTTTAACGGTGGTATTAATTAGCTTTTGGGCTTATTTATCACTGTTAAAAAAACTACCTGTAAAATGGGCTTTTTTCTGCTTTATCTTATTTTTAGCAGGGAGTATTGGTATCGGTATTTTGGTGTTAAATAATTTAGAGTCTATTATTGTAGATGGTTTGGGAAAAGATATGACTTTAACGGGGCGAACAGAATTTTGGCCTTTAATTATCGATCGAATTAATGAAAATAATCCTATATTTGGTTATGGAATGATCGGGTTTTGGCAGCCTTGGCGGGAGTTAGAAAATCCAGCTTACGGAATTATCGTGGCTAAATCTGGTTTTATCCCTCCTCACTCTCATAATGGTTTTCTGGATCTGGTTTGTGATTTGGGTTGGGGTGGCTTATTTTTGTTTGTTTTGTCTTTTTTTAATAATATACTTAGAGGGGTTAAGTACATGACTCAAGAAAGTTTGCCTGAGTCGGGTTTGCCTTTGTATTTGTTAACATTTATGCTAATGACTAATTTGACTGAGGGAGGATTGTTTGGTATTGGTACTTATTGGTGCTGGTATGTAGTTTTATCGGTTAAATTGAGCTTAGATATGACTCCGCCACTTAATCGATTTAAAACTCCGCCTTAAGTTTCTTACTAACTGTTGCAATTGATCTAAATTTCTCATCTCTCCACCATAGCGCCACCGCACATAAGCATGACTAACTTCTTCAAGTATCTCGGCTTCATCAACTGTCAAATGCGATCGCATATCTCGCGCATATTCCAAAGGTGTTTGCGCTCGACTTTTGACAAATCCTTTCTTGCCTAAATCCTGTAACATCTCCTGATAAATTCCTTCGATCGGCGGTAATTTACCCAACCAGCGGCGATAACGCCAACCCCGCCAAACTTGCCAAAGCAGCCAACCCATAAAACCACAACCAATTCCTACAATTAACCCGGTAAATAACCCTATCCAACCTTGAGTAAATAGTTCAAAAAACCAGCTAATTGCTCCCAATAACCAGACAACTATAAAACCAATAACTGTATTTAACCAACCAGTTATAGGAGTTGGCAACCAACCGGCAACCCACCGCCAAAAGGCTTGCAAAGCGCTAAAAGTTTGATTATCTTCGATCGAAGGTGGATAAAGTGGATATCCCGGAATTGGGTTGAAGGGAAACCAACCATAATTGGGAAAATACACCTCAGTCATTAAATGGGCATCGGTGTTTTTGACAATATATAAACCTGTAAATGGGTTAAATTCTCCCGGCTCAAAACCTCCGACTACTCGCGCGGGAATGCCAATCGATCGCAACATAACTGTCATTACTGTGACAAAGTGATCTGGATAGCCACCAGTGATTTTTTCCCCGGCTGGGCTATCTTTATATCCAAACAGAAATGCTTCGACTAAATCTTCATCATCTCGTAAAAATGGCGGTTCTTTTTGCAGCTTATAATTGGGATTTTGCTTTAAGTATTGAGCCAAGTATAAAGCTTTTTCATAAACTGAATCAATCGGTTTATCAGACTTAGCAACTCTAGTTCTTGCGGCTAATATTTCCTCCGTTAAGCGCCGCACCTTTTCTTTAATTTCTGGCGGTACTTGTAAATAGTATTTCTTAATATTTTGGGGGTAATTAGTACCAGCTTTACCTAATAAGGTTCGATCGCGATAGGGAACTTCAGAAATTACCGTATAAGTCAATCCCTCCCGTAATTCCAAAGGCGATCGCAAAGTTCCTTCTGGGTCAACTGCTATTTCCTGCGTGGGAAAATAAATCTCTTTTGGCTGATCTAAAGCCGGAATTAAGTTAGGCATTTGAGACACCATCGTATAACTTTGAATTACCTCTCTAGTACGATTTAAAGTCCGCATCCAACTCAGATAAAATTGATAGGACCAATAAGGTCGATTCAGAGTTAAAGCCTTGTCATTCCGAGAAATTTCCCAACCTTGGCCAGTGTAATTATCAAAGGCTAAGACACGCCAAAAACCTGCTGCCTGCGATCGCACCCTCATCACCACCTGCGGCTTCATTTCCCCCCGCAAATTTTGATTAATTCGAGTATTAAAACCCGAATAAAAAGTATCATTTAATTTACCAGGTCCCTTTTCAGGATTTCGCCCACTACCGCCCCCATCACCTTGATCGTTGCCACCTCTTACATAACCAGGATTCAAAATATTTCGACCATCAAACTTACCTTGATATTCAATTGGCGCACTCACTGGAAAAGTGCGTAATTGATAGCCCGGAAAACGAGGTAAAAATGCAAAAATCCCTAAGCCTAAACTCACAATTACTAATAACAAAGATCCGAAGCTTTTAGGAGATAAAGCTATGCCAAATTCCATTAGGTTTAGCTTATTTCTTTTTTCTTTTTTCCCTTTACCTTCAGGCTGCAAAATTCCTAAACGGGAACGATAATCGAGGACTAAAGTAGGAATAGCTATGATTAAAAATAGTAGTAATAATGGACCAAAAGTTAACTCTTGACTGATCGTTCCAGCTACTCCCAATAAAATTAGACCAATGATCATTGAATAGCCTAAATCTTTGCGTTGTGGTAGGTCAAAACTGTGGAGTACCTGAAGTTGAATTAACAATTTAGCTAAGACAAGGCGTGTATCATTTAACTCCGCCACCAAACTTATAAGAAATGCAAATAAAGCCAATAACATCCCGATCGCTAAACAAAACTTAACTGGAATATTGCGATCGCGCCGACTAAACCAACTCCAAATTGCACCCACCCAACTCAGAGGCACAGCCCACAAACTAATGGCAATATCATCTTCAGCAATACCAGCCGCCACATCTGTCGCCACAATTCCCACTGTGACTAATGCTTGCACTAAAATCCGCAGCAAGATCGATTCCTCAGTCTTGGGCTTCGGCATCATTTCCAGGCGTTGCCAAAGTTGACTGAAAAAAGGTAAGTTTCGCAGTTTATCCGTAGTCATGGGCAAACTCTTAGTTAGTGTCTCTTAGAGAGTTTAGCTTATTTATCCGCTAATGGGTAGGGAGTTAGTAATTGAATTGAATATCTTAGCATTAGTCCTGTTAGGGAGGAGTTGGGTTTTGAGATCATGCGTTAAAGCTTTAGCTGGTTTGTCAACAAGATTGTCCCCCAGGATAACTTTATAGTATAATCATCTAAATATATTAACAAAATGGAGTGCAGCGTTATGCCAGAGAATAATTTAGTTGCAGACTTTGAGCAAGCATACCAAAATTTACAGTTTCAGCCGCTGATTACGCCAGAGGATTTAGAGAAATTTCAGGTTCCCTATCGTGAGGAGGTGACGGCTAGACTTAAACAATTGGTGAAATCCTGCACTCCTCATAGTAACAAGATTATTTTTGCTGGACATCGAGGTTCAGGGAAAACTACACTCCTAGCAGAATTTAGCCGACAGCAGGAAGAAAAGTATTTTGTGGTTTTCTTTTCCATCTCAGATATGATTGAAATGTCTGATGTTAATCATATTAACATTTTATTTGCGATCGCAGTTCAGTTAATGGAGAAAGCAGAAAAGGAAAAAGTTAATATTAGCAAATCTATTAAAGATAAATTTTATGAATGGTTTGCCACTCGCACCAACACCAAAGTAGAGGAGATAAAAGCTGAATCAAGTGCCGGGTTTGATTTATTAGGTATCATTAAAGGTAAATTGCAAGCAGATGCAGTAACTAGAAGCGAGATCAAGGAAGAATTAGGTAAAAACTTTGCCGATCTTATCGGGCGGATCAATGAAATTGCCGCTGCGATTGAGAGTTCAGTTAATAAAGATATACTTGTGATTATTGATGATTTAGATAAATTAGATTTAGCTTTAATTGGTAATATTTATAGAGATAATATTAAGGCGTTACTGTCGCCACAATTTCGAGTGATTTTTACAATTCCGATTGCCGTAGTTAGAAATATTAACTTGCGATCGACAATCAGTACAGAGACAGACAACAAAATTTCAATCATGCCTGTTTCTAAACTCTTTGCAAAAGGGGAAAATCGGCAACTTAACCCTATAGCTCTTGAGCAAACTAATCTCCTGTTTTTGGATATTTTACAAAAGCGTCTTTCATCTAAATTGATAGAATCGGAAATAGCGCAACAGATCGTGTTTAAAAGTGGCGGCGTGTTGCGAGAGATGATCCGCATAGCGAATAAATGTTGTGAAGAATGTTTGTTATTAATTGAGGAAAAACCATCTCGCCAAGATATCAAAATTAATCAGGAAATCCTCAACCGTTCCTTAACTGAGTTGCGTCTCGAATTTACCGCAGGTTTAGGCAAAGTTGAGTTTGAGATATTAACTGCAACTTACAACAACTATGAACCTGAAGACTCAAATAATACGAACTTTTTAGACTTACTACATGGCTTATATGTGTTAGAATATAGAAATGATGATTTGTGGTATGATATCCATCCCATTGTCTGCGACCTCTTGAAGCGTCGAGGATTAATATGATGATGCCAGAAGATTTTTTGGAGGATAAAATTGATAACGAAAAAAGCTATCGCCAGTTATTAGTATCGATCAAGGCGAGTCAGGGAATTTTATCGTTACTGGTTGCTGTTTGCGATGATATCAACTTTCGGGAAAGCCTGATTAGGCGTTACGAAGGGGAACTAGAAAAATGGAATATTCGCCCCTATCGGTTAAGACTTGCAAGGGTGGAACCTAGCCTGAGAAGTGCCATTGCTAACCAGGTAGAGAAAGATGAGTATTTGCAGCAGCAAGGTAGGTCAGTTTTAACGGTTGTTGGTGCTGAAGATTTATCATTTTTGACTAGAAATTCTGAGCGATCGGAACAAGATAAATTTTTTGGTTATCTCCAGTGGACGCGGGAAGGATTGCGGGCTTTTCCTTTTCCGATTGTATTGTGGATTACTAATGATATTTTTGGCAAAATTAACAGAAAAGCACCGGATTTTTGGAGTTGGCGGAAAGGAGTTTTTCGGTTTGAAGCCATTAAAGTTATTAATGCTTTTGGAGGTGGATTGGGTATAGATTATCGTTCGTCTAATTTCAATGAAAATGATTTTTTATTATCCCTAGAAGATTTGCAAGGATTAATTGAACAAACCCGGAGTAGAAGTGGCGATAAAGATCCTAAGTTGGCAGGTTTGTATAGCCGGATAGCGCAGGTGTATGAAGTTAGATTAAATCGAGGAGAATCGGAAGATTATCGAAAAGAGAGAGAATTAGCGATCGCGTATTTGTATCAAGCTATTGAACTGCAAAAAGAGTTTAGGTTAAAGTTAGATTTAGTGGCTAGTTTGAATCGAGTAGGATGGCTTTTTCAAGTTCAAGGAAGATTTAAAGATGCGATCGAAGTGCATCAGGAGTCGTTGGCAATTGCACAAGAAATAGGCGATCGCCAAGGTGAAGCTAGTTCCTACAGAGGTTTAGGCAATGCTTACTACTTCATGGGAAAATACCAACAAGCGATACAGTTCCTTCAGCAATCTCTGGAAATTAAACAGGAAATCGGCGATCGCCAAGGTGAAGCTTATTCCTACTGCTTTTTAGGCACTGCTTATAACTTCCTTGGAGAATACCAGCAAGGGATACAGTTCCTTCAGCAATCTCTGGAAATTTCACAGGAAATCGGCGATCGCCAAGGTGAAGCTACTTCCTACCGCAATTTAGGCACTGCTTACAACTTTCTCGGAAAATATCAGGAAGCGATACAGTTCCTTCAGCAATCTCTGGAAATTTCACGGGAAATCGGCGATCGCCAAGCTGAAGCTAGTTCCCTAAATAATTTAGGTAGGGCTTACAACGCCCTCGGAGAATATCAGCAAGCGATACAGTTCCTTCAGCAATCTCTGGAAATTTCACGGGAAATCGGCTATCGCCAAGCTGAAGCTCATTCCTACGGCAATTTAGGTATGGCTTACAACTTCCTCGGAGAATATCAGCAAGCGATACAGTTGTATCAGCAATTTCTGGAAATTGAACGGGAAATGGGCGATCGCCAAGGTGAAGCTTATGCCCTCGGCGGTTTAGGCAATGCTTACAACGCCCTCGGCAAATACCAGCAAGCGATTGAGTGCTATCAGCAATGGCTGGAAATTTTGCGGGAAATCGGCGATCGTCGGGCTGAAGCTAATGCTTGGTTTAATTTGGGAAATATTTTACGAAAGATTAACCGAGAATCAGAGGGAATTGCTGCTTATCAAAATGCACGGGAACTGTACCAAGCAATGGGACTTGATGCTAATGTCCAAAATTGCGATAAGGCCATTCAGGAGATAGAGAAAAGCTTAGTAAATACTTCAGATACGGCTACAGTGGCTAATCCACCCTAAACTGAGGCGACATTGAAGTAAAATAAAACATCTCCACAGATTTTAAGCTATGAACACAAAACTGATTGAATCCTTAGTACAAATCATCCAGACACTCTCAGAAGAAGAACAATTGCTAATAAAAGCTAAATTATTTAGTAACATTCCCTATCCTTCGACTTTGGAAATAACCCAGTTAGCCCAAAGCGGAGGATCATTTCAATTCCTGCACGATGAGCCTGATATTTACACTCTTGAAGATGGAGAACCAATAGCGATCGCAAAACTCATTAACCAACAACTAATAACTAACCACTAACCAATTTAAAGAGGTGAAATAAAATGACACTTGTACTACCGAACCTAAAAGATAAACAAATGGGTCAAGTTCTCACTACAATAACTGTCACCAATCGCATCGATCGAGTCCTCAGCGATCGCGGCTTCATTTCCCCTGATGAAATCCGCACTCTCACACTCGATCGAGTCCTAGTTGATACCGGCGCAACATTGCTCTCTTTACCCGCTCAAATTATCAGCCAACTAGGTTTAATTCAAGTAGGAGAAAGAGATGTAGAAACATCTGCTGGCATCAAAAAAGGTCGAATTTTTGCCGATGTCGAACTTTTTGTAGAAGGGAGAGAAGGCAGATTTGATTGTTTAGAACTCCCAGAAGGAGTTTCAGCAGTTTTGTTAGGTGTAATTCCCTTAGAAATGTTGGGGTTAGAACCAGATTTGAAAAATCAACGGCTGCGGGTATTGCCGATGAATGAAGAGCAAACATATCTGATGGTATAGTAGAAATAACCAGGTATTTCCAGATAAATTGTAATCCCGAATTAGGAGAGTAAATTGAAAATTAAAATTATCACCCACGAAGTTTGTAGTAAGCGCTTTAGCGCTAAAGCGCTTACTACGAACCAAATTTAGGACTGAAAAATAAATAACTTGATGTATTGTCGGATCTAACGGAAAGCAGTGCTAGATAGTCAGTTTCAGTAATTCATCAAGGTATTAATTTTTTGATCCTTATCAACCCTCAATTCCACCAAAATCTCTCCTACTATTTGGACTGAATTGGCTTTACAAAACTGCTACTAGCCCGAACAAAACACTTAGTAGGCGCACCCTTATCCGAACTTTTGTCCACAAAAATCCAAGGTTCTTTCTTAGTATCAGATAACGTGCCAAAACCCGCAGGACCGGGGTCAATTTCAAAAGTTTGCCCCTGTTTAAAATTACCAATAACAGGCCAGCTACCAATATCCAATACTACAGAATTACCGGGAGTTTGTATTTGTTCAATAGTTGATTTCCCCATTCGACAACTAACACCTTTCCCACTCGGATCGACAACCTGCCAAAACTTATGCGATGTCCTTGAATAGTCACCTTTTGGATTAGGCTTTGGTAAATCAGTTTGAGTTGTTTGATTCGCTTGAGGTGTTGTAGTTGGACTAGGCTTAGTGGTTGTAGTTGGACTAGGCTTAGTAGTTGTAGTTGGACTAGGCTTAGTAGTTGTATTTGCTGGAGTAGATTTTACTGTTGTCGCTGGACTAGGCTTAGTAGTTGTATTTGCTGGAGTAGATTTTACTGTTGTCGCTGGACTAGGTTTTGCAGTAACACTTCCCGTAGGTTTACTAGCTTCCGGTGCTGGCGTTTCTTGAGCGCAACCAAACAAACTAATCCCAAAAACTCCCGAAATTACCATCAATCCAAACAACTTTTTACCTTGAATATCCCTGAGAAAATTAACTGGTTTTAATGTCTTCATTATTAGAACCTCATTTGTGAATTAATGAAACTGAGCCATTATACCAGATCGCCTGTCAAACTGAATGCCCGAACATCAGTAATTTTTACCTGCACCAACTTACCCCTTAATTCGGTAATATCACCTGGTAAAAAAGTCAAGCGATTACCACGCCCCCGGCCCATAACCTGACTCGCATCTTTTTGATTTTGTTCTTCTACTAACACCTCTTCAATCCTTCCTAAATAACGCTGAGAACGTGCGATCGCAGTTTGAGTAACAACATAATTTAACCTTTGCAACCTATCAGCCTTTACCTCCTCACTTAACTGATTATCCCACAAAGCCGCCGGAGTCGCCGGTCGAGGCGAATAAGCCGCCGTATTCACCAAATCAAACCCCATCTCAGCCACTAATTGTAACGTCTTTTCAAACTGTACCTCTGTTTCCCCAGGAAAACCCACGATCGCATCAGCACTAATAGAAGCATCCGGCATATATTCCCGAATTGTATCAATAATTCGGCGATATTTTTCCTGAGTATAACCCCGCGCCATCGCCTTCAAAATATCATTATCCCCCGACTGAAAAGGAATATGAAAATGTTCGCAAACCCTCGGCAATTCCGCACAAGCCTTAATCAATCTTTCCGTAAAATAGCGCGGGTGGCTAGTCGCAAAACGAATCCGCTCAATTCCCGGAACATCACTTACATAATAAAGCAAATCTGTCAAAGTATACTGATGGCTACCATCAGCTTTTGTACCCGGCAAATCGCGACCATAGGCATCAATATTTTGCCCTAATAAAGTTACTTCCTTATAACCTTGGCGACCTAATTCCTCCATTTCCGCGCGAATTGCTTCAGGAGTTCTTGACTGTTCCACACCCCGCACATTCGGCACTACACAATAAGTACAACGTTCATTACAGCCATAAATTACATTCACCCAAGCCGTCACCTTACTATCACGACGCGGCTTAGTAATATCCTCCATAATATGAATAGCATCAGTAGCCACTACTTGATTGCCATCAAACACTTGTTCCAACAAATCTTGTAAGCGATTTGCGTGTTGCGGACCCATAACCAAATCTAATTCAGGCACTCTTCTAAGCAAAGCTTCACCTTCTTGTTGAGCAACACATCCAGCTACAATTAAAGTTAGTTCCGGTTCCAAACGTTTACGGCCGGCTTGTCTTCCCAAATAGGAATAAACCTTGTGTTCGGCACTATCTCGAATGCTACAAGTATTGTAGAGAATTAAGTTGGCTTCGTTGGGGTCTTCAGACCACTGGAAACCCATATTTTCTAGGATGCCGGCCATACGTTCTGAGTCGGCTTTGTTCATCTGGCATCCGAAAGTAGTAATGTGATAGCGGCGGGGAGTAACAGTCATGGGTTTACTATGGGCAACTTATAGAACCAAGGTTTTAAACCTTGATAAATTATAGACTTAAATTATAGACTTTTCTCAGGTATTTTGCGACTGATTTTTCCATAATCATCCCACTCTCTAACCTCCAAAAACTCAATCATACTTTTAGCAATCCCTTGCGCCGCCAAAAAAGGTACACCATTCCCCACAGTTTTAAACATATTAGTTAAAGTCATCGCCGCCGGCAACACAAAATCTTTAGGCAAAGATTGAATCGCCAACACCTCCGCCACCGACAGCCGACGCACTTTATAAGGATGTAAATGTACCTCATTATTCCCATAGCAAGCTGTCGGCGAATAACGCCATCTATGTAACCGCTTAAACGACTTTCTCGAATCATCTCCCTCATCCACAACTGCAAACCTTTTTATCCCAGCTTTAGGCTGAAAACAGTGTTCAGCATTCGGATGATTCATCACATCATTTTGCTGAAACCAAGACTCAACAGTTAACTCTTGAGGAATACCATCTACACAAGGCAAAATCGAATCTTCTTTAAATAAATCTCTCGTAGGCCAAGAGTAAGCAAAAGCCTGAGATTTAGGATATAAAGTCTGACTATTCCAAGGAAAAAAACCTTCAGGTAAAACCTTGTCATTATCATCAATTTTAATTCCCATCTCCTTAATTAAATCCTTACGAAAACCTAGCAAAATTATTCTATCTCTATCCTGTGGCACGCCATACTCGATCGCATTAATCAAACGTTCAGTTAACACATAACCAGCTTGATTTAGTCGATTTTTACAATCCTCAAAAAACACTCGATGCTTTTGAGTTCTCCACAAACCTTTCACATTTTCAAACAAGAAAAAATCCGGCTGTTGCTGACAAATTAACTCAACATAAGCCGCAGAAAGCCTACCCTTATCACCTTCCTGACCTCGATTTTTCCCACCCACAGAAAAGTCAGGACAAGGCGGTCCAGCAATAAACCCAACCATCTCATTATTCCTCCTGCTATCCTTGACTAATTCTCCCAAATGTAATGCAGTTTCTCCTGCTATTAACCGAGTAACATCTGCTGCCTCTCCTTCAGAATAGCCATATTCTGGTAATGGCAAATTTAGACATTGCCGAGAGTAGCGGTAAGCCTGCATAAATGGCGAAAATATCTCATTGACATAGGCTATATGAAAACCACTCAATTCAAAACCCAAATCAAGAAACCCTGAACCTGCAAAAAAAGAGAAAATGCAATAACGCTTATTCATTATGGCGAAGGAAGAAGGAAGAAGGAAGAGGGAAGAAGGAAGAGGGAAGAAGGAAGAAGAATGCTGAGTAATTCCTGCACTTTTTATTTTTGTTTCAATACCAGTAAAGTAATATCATCAAAAACAACTTGACTACCAATATGTTGCCGGACATCATCAATAATAGCCTCTCTAATTTCTACAGCTGAATGCTGATAATTATTTTTCGCCACTTCCATCAGTCTTTCTAATCCATATAGCTCTCGATTCATATCCTTAGCTTCAGTAATCCCATCCGTATATAATATCACTACATCACCTTGATTTAACTTAACTTCCTCCTCCGCTATCCAGTCAGTAATATCCTCATCTAAACCAATAGGGAAACCAAGATTCATTGTATCAATTAACTCCACTTCACCATCAGAACGAACAACAATCATTTCCTCATGTTGACCGCTCAATTTTAGCACTCCATTGGCATAATTTACTAAAGCCAATGTCATATTTTTATCAAAATCCATACGTTGGATATTACCATATAGAGCCTGATTTAAGACACTTAAAAATCGCACGGGATCGGATTCTTCACTTTGCAATAGTGTTCTAATAGCTGTTTGCGCCATCAACATTAACATTCCACTTTCTAACCCATGTCCCGTCACATCCCCAATACCAATTTTCACCATTCCATTGTGTTGCAACACATCGTAATAGTCACCCCCAACCTCGTCTGCTGGTTCCATAAACCCGGCAATTTCTAACCCCTCAATTGCTTCTAATTCCTCCTGTGTCGGTAACATCATCTGTTGCAACTTCCGTGTTACATCTAACTCAGCACCCAAGCGGAAATTTTCAGCAATCAGGCGAGACATATTAATTTGAGTACGCATCCGGGCAAGTAATTCATCTTTAGCAACGGGTTTACTCAGATAATCATTAGCACCAGAATTTAAACCAATGACAATATCTTGAACTTGATTTTTAGCTGTTAATAGCAAAATTGGTAATTCGCTAGAAATGTAGCTTTCCCGTAGTTTTTGTGTGACTTCATAACCAGTCATTCTCGGCATCATTACATCGAGCAAAATAATGTCTGGTTTTAAACCTTGCTCAATTATTGATAGAGCTTCTTCCCCATTATTTGCTTGATAAATTTCATAATTTTGTAAAGATAAAATATTAAAAAGTACCTGAAGATTCACAGGTTCATCATCAACAATTAAAACTTTAATCCCCTCTGTACCCACTGTCACCGCTGCATTATTTTTGATTTGTTTGTTTTTATTTGTAAATGAAAACTCTGGAATTGTGGGGAAGGAAATCTCTGGGAGTGGAATACTAACACGCTCTTGAATTAAAGTAATTTCTGCACTTTGTTCCGCTTCTCCCTTAGAAATTGGTAAAGTAAATGTAAATTGAGAACCAACTCCCACTTGAGATTTAACGCTAATTTTACCGCCGTGTAATTCAACTAATTGTTTAGTTACAGCTAGTCCTAATCCAGTACCGCCATAGGTTCTAGCTGTAGAACCTTCTCCTTGTTCAAAAGATTCAAAGATGATCTCAAATTTATCTTCGGGGATACCAATACCAGTGTCTGTGATACTAATTGCTAATTTATCGTCATTGGGTAATACTTCTGCTGATACTGTGATAGTTCCATCATGGGTAAATTTAATAGCATTCCCAATCAAATTATACAGTATTTGTTGTAGTCGATTTTCGTCTGCTTCTGCGGGTCGAAGATCGGCAGGAATGGCATTAATTAGTTGTAAATTTTTATTGCCAACTAAAGGTTGACTCAGGCTGACCACCATATTAGCAAGAGAACGTATGTCAATAGGTTTGAATTGTAGTTCTAAGTTCCCTTCCCTGAGTTTAGAAAAGTCGAGAATATCGTTAACTAAACTAGACAGACGGCGACCACTAAAAACGATTAAATTAAGGTTAGCTTGTGTGTTTTGGGGAAGTTCCCCTGTTGCGCCGTCAATCAGAGATTCAGCAATTCCTATAATGCCATTTAGTGGGGTCCGAAGTTCATGGGAAGTATTAGCAAGAAACTCATTTTTAAGTTTATCTAACTGCTTTAACTCTTCGTTTTGCTTCTCTAAAGTAATAAATGATTCTTTCAGTTGCTTTGCCATACTATTGAAAGAATTTGCTAATTTGCCGATTTCAATAATGTTGCTAGGGGCGATTTTTTGTTCTAGGTTGCCGGCGGCAATTTCTGCGGAAGCTTCGGCAACTTTCTGCATCGGGCGTGTCATCCATCTAGCAGTGAGAATCCCGACTACAACAGAAATAATTAGAGTACCAAGACAGAGCATAATACTGTTACGATTATTGGCGTTGATTCGTTCCATGAAGTCGGATTCAGGAATTACAACTACCATTAACCAATTAATTCCCTGTTTAGTTTCCAGGGGAGTTACTTGTACGAATTGTGGTTCTCCTTTAACTGTGAAAGTTAACCATTGTTTATTTTGAATTTTATCTAAACTTTTGAAGGTTTTGATTAAATAGTCTCCAGTAGCTTTAATCAGAGGATCTTGGCTTTCTGTAATATCTAAGCGTTTTGCTTCATTATTCACATTTTTAAAAGGGGTTTCTAAAGTTGAAGCTGCCACCATCTTACCCGTTTGTTCTACAATTAATGCTTTTCCATTTGGGCTCAGTTCGAGATCCTTCAAAAAATTGCTAATTTGCCATAGCGTTAAATCTGTAGCGATTACACCTTGAAAAATCCCTGATTTGCGATCGTATATCGGAATAGAAAAGCCAATGCCGATCGTGTTAGTGTCTCCAAATACATAAACGGGAGTCCAGATAGGAGATCCTGCATTTTTAGGCAATTGATACCAGGGACGAGTGCGGTGATCGTAATTTAAAGATTCTAGGAATTTACCGCGATTTCCTTGTTCATCAAGCTCATAAGCTTGTAAATTGTAGTTAGTTGAGTCTCCTGCTACAAAATTATTTCCTTTTTTTTCAACAGATATATAGTTGCCATTTTCAGTTCCCATGTAGATGACGTTCAAGGAATTTTTTTGTTTTAATACTTGCCAAAAATAGCGTTGTAATTCTAAGGGTTTATCAATATTTAAGTTGCTATTTTGAATGGGATTTAATTGGGAAGTTAACAATATTTCTGGTCTTTCTAAATAACTGTGAACATCGTGGTCGATCATTTTAGTGGATTTTTCACTAAGTTGTAAAATGAGATTTTGAATCTCATGTTTACCAGCTTGAAAACTTAACCAGCCGATGGCTGTGGAAGCCCCAAGTAAGGGGGTGACTATAATCACAGGCAGAATATAGCGAATAGATAAGGAACCTGTGAATTTGCCAAAAGTTGCAGATAAAAAAGATGATTTTTGGGTAGGCATAGCTGTCTTTCCTAATAGTTAAATGAATTTGAGAGATAGAATTAATTACTGAATTATGCGTCTAAATTTGTAATTTTTTCAGTTTTAGCGGTGGATGGTAGCAATAGATTCGGTGTCGTTGCGATCGCCATAAAACTCTGACATTCCCATACAACCCAAGCCTATTGCTGAGACTCTCAGCCCACTGTTTCCTAATTGTCGTGTTTTCACGGGCAACTCCTTTTTTTAGTGGCAATTGAAACTTTTACCCAAAACGTACCAGTTTTCCTTAAAATTTGAGCGGCAATCCATCCTGAAATACTAACATTTCTCCTGGTTGCATCTGCGTCCAAACTTCGTTATCAGTAAGGGGAACAGTTGCAATTACTGCCACTCGATCGCTTTCTCCCGTCAACTCGCGAAAATCTAAAGTTAAGTCTTCGTCCACTAAATGAGCAGTACCAAAGGGGGCTTGACGCACAATATAACTTAAGAGGGTTGAACAATGTGCAAATAAGTGTTCTCCATCTGAGAGCAAGTAATTAAATACACCTTTTGCTGCCAGAATTTTACCAATATCTGCGATCGCCAAGTAAAGTTCTTTTAGCGGAGGCTTACTTTCAGGAAATTTTTGTCGCAATGTTTCTAGTATTAAACAAAATGCTTTTTCACTATCAGTTTTGCCAACTGGTTGATAAAACCCTACATTTTCAGGATTAAAGTCGGGTAAATTGCCATTGTGAGCAAACACCCAATAACGTCCCCACATTTCCCGCTGAAAGGGATGACAATTTTCTAGCGAAATCTCACCTTGAGTAGCTTTGCGAATATGGGCAATCACATTTGTAGAGTGGATGGGATAATGTCGCACTAATTGGGCTACCGGAGAAGAGACAGAAGCTTGAGCTTCTAAAAAAATCCGGCATCCTAAGCCTTCAAAAAAGGCAATTCCCCAACCATCAGCATGAGTATCTGTTCTGCCACCTCTTGCAGAAAATCCCTCAAAGGAAAAGCAAATATCCGTTGGCACATTGCAGTTCATTCCCAGCAGTTGGCACATGGATTTTCAAGTTATAAGTAAGTTTAAATTAATAATTATTATGACTGATATTCTTTATTACTTGACCGCCGCGATCGAACTCAAATCAAGTATCCTAAAAACTGCCAGGGACTTAAGTCCCTGTCTAATAGTTTAAGTCCTCTAAAGAGGACTAAATGAATTTAAAAAATCTTCTTCTTATACCAATTCTTAAAGCTATGACTACAAATCTTTACCCCCCGGCTTCGCCGTCCCCCCTTGCCAAGGGGGGACTACAGGGGGGTCAAATCTCTAGCTGTAGATATAGGAATTGGTATTAGTCCTCTTCAGAGGAATTAAGCTTTGATACAGGGGGTTTTAACCCCTGTCGGACTGAGGGTTTGATGTTAAGTTGACACAAATGCCTTACTAAAGCTTCACTTCAATATCCACACCGGCCGGCAAATCCAGCTTCATCAAAGCATCAATTGTTTTCGCAGAAGGCTGATGAATATCAATAATCCGGCGATGAGTCCGAGTCTCAAAATGTTCCCGCGAATCTTTATCAACGTGAGGCGATCGCAGCAAACAATAAATCCGTCGCTTAGTCGGCAAAGGAATCGGTCCGATCGCAGTAGCCGCCGTTCTATTTGCCGTATCTACAATCTTCTCACAAGATGCGTCCAGAATCCGGCGATCGAAAGCCTTAAGACGAATCCGAATTTTTTGTTGTTGAATAGTTGCCATTGAATTTTATGCAAGTTTTCTAGGTTCAGTTGATTGGTTATTTGTTAACTGTTATTTGTTAACTGTTATTTGTTAACTGTTAACTGTTAACTGTTATTTGTTAACTGTTATTTGTTAACCGTTATTTGTTAACTGTTAACTGTTAACCAATAACAAATAACCAATAACAAATAACAAATAACGAATAACAAATAACCGTAATTAGTGCAGTCCTACTTCAAGATTTTAGAAACAACACCAGCACCCACAGTACGACCACCTTCGCGAATAGCAAAGCGCATCCCCTGTTCGATCGCGATCGGGTTGATCAATTCCACCGTCATTTTAATCCGATCTCCCGGCATCACCATTTCCACTTCCTTACCTTCATCACTGGTAAACTGCTTAATCGTACCAGTTACATCAGTAGTACGAACATAAAACTGAGGACGGTAGCCAGAGAAAAACGGCGTGTGACGGCCACCCTCTTCCTTCTTCAGAATATAAACTTCCGACTCAAACTCAGTATGAGGATTGATACTCTTCGGCTTGGCAATCACCATCCCCCGTTCAATCTCATTCTTTAAAACACCCCGCAGCAGCAGACCCACATTGTCTCCCGCCAAACCTTCATCCAGAGACTTCATAAACATTTCCACACCAGTCACCGTAGTAGCCTTAGTAGCTTTAATACCTACCAATTCCACGTTTTCGCCAACTTTGATCTTTCCACGTTCAATCCGACCAGTCGCCACCGTACCCCGACCAGTAATCGAAAATACATCTTCAACTGCCATCAAGAAAGGCTTATCAATTTCACGCTCCGGCGTAGGGATGTAAGAATCAACTGCCTCCATCAGCGCGTAAATCTTATCAATCCAAGGATCATCACCCTTAATCGCCTTGGGATTCGCCATCATTGCTTCCAGAGCTTTCAAGCCCGAACCAGTCACAATCGGAATATCATCGCCAGGAAAATCATAAGAACTCAGAAGTTCCCGAACTTCCAATTCCACCAATTCCAAAAGTTCTGCGTCATCCACCATGTCTTCTTTATTCAAGAAAACCACCAAGCTAGGAACACCAACCTGTTTAGCTAACAAAATATGTTCGCGAGTTTGAGGCATAGGACCATCCGCCGCTGATACCACCAAAATACCGCCATCCATTTGAGCCGCACCAGTGATCATGTTTTTCACATAGTCAGCGTGTCCGGGACAATCAACGTGGGCGTAGTGGCGAGATGTAGTTTCATACTCAACGTGAGCCGTATTAATCGTAATCCCCCGCGCTTTTTCTTCGGGCGCAGCATCAATTTCATCATACTTCTTACCCTTAGCCTGACCTAATGCAGAAAGAGTCATAGTAATTGCGGCAGTTAAAGTTGTTTTGCCGTGATCGACGTGACCGATAGTGCCGATATTTACGTGGGGTTTAGTCCGTTCAAATTTTGCGCGTGCCATTCTTGATTCTGTTTCCTTTGTCAGTTGTTAATAGTTATTTGTTAGTAGTTATTTGTTATTTGTTAACTGTTATTTGTTAACTGTTATTTGTTAACTGTTATTTGTTAACTGTTAACTGTTAACTACTAACACTTAGTTATTAGCAGCTAGTTATTAGTAATTAGTTAGCAAAATTGCCCACTAACTACTAACCACTAACTACTAACAATTAAGAGTTGCCTTTGCTTTTGGCAATGATGGTTTCAGCCACATTGCGAGGCACTTCTTCGTAATGGCTAAATTCCATTGTGAAGATGCCGCGACCTTGGGTTTTTGAGCGGATATCTGTGGCATAGCCAAACATTTGTGCCAAAGGAACTTTGGCAGCAACTTTAGCAATTCCCTGTTCCGTTCCTTGACCCTCAATCTGACCGCGACGAGAGTTGAGGTCGCCGATGATGTTCCCGATATAATCTTCAGGAACTTCCACCTCTACTTTCATCATAGGTTCAAGCAGCACTGGGGTTGCCTTCAGTACGGCTTCTTTAATTGCCATCGAACCAGCAATTTTAAAGGCCATTTCTGAGGAGTCTACATCGTGGAAAGACCCATCAACCATTGTGGCTCTGAGGTCAATCACGGGGTAGCCTGCCAAAATGCCGGATTCGCAAGCTTCTTTCATCCCTTGTTCTGCTGGACCGATGTACTCTTTAGGTACAGCGCCACCTACAATTTTGGAGACGAATTCAAAGCCAGTTCCCGGTTCCCCAGGTTCCAATTCGATGACAACGTGGCCGTATTGACCTTTACCGCCACTCTGACGGATGAATTTGCCTTCAGCTTTGACGGCTTTGCGAATTGTTTCGCGGTAGGCTACCTGGGGAGCGCCGACGTTGGCTTCGACTTTGAACTCCCGCAGCATCCGGTCAACCAGAATTTCTAAGTGCAGTTCGCCCATGCCGGCGATGACTGTTTGGTTAGTTTCTTGGTCGACTCTCACTCGGAAAGTAGGATCTTCCTCGGAGAGAGATTGCAGAGCTTTGGAGAGTTTCTCCATGTCGGCTTTGGTTTTGGGTTCCACTGCTACGGAGATCACTGGTTCGGGGATGAACAGGGATTCCAAGATGATTGGAGCCGCGTCATCGCAGAGCGTGTCTCCGGTAAAGGTGTCTTTGAGGCCCAAGGCGGCTCCTAAGTCACCGGCCCGAAGTTCGTCTACTTCGATGCGATCGTCTGCTTTAAGGACGATTAAGCGGGAAATCCGCTCTTTTTTGTCCTTGGTGGAGTTCATCACGTAGCTGCCTTTTTTGAGGATGCCGGAGTAAACTCGCACGAAGGTTAGGCGACCGTAGGGGTCTGCCATGATTTTGAACGCCAAGGCGGACATGGTGGCATTGTCGTCAGCCACGCGCTCGGCGGTATCGCCGTTAGATAGAGTTCCCTGAATGGGGGGAACTTCTAGGGGAGAGGGGAGGTAGTCGAGTACGGCATCCAATAATAGCTGGACACCTTTGTTTTTGAAGGCAGAACCGCACAACATGGGGACGATCGTACCGGCGATCGTGCCTTTCCGCAGAGCCGTCATAATTTCTGCATCTGTCAGTTCTTCGCCTTCCAAGTATTTTTCCATCAAGTCGTCGGCGGTTTCTGCTGCCGATTCCACCAGTTTTGTCCGGTATTCTTGGGCTAGTTCCTGAACGCTTTCTGGGATTTCGGTTTCTTCGATATCCGTGCCCAGGTCGTTGTTGTAGATGTAGGCTTTCATCTTCACCAAATCGACGATTCCTTGGAAGTCGCTTTCGCTACCGATGGGGATTTGGATGGGAACGGCGTTGGCTCTCATGCGATCGCGAATTTGGCCATAAACTTTATAGAAGTTTGCGCCAGTGCGATCCATTTTATTGACGAACACAATCCGAGGGACTTTATAACGGTCAGCTTGTCGCCAAACGGTTTCTGATTGAGGCTGAACTCCGCCTACTGAACAAAATACTGCGATCACTCCATCTAATACCCGCATGGAGCGTTCAACTTCGATCGTGAAGTCTACGTGACCGGGAGTGTCGATGATATTGATTTTGTAATCTTTCCAACTGGTAGTAATAGCAGCGGCAGTAATGGTGATTCCACGCTCCCGCTCTTGAGCCATCCAGTCGGTAACTGCTGTTCCCTCGTGGACTTCACCCATCTTATGAACCACGCCGGAATAAAACAGAATTCTTTCAGTCGTTGTTGTCTTGCCCGCATCAATGTGGGCGGCAATACCAATATTGCGTGTTCTCTCAAGCGGGACGGAACGTGCCACAGCTACCTCCTTTAGTTTGTATTGCTGTTAATATTACAATAATACTACATAATATCGAGTTGTACAACCAATATTGGCTAACTCGTACATGGAGTTTACTGTTACATTTTAATATTTTTTGCAAGATTTGTTCACAGAAACTTATGGTTAATCATGGCAAGGGGCTATGGGAAAAAGGGAACAGGGAAAAGGAATAGAATCAATCTCGCCAGCAGCCCCAAGATTTCTGATTAATACCGATAGTGAGCAAAGGCTTTGTTTGCTTCTGCCATCCGGTGAGTTTCTTCCCGCTTGCGAATGGCACTACCTGTTTCGTTGGCGGCATCCATTAACTCATTGGCTAGTTTAATTGACATGGAGCGACCGGCTCTAGCACGGGCAAACCGAATTAACCAACGCAAAGCTAGGGCGGTTCCTCTATCTGAACGGACTTCCATTGGTACTTGGTAGGTAGCACCACCGACGCGGCGGGCTTTCACTTCTACTAAAGGTGTGGCGTTTTTTACTGCTTTTTCAAACAAATCCAGGGGATCGTTGCCTGTGCGTTCCTGGATGGTTTTCATCGCATCGTAAATGATGTTTGATGCTACTGATTTTTTGCCGTGCTGCATAATCCGGCGGGACATCATGGTGATCAAGCGGCTGTTGTAAACCGAATCTGGAGGAATTGGACGTTTTTGAATAACCCTACGACGAGACATAGTTTAATTTGGTGATGAGTGAATTTTTGATGAGTAGTTTTTGGATTGAACCCGGATGCGCGAGTTCGCTACAGGTTTTCTGGAAATTTATGGATCTCTAAGTTGAGCTTTAAATCAGTAATTTTTATGACTTTCAGCAATGAGATCCTTATTTCTTGCCTTTTGTGGCAGCGGCGGGAGCGCCCGGTTTGGGACGTTTGGCTCCGTACTTGGAACGTCCTTGTTTGCGATCTTTGACTCCGGCGGTATCTAATGTACCGCGAATAATGTGGTATCTAACTCCGGGTAAGTCTTTGACGCGACCGCCTCTAATCATTACGACGGAGTGTTCTTGGAGGTTGTGACCGATTCCTGGGATGTAGGCTGTGACTTCAAAGCCAGAGGTTAGACGCACCCGTGCTACTTTCCGCAGCGCTGAGTTAGGTTTTTTGGGGGTGGTGGTATAGACTCTGGTGCAGACTCCACGACGTTGAGGGCAACTTTTGAGAGCCGGCGATTTGGTTTTTTTCTGCGTTTCTTCTCGTGCAGAGCGAATGAGTTGCTGAATAGTGGGCATGAGTTAGGGCTTTATTGAGAATCGATCGCTAGTTTCTATTTTCAATGGCATCCGCACTGAAATACCCTTCCCTTTGGCGGGGATGGGGTTTTGGGGGAAATATGGTTGGGTGTGGATACCAGACCTTCCATTGTAAATGACTTATTTGTTTTTGGCAAGTGTTTTTTGGGATTGGGGAGAGGGAAGAGGGAAAATGCAATAAAATCAAGGGTTTCAGGGATTGGGAATGGGATTGCTCTTTTGATTGATAAGGAGAATAAAGAGGGATCTAAACTAATACCTTGTCCGTCTTAATGCAACGCTTCCATTTAGTTAGCAACTAACAAACCTTCTATTTGTCCTTCTTTCTCAAGATTAGCTGATGTAATTACCTCAAACTGTTCGGATTTTAAAATAATGTTTTCATAATCAAATTCTCCGACTAAAGTGGGATCGGGAATTACTAAATCAACTGCATAACCTTCTTCGGGACTTTGGTAACACTCAACTATTATTCCGATCATTCCTTTCGGAAAAACTCGATCGTCCCAAGTTGATTGAATATTAGTTACAGTTCTGATTTCATCATTAATTTTAGCTTTCATTAGTTGTCTCCTTTATTGACTTTTAACCAATTAGTAATCAATCGTGGCTGACCTTGCTCCATTTGCCATTTAGTAACTAAAATACCGCGCCGAACATTAGGAGCTTGAATGGGAACTTTTACCTCAAATCTGATACCATATTCACTATTTTTGTCTAATGTTGCTGGTATAAATGGTAGCTTAATTAGTAATTGATTGATCGCATCTTGCGATGCGGTTGCTAGACTTTCTGGATTTGACAGATCATATCCTATGGTAACAAAAGCAGTCCACTTACCTTGATTTTTAGGATTATTAGGAGTCATGGAATAATCCGTAAATTTTCGTGAATCAACCTGAGCTATTTGAGCTTCTGGTAAAGGATTGCCTTCTTGCCATTCGTTTGTATAATTTTGATTCAGGCCATTAGACACTCGATCATCCGCTAAAGGTTTGGTTTGCTTGGTATATTAGATTTTACCACTTTTCAACGTATTCGTGAGCGATCTTTAATTATCTTAAACTATGACCATAGTTTTTTCTGTAAAAACCTCAATAATTTCTACATCTTTAGTATCATTTTTCAGTTCAATGCTATGATTATAGCCTTGATCGTAAAAAACTAATTCTTGTATTGTGGGAACCTGAGAACGAAACCAAATGGCAAATTTAGCGCAATCTTCTAAATATCCATCTAAACTAATACCTTGTCCGTCTTGATGCAATGCTCCATCTAATCTCACGCCCATTTGTGGTGGTTTTAGAGACCATTCTAGGGCGTAATGATCGTCTGGATTTGAAACTTTCTCAATTTTAATATCAGACCATTGTTTGCTTAAAATTTTGATAAATTCTGGTGGATTAATTTGCCAATTAGTTGACTGAGATGGAGTAATAAGGTACTGCATAAATTTGGCTCCGTAATTATTCGGATTTGACTACAATTTGTCCGGGTATTTTATACTTATTGGTGCGATTCGTTTAACCTA
>MBRE01000057.1 GCA_001698425.1 Oscillatoriales cyanobacterium USR001 | reverse complement strand
TTTGGTTAGGGCTTTTTTGTGGGCGATATCAACTTAATTTTGAGAATTTTCCTGAGATTAGGGAGAGGCGATCGCAGATTCAATTAGTAGATGCACCCTGATTAATGAGCCTTGACCAATTTTGGTTAGGGCTTTTTTGTTGGTAATATCAACGGTAGTTAATTTTGAGAATTTTCCTGAGATTGGGGAGAGGCGATCGCAGATTCAATTAGTAGATGCACCCTGATTAATGAGCCTTAGCCAATTTTGGTTAGGGCTTTTTTGTGGGCGATATCAACTTAATTTTGAGAATTTTCCTGAGATTAGGGAGAGGCGATCGCAGATTAAATTAGTAGATGCACCCTGATTAATGAGCCTTGACCAATTTTGGTTAGGGCTTTTTTGTTGGTGATATCAACGGCAGTTAATTTTGAGAATTTTCCTGAGATTGGGGAGAGGCGATCGCAGATTAAATTAGTAGATGCACCCTGATTAATAAGCCTTAGCCAATTTTGGTTAGGGCTTTTTTATTTCCTACATTTTTTAATCTCTTGTAATTTTGATAAAAACAATCGATCGTGCTATCATAGAGGAAAATTAGTTTGCGACTTTAGAGTTTTATATAATTTGGGAACTTCAAAAATTAGGAGATCCAGAAAATGAGCGTGACATTGCAACTGCATCAGATAGATGTTTCACCAGGTCAATGTTTGACATTACGGCAAATAGACTGGTCAGATTTTGAGGCAATTTTAGAAGAAATGGGAGAACATCGTGCCTCAAGAGTTGCTTACTTTCAAGGCGTGTTGGAGATTCGTATGCCATTACCAGAACATGAAAAAGCTAAAATAATGATTGGTGAGTTTGTGAAAATCTTGCTAGATGAGTTAGATTTTGACTGGGAGCCTTATGGTTCCACAACTTTTAAGCGCCCGGAAATGGCAGTAGGTTTAGAACCAGATGATTGTTTTTATATTCAAAATGCGGCACGAATGATTGGTCGAGTTAGACTGGATTTATCATTCGATCCACCACCAGATTTAGCGATCGAAGTAGACGTAACCTCAAAGACTCAATTTTCAGCTTATCTCGCCTTGGGTGTGCCAGAAATATGGCGCTATGAAAACGGCAATTTAGAAATATTCATACTGCATGAAGGAGAGTATTTACGGGTGGAAAATAGCCCCATTTTTGGTGATTTGCCTGTGATTGAGAAAATTTTGCAGTTTTTGAAACTGAGTGATGCGGAGGGGGCGAGTGCAGCAAGGCGAGGATTTCGGCAGTGGATACGAGAGCAAAATAATTAAATTGGAAAAAGAAAGTATTCTTATTAATAATCAGCCAAAATTGTGGGAGAATATCAAGCAGATGGTGGTACAAAGATAATGTACTGGACATTTGAAGGCTTACACACATTTGCAAATGCGAATATCTAAAAGAGTATTTTTGTCAAGTCTATTTTCGATTGGTTTGGTGTTCAGTTTGCTGCTGAATTTGCAATGGTTTTCTTCGCGTAACGCGATCGCAATTTCTCCCCAAAGCCAAACATCGGAATTTCGAGGGTTTTGGGTGGATGCTTTTAATCCTGGTTTTAAGACACCGCAAGAGGTGACAAAATTAGTAGCGGATGCGAAACGGGCGAATGCAAATGCGATCGTGGCTCAAGTGCGTCGTCGTGGTGATGCTTTTTATCAGAGTAGTATTGAACCGCGATCGAACGATCCAAATCTACTTCCTAGTTTCGATCCTTTGCAAGATTTAATTACTAAAGGACACGCTGCTGGTTTAGAAATTCATGCTTGGATGGTGACGCTACCGGTGACGGGAAGCACTAGCAATGAACCTTCTCACGTTTGGCAGAAACATGGTCCGAATGCGCCGGGGCGGGATAATTGGGCGATGTTTACTTACGATGGGGAGGCGAAAGGCTATCTCGATCCTGGCCATCCTGATGCAGTTGATTACACGGTTTCGGTTTATTTGGATGTTATTAAACACTACGATGTTGATGGGATTCAATTGGATTATGTGCGTTATGGTGGACCAGATTGGGGTTATAATCCGACGGCAGTAGCCCGGTTTAATCAGCAGATGAAACGTACAGGTATACCGGAACCAAACGATCCTGTTTGGATGCAATGGCGACGGGATCAGGTGACAAATTTGGTGCGGAAAATTTACGTGCAAAGTTTAGCAATTAAGCCTCATGTGAAAATTTCGGCGGCGACGATCGCGTGGGGAAATGGACCAAAAAAAGATGAGGATTGGTATAAAACGCAACCCTACAAAGAGGTTTTACAAGATTGGCGCAGTTGGCTAGAAGAGGGAATTCTTGATATTGCCATGCCGATGACATACCAAAGGGAATATAATCCTCAGCAGAAAGAGTCTTATGACAATTGGATTGAGTTTGCAAAAAATCATCAATACGATCGCTATGTGGCGATCGGACCCGGTAATTATTTGAATTACATTGAGGATACTTTGGCACAAATTCGGCGGGCACAGAAGCCTTCGGCAAAGGGGAATTACTCGCACGGGATTACTTTATATTCCTATGCTAGTAGTAATGTTTATACTAATGGGGAATTGCGATCGCAAGGTGCAGAAAATTTACCTCGCCAACCTTGGAATTATGTCTTACAAAGTAATGATTGGTTTTACAATGCGCTGGCAAAACCGAGTAAGTATGTAGATGTGGCGACGGGTAAAACATATCAGACGGAACCTGTGTGGGAAAATCCGGTTTCTGTGCCTGATTTACCTTGGAAATCTCATCCTACTAAGGGTGCGATCGCGGGTACTTTACGGATTTGTTCGCCAACTTGTGATGCGATCGCTTTAACATTAGAACCAGTAGATGCTGTAGGTCAACGGCGGACAATTCGCACGGATGGTAAGGGATGGTTTGGTGCAATTAATTTAACTCCGGGAACCTATCAATTAAAAGTTGATGGTGGGAAACTAGAGCAGACGATTAATATTAGTGCTGGTCAAGTAACTAATGTCAATTTTGCTGGCAGTTAAGGGTTAATAGCTAGGGGCTAGGGCGTGTTTTCTTGCCTATCAAATTGATGTAGGGGCGAAGCATTCGGGCGATAAATTTCTGCTAAAAACCAGTATTTTGTACCCGAATGCTTCGCCCTTGCAGGGTTTGAAAAAACTATATCCAAGCACAACTATCCGTCTTTGGACATAAAATTTGCTTAAAAATTGGTAATTTAGGAGATTTTTTCTCCTAAATTCAGGTTTTAGGCTAACATAATAGCTTAGAGTAATGTAATCCAAAGTATCCTAATGGGTAAAAACAATGTTGATTCAACTTACTATACAAAATTTCTTATCCTTCAGGGATGAAGTCACTTTTAGTATGGTGGGAGTTAATAGCGATCAACCGCATATAGATCACCTGGCTGAAAATGCAGCAGGAAAAGGGCGATCGGTATTGCCAATTGCAGCAATTTATGGAGCAAACGCAGCAGGGAAGTCAAATCTGATCGAGGCTATAAGTTTTGCAAAAAAATTAGTTGTACAGGGAACTCGCAGCAGTCAAAGCATCCCTGTTTCTCCATTCAAATTGGGTAATTATGGTAAGCAGCCTAGCAAGTTTGAGTTTATTTTTACCCACCAAGGCGATCAATATTCCTACGGTTTTAAACTAAATAGAGAGCAAATTTTTGAAGAATGGCTTTATGTAATTCCCGATGGAAAAAAGCAGGAAGTAATGTATTTTGAGCGGATCACTTCATCAAAAAAAGAAACTAAAGTAGAATATGGCTTAAAACTTAAAAGAAGTAAGAAACGTCAACTATTTCTCGATTTTATTGCAGAAGGAACTCGCCCTAATCAACTTTTCTTAACAGAAGCTATTGAGCGGAATGTTGCTATTTTAAAACCGATTAGTGAATGGTTTAGAAAAGTATTAACTATTATTCCCGCAGAAGCAAATTGCAGAGACTTAGAAATTGGGATACTTAGCGATGAATCGTTCACAGATTTTCTTAGTGAGTTTCTTAAGTTTGCAGGAACAGGAATTGATTCAATAGTAACTGAGGAAGTTGAGTTGGATTTTGAGCGCCACTTTCCAACTATGCCTAAACCTTTAAAAGATAATCTTATTCAAGAACTTAATAAAGCAGAACAAAATTCAATGGCAATGATTCAGAACTTAGGAGACACAAGATTTCTGATCTTTAAGGATGAAGAAGGTCAAATAAAATTGATTCAACTAAGAACTCGTCATCGCGGCGAAGAAGGAGAATTTATTGACTTTTCAATAGAAGAGGAATCAGACGGAACTCAACGTCTAATTAATCTTATTCCTGCTCTTTTCATTTTGAAACAGGAAGAAGAAAAAGTGATTTTTCTGGATGAACTTGATAGACGTTTGCATCATCTTCTTTCTCGGCATTTCGTACAAACAGCAATAAGCTGTAGACAGAAAAGTAATCAATTTATTTTTACAACCCATGACACTAATTTGCTAGACTTAGATTTGCTACGGCGTGATGAAATTTGGTTTGTTGAGAAAAGCCAGCAAGGTGTTTCTAATCTTTACTCTTTAGCAGAATTTAAAATTAGACCCGATCTGAAGATTGAGAAAGGTTATTTGAATGGACGTTTTGGTGCTATTCCATTCTTTGGAAATCCCCAAAATTTAGGATGGCTTGATTGCGAAAAAGCTTGGGTAGTGACTCTCCATTGAAAAACTAATTATCTTTTATAGTTTTTATTTAGGATCGCCCATTTTTAAGCGTTCAATCTGTACCTGTATATCCCTATAACCCCCCGGTCTACCTTGATCTAAATACAATTTACCTGCCTTTTCAAGATCGGTAATTGCCCCTAATTTATCTCCCAAAGCACGACGCACAGTTCCTCTTCCGGCATAAGCAGCCGCAAAATTAGGATTAAGACGAATTGCCTGCACATAATCGGCAATAGCTGTATCATAATTCTTCAGATCGTAATTAATACTAGCTCGATTAGAATAAGCTTCATAATTATTAGGATTAATCACAATTGCTGCTGTATAATCTGCGATCGCGCTTTCCTTATTCCCCGCCGCAGCATAAGCTAATCCCCTATTACTATAAGCATTATTATTCTTAGGATTCACCTTGATTGCCTGAGTACAATCCTCAATTGCTTTTTGATAATTCTTTAAATTCAAATAAGCAATACAGCGATTATTATAAGGAACTGAATCTTCAGCATTCAGTGAAATTGCTTGAGTACAATCATCAACAGCTGCTTGATGCGCTCCTAAATTCAACTGCGTGCTACATCTATTTGCATAGGCATCGACACTCTTGGGATCGATGCGAATTACTTGAGAATAATCAGCTAATGCACCTTTATAATCTCCTAAATGAAATCGCGATCGCCCCCGACTATAATAAGCGTCAATATTACTTGGTTCCAAACGAATTGCTTCTGTATAATCACTAACAGCCCCTTGCAAATCACCGCTTGCCGCCCGTGCCATTCCCCGCGAGTTGTGAGCTTTAGCAAGGGTGGGTTGTAATCGAATAACATCAGTAAAATCTTTAATCGCAATCGGATAATCTTTCAATTCAAAATAAGCCAGTCCTCTTTCATAATAAGCATCAGGATCGTTAGGCTGAAGTTTTAATAATTGAGTATAATCTGCAATTGCACCGCGCATATCTTTAATTTCAAAACGAGTTAAACCTCTGTTAAAATAAGCTTGGAGATAGTTTGGATTGAGAGTAATTGCTTGGCTATAATCGGCGATCGCCTCATCGTATTTCTTCAGATCGTAATTAGTATTCGCCCGTCGGTAAAAAATTTCAGCATCTTTCGGATTTAGCTTAATTGACTTATTAAAAGCCTCCATTGCCCCGGCAGTATCTCCTAACCGTGACTTTTCCAAACCGCGATTAAAATATTCTCTAGCTTTCTCTGGATCGGGACGAGTAAAAAATGCAAATAGCCACATTAAGAGGAAAATTAACGCGATCGCACCGCCAATTCCCAACAATACTAACCAGAATCGAGAATCCAAGCGTGGAAATGGTGGAAGTGATGGCATACGCACATCTATCTTAGGATTAATCAGCTTAATCTCTGGTTCTTCACTTTTAGGATTTTGACGAGTGCTAAGTTTTCTCAACGCTGCTAACACCTCCTTCGCTGATTGATAGCGCTTCGCGAAATGGTCATTAATCATTTTGTCAAGAATATTTGCCAATCCCGTAGAACATTGCACGCGGTTTCGCCAAACAATTTCCCCCGTATGAGAAGGATGGGGATTTTGCAACTTCGGTAAATCTGTTCCTGGTAAACCCGTAATTGCTTGAATCGCCATCATCCCCACCGCATAAATATCACTATTAAATTTGGGGTTTCCTTGGAATTGTTCGATCGGCATATAAGAAGGAGTACCAGTAGCAATTGTGCGCGGTATTTCTCCCTGAAAATTAGCAATTTGAGTGGTGACTTCCTTCACCGATCCAAAATCAATTAAAACCAATTTACCATCAGGTTTACGCCGGATTAAATTGGACGGATTCACATCTCGATGAATTACGCCTTGTTCGTGAACAAAAACCAAAATTTCTAAAATCTCTTCTAACAAAGATATGACTTTCTCCTCCGCCCAAGGCCGCCCCGGTAAAATTTCTTTAGTTAACGGATGACCAGGTACAAATTCTTCCACTAAGTAAAATTGATTGTCTTCTTCAAAGTAAGCTAATAAAAAAGGAATTTGATTATGCCTTCCCAATTTTTCTAAAATTTCTGCTTCTTGCTTAAATAAACGCTGGGCTGTTTTGAGAATAATCGAACCATTACTTGGAGGTCGCAATTGCTTGACCACACATTGAGGATGACCAGGCCGACGAGTATCCGCCGCCATATAAGTTTGTCCAAAAGCACCAGAACTAAGAATTTGAACTATGCGATAACGTCCATCCAAAAGTTGACCAATCATGTTCATATTTGTTAATTGTTAATTGTTATTTGGTTAATTGTTAACTGCTAATTGTTAACTGTTAACCGTTAACAACTAACAACTTACTGAGCCGGAATAATTTGTGCCTGTGCATTTTTATAAGCATCTGCCCTACCTTGTTCCAGAAATAACGTTGCCGCCTTCTGGAAATCTTCATTTGCTCCCGGCATATCCTTCATTTCTCTGCGAATCAAACCTCGACTATAATAAGCAGTAGCATTATTAGGATTAAGGCGGATTGCCTGAGCAAAATCTTCAATAGCAGAAGCATAATTTTTCAATTCAGAGTATACAATACCTCGATTACTGTAAGCAACAGCATCGCTAGGATTAAGCCGAATTGCTTGAGTAAAATCCTCAATTGCTCCCTGCTTATCTCCCGTAGCCGAACGAGCCAGAGCTCTGTTACCGTAAGCTTTAGGATTATTAGCCATAATCCCTATAGTCAAACTGCAATCCTCCGCCGCTTTCTGATACTCTCGTAAATTTAAACGAGCAACACACCGATTATTATAAGCCTCAGAATTTTTAGGATCGAGAGTAATTGCTTGAGAACAATCTTCAATTGCTCGATCGTAATTTGCCAAATTCAGGAAAGCGCTACAACGGTTGGTATAGGCATCAGCTTGATTAGGTTCTAAATTAATCGCTTCGCTGAAATCTTCCATTGCTCCTTTGTAGTCTGCCAAATTAAATCTAGCTCTACCTCTACTATAGTAAACAGTGGCCTTTTTAGGTTCCAGTTCAATAGCTTGGGTAAAATCTGACATAGCTCCTTGCTTGTCTCCAGCAGCGGAACGAGCTAATCCTCGATTAATGTAGGAATTAGCGTCGTTAGGATTGAGACGAATTGATTGAGTATAGTCCTCGATCGCGGTTTTGTAGTCTTTTAATTCATAATAACCCAAAGCTCTTTTGTAATAAGCATCACCATCAGTAGGATTCAGTCGAATTACTTGGGTAAAATCTTGAACGGCGCTGCGGATGTCAGCAATATCAATATAAGCTAGACCTCGGTTGTAGTAAGCTTTAATGTTGTTAGGATCGAGTTGAATAGCTTGAGTATAATCCTGAATTGCTTGTTGATATACTCCTAAATCGTAGTGAACATTGGCGCGTTTGTAGTAAATATTTGTATCCTGAGAATTGAGTTTTATTGCCTGAGTGTAATCTGCGATCGCCCCCGCTTTATCTCCTTGTTTCGCCTTTTGAGTAGCGCGTTCGTAAAACTCTTTAGCTGCTTCAGGAGCTTGGCGCTGCCAGAGGTATATAATTGCTGCTAGGATAATTAAAATCCCTGCCATACCAGCGAATAAAAAGTAAATAATTTTGCGCCTTGGCTGAGGTATTGGTTGACTCATAGCAGGAGTAGCAATTGTTGATGGCGGAGCAGAAACTTGATCTGTAGAAATAAGTTCTTTAAGTTCGGCTAAAACTTCAGTTGCCGATTGATAGCGATCGGCAAAAGGCGCGATCGTTTTATCTATAATATTTGCTAATTCCATAGAGCAGTTAGCGCGATCGCGATCGAAAAATTTATCCGACTCGGACTCAGATTTTATCTGTATCAATTGTTGTATCGACAATCCCATTAATCCTTGAGCCGCAATCATTCCCACACTATAAATATCGCTATTAAAATGCAGGTGATTGGCAGAATCTTCCGGCGGCGCATAAATCGCCATTTTACTAACCGAGCGCTGCTTTTTATCCTGAATCTGAGGTAAAGTTCCCGATTCCTCCTTGACATGGGATACCTCTGGAAGATTTCCATTAGTCAAAGTAGGAGTAAAATCAGAATTATAGCGATCGCCATTAGAATTAGAATCAATAGAGCGATACGGTTGAACTCCCACCATAGAATTAGACAACGGATTAATTTCTTTATCTAATCGAAAGCCAATCAAAACTAACTTACCATCAGACTCCCGCCGAATTAAATGTTCCGGTTGAATGCGACGGTGAATCACCCCATTTTCGTGAACAAAGACCAAAATCTCTAAGACTTCTTCGAGAAAAGCGATCGCTTGTTCTTCCGTCCAAGATTTTCCCCCCGTCAATTCCTGAGCCAGAGATTCCCCCGCGATTAACTCTTCTACTAAATATAAATTTTGATTTTCTTCAAAGTAAGCTAAAAGCGAGGGAATTTTGTCATTTCTCCCGATTTTTTCGATAGTTTCTGCTTTCCTTTGAAATATCACCTTAATAATTTGGGGTGTTTCCGCACTCTTCCCCGGAATACGAAGTTCTCTAACCACGCATTGAGGATAACCCGGTCGACGAGTATCCGCAGCCAGATAAGTTTTTCCCAAAGCATTTGAGCCTATGGGTTTAATAATACGGTAACGTCTATCCACAAGTTGGCCAATCATATCATACCCCCATCCCGATTAATAGCGATTGTGACACATATTGAGACTAACGGGGCAAACATTAAGGACTTTTAAGCAACCGGTCCGTGTTAGGGGCGCTTAGGTCTTAGGCTAGGGGTTAGGGAAAAAACATAAAAAGAGGCGATAATGTTAATAAAAACCAACAAATTTCTTCCTTCTTCCTTAGTGTCTTAGTGTCTTAGTGGTTCCCCAAAAAACTCAGCAACAAACCCTAAATATTTCCCTCCGGCAAAATTAGCGTGGTTCCCCAAAAAAATCAGCGACAAACCCTAAATATTTCCCTCCGGCAAAATTAGCATCGCATCCCCAAAAGAATAAAAGCGATACTGTTGCGCGATCGCATCCTCATACAAATCAAACAATCGCCGTCTCCCAATCATCGCACTCACCAACATCAATAAACTAGAACAAGGTAAATGAAAATTAGTAATCAGTCCCTCCACCACTCGCCACTCATAACTAGGATAAATAAATAAATCCACATAACCACAAAAAGCCTCTATAGACGGCAAATTTTGCTTTTGCGCCCAGGCTGCAACTCCCTCCAAAGAGCGCACCGCCGTCGTACCTACTGCAATAATGCGGCCACCTTTTGCCTGAGTTTGGCGAATTTTTGCCACCGTTTCCGCAGAGACTTCTACCCATTCCCGGTGCATCTGATGAGCCGTCACATCCTCCACTTCCACTGGCCGAAAAGTCCCCACACCAACATGAAGCGTCACAAAAGCTTTTTCAATGCCCTTTTCCTGTAATCTTTTAAATAACTCATCGGTAAAATGTAACCCCGCAGTAGGAGCCGCGATCGCGCCCAATTTTTCAGCATAAACTGTCTGATACTGTTCCCCCAAAGACTGAGAATTTCTAATATAAGGTGGTAACGGTACATGACCATAAACTGGCAACAACTGAATCAAAGACATCCCATCAGGTACTTCAAACTGTAAATATCGTCCCCCAGTACCCTCCTCCCTAGCCAAAACCGTCGCACTCAATCCCTGAGAATTAGAACTTACCCCCGTTTCCAAAGGTTCAAATTCAATCTGCGCCCCCGGTTTCAAGCGTTTTCCTGGTTTAACCAAAGCTAACCAGCAATTATCTTCTTTCTCCTCCATCAGCAAAACTTCCACCCGCGAACCATTGGGCTTGTGGCCTCTGAGTCTAGCAGGAAGTACGCGGGTATTGTTAAGTACCAATAAATCTCCTGGCTGCAAAAAATCGGGTAATTCCCGGAAAATACAGTGACGATGCGTAGTAGGCGAATCAACCACCAGCAAACGAGAGCTATCCCTTGGTATAACTGGATTTTGGGCAATCCGTTCCGGTGGGAGTTCGTAGTTGTAAGCCTCTAATTTTAAGTCTAAGGACAAATTAATCTCAATCATTTCCGATATTCCTTTAAAATAAATTTGTAAACTTCACAACAAATTGGGTAAAACCCCCATCCAAATTCGGGGGCTTCTCCCCTAGCACTGGAAGCTACACTGAACGAATATAGACTTATAGCGTCAGCTTCTCACCTCACGGAGAGCTATGGAATACCTCTACTACATTGCCAATACCAGTCTTACTCTTAGGGTTGTTGATTACCTACGCACCCGGAGAGACCTCCCTGTTCAATTTATCACTGTCATTCATCAGATTGATGGTTGGGTGGTGAAGGTAAAAATGAGTCAATATCTCACTCCTCAAGCTCACGGAGATTTCCGAGCTTTTATGAATGAGTTGGGGATACCTTACCAGCCGGAAATTCGTTTACAAATGGCCCTTTGGAGTTTGGAAACGGGACAGTCACCTTTGAGCGTTATGCGTCGCTATCAGGTGGCGGTTGTTTGTCATGGTAGCCCCGATCGCCAAGAAATTGAGGCTTTTCGCCAGCAATTTGTGAAGGGGTTAGGATATTGTCCTGAGACTCTAGCTTGAAGCATTTAAAAATTCCTGTCGCGAGACTTTTTAAGTTTTTAATTGCTGAAGGCTGATTGAATATAATCTTGTAAAGTCAGGCTTAAGTTTCCGACTGTAACCGATCGATCGATCGCGCAATTTTGGAGATCCCCTTGCTGATTGTCTGGGTGTGAAAATTCGCAGCAGACGAGAGCAACATCAAATCGGCAAGGGTAATCTGCCAATTCTGGATGCTGGCTCAAAAATATTTCGGCTCCTTGCCAAAGTTTGGCTTGTTTTGTAGTATTAATTGCCAGCTTTCCATCAAGGTCCCAATTGCGCCGCTGACGAGTTTTTACCTCTACGAATATGAGTGTTGGTGATGGGTAATTGGGAATAGGTAATTGGGAATGGGTAATTTTCCCTATTTCTCGCTCTACTTGTGTCCCTATTTCCCGATTTGGTGCGATCGCAATGATATCAATTTCTCCCCAGCGACAGCGCCATCGCCGATGTAAAATTTCCCAACCTTGGGCTTCTAACCACTGAGCGACGAAATCTTCTCCTAAACGGCCAATTTTGTTCGCAGTTAATGAGATAGTCTCCGTATTGGTTGGGGGATTATCTTGATTATCGCTTACTTTGGCACGTTTTTTGGTAGAATGCAAAGTTAATCTATCACGATTTGTCATTAGGTATCACTTGCATGATTTATAGTATTCGCCAACATATTTATAGGTTTTTGTTCAGTTTAGTAATTTTAGCAGCGATCGGTCTGCCGATGATGGGGATTAATCTCGCGCCCGCCTTAGCAGTAGATTACAACAGAGAGATTCTAATTGGTGCTGATTTTTCTGGTAAGGATCTAACTGATGCCCAATTTACTAAGGCTAATCTCCGTAATGCTAATTTTAGTAATGCCAATGTGCAGGGTGTGAGGTTTTTTGCGGCGAATATGGAGGATGCTAATTTTGAGGGGGCGGATCTCCGAGGTGCTACTTTGGATTTAGCCCGGATGATTAAGGTGAATTTAAAAAATGCGAATCTTGAGGGTGCTTTTGCCTATAATACCAAGTTAGAAGGGGCAATTATTGATGGTGCTGATTTTACTGATGTTTTGCTCCGGGATGATATGGTGAAAAAGTTGTGTAAGGTGGCGAAAGGGACTAATCCGGTTACTGGTAGAAATACTCGCGATACTCTGTTTTGCGATGAGTGAAAGTAATGTAGGGGCGAAGCATTCGGGCACAAAACCTCGGTTTATAGCGATAATTTATCGCCAGAATGCTTCGCCCCTACATCGAATCTATAGTTGGAAAACACGCACTAAGGAAGAAGGGAATAGAATAAGCGGGTTCCAGCAATCAATCATGTCCTAAGCGCCTTGGCGACTTCTATAATGCTGATTTTTCATATACTCCATTAATATTGGCTGGAGTGTGAAAAGTGTTTTCTCTCCTTGTTTCACTTTTTCAATTAGTAATCGCCGTCCCAGGGATTCCACTGTCTGTAATAATACTGGTGGGGATAATTCCAGATGGGTTGCAATTTTTGATATTTCCATCGGTTCGGCTTGACTAGCCAACCAGAATATTACTTGTTTTTCTGAGTCGGATAAACGATGAAAATGTTGCTGTAAGAGGGATTCTAAATCGCCTAATAGGAGGGTATTGTATGATAAGAATTGGTAAATACTGCCGTTAAATAAGTCTTGAATCATGGCGGCAACTATATTTAACCAAGAGGGATTACTTTGGTAAAGGTTTATTAATTCTGACCATCTTTCAGGTTCGGCTAAACTTTTTTCTCTGAATATTTCCTCAGCTTCGGTAACAACTAAACCATTGAGTTGTAAGGTTTTACAGGCTTGGTTTTGGCTTTCTAATACTGCAATTTCTTTGGGTTTTTCCCAAGTTAGTAGGATTAATGAACTGTTGTGGGATGATGTGGCTATTTGTTTGAAGAATTGGCCGTAATTTTCATATCCAGGTTGATAATTGCCGGCGAGTTTGCCGCTGCTGAAGATGGTTTGTAGGTCATCAAGGATGAGTAAGCAGCGGTGCGATCGTAAATATTCTAGTAGGGTTAATTCCTCTGCGATCGCCCTTTCTTCGAGGACACTGCCCCTACGGAGGAATTGAATTAGGTTTGTTTCGAGTGTTGGGAGGGTTGGGGCGTTGTGGAGGCTGCGATAAATAATATAATCAAATTCATTTTTTATCTGTTCTATTAGTTGGATTGTGAGGGTGGTTTTGCCAATTCCAGTTAATCCTAAGATGGTGATGATATGGGTGCGATTTTCTAATATCCATTGTTTGAGGGTGGTGAGTTCGGAGGTGCGGTTATCGAATAGGTTGGGTTGTGGTGCATCGGATAAGTCTAAACGAATTTTAGGCTGAGTTTTGCTAGAGGTTTCGTGATTTTGCTTCTCTAAGTTTGGGGTTTCTAAGGGTTGAGGATGGTTTCCACAAACCTTGAACTTACCAACTTGTGCATTGTCACCAAAATGTGATGAAACTATGGAAAATTGCCATCGTTCCACTGTGTATCTAAAGTTTGATTGATTGATATCTTCGCCTAATGTTTCTGATAAAAGCTTCCATAATTTTGATGCTACTTTCTTGACATGAGCTTCGCTACGATAGCAGGTTTTGGCAATTTCTGGGTATTTCTGGCGTTGCCAAGTACCACGCAATATGCCTTCTTGTAGATGATCGAGGTGTTTTCCTGTCTTAGCGAACACGATGTCGTCAGCCAATTTTAAGACTTCTTGAACGTCCATAGGTGAAGAGGGGGTTGGTTTTGCCTATTTTATCCTACTGTTTGATACTTTAGCAACTAAATCCTACTCTTTCCTACTGACTGAAATCAGGAAAAGTAAAAAAATGCCTACTAAATCCTATCTTTTGCGATTGCAATAAAATAATTTTATTGATAGCTTAGAGTTGCAAGCGTTCGGAGCTATTTAACTGTGTTACAAGTAGCAATTAGATTATGTATGAACAAACTTCTATCTAAAATAGCAACAGTGAATTTTGCCGTTGATGATACTATCCAACGGTCATCTAGGGCTACATAACACTTTACTACAAATCATAAATACTGGACAATACTAATTTTTTAGCACAAATAAAATATGTCATTGTTAACCCGTCTTGGTGTGCTTGCGACTGTCGCATCTTTTCTCTCAATATTTGCTGAAATAGCCAGTTCACAACCATCACCCCAGAATTGGAATCTAGCGGGAACCTGGAAATTGAGCGTTGGCTACTTTGATCTGAGTTCAAATGGAAGTTGTACTGTCAAAATACCTACGGGTGCTTCTGGATCTGTGATTGAAGCACCTAAACTATTTACCAAGACAGGTTCCGGGTATAGCGTTAGCGTAAATGTGCCAGCAGAAATTAAAGTGTCTGGTAATAGGGCTATGTTTGTCGAGCAAATCAAGTATGGCACGCTGAAATGGGAGGGTACACTGAGTAACAAGGTTGATCTGGATAGGGGGCGAGTAGTTACTGAGTTCAGTGGTAAAGAAACTTGTAACGGTCAGGCTACTCTACCATTCACGTTCAAAAAAGAAAATAAACCTGTTTATAACTATATCTACATCAATGGCATCAACACGCCTAGAGGCAACAGTAATGATTTTCGAGGTAGTTGTCTTTCAGAGCGTCGAATGGTTCAACAAGTTCTAATTGATAGAACCCGTCTATGGGATGAAACGAATAAACTTATCGACACTGACTGTAATTTGTCTGGCTTTGATGGGACAGAACCTCTAAGAAAGATAACTACATGGAACGCCCAGGGTGTTCCTCTCTCCGTTAGTGATCTTGTGCAATCATTTTTACAGACTCAAGGTTCGCGAAACCCAAGAGTAGAATCCGATCGTCTATCTGGCAAGATTGTTTCACAGATGAGAGAAATTATGAAAAAAGAAAACAACTCGCAAAATAATGAGCAAAATTACTTCATTATTGTTGCTCACTCGCAAGGTAACTTTTTTGCAGAAAAAATTGGTGGTGAAGTTGCATCATCTAATAGCGAAATCGATCAGAAACTTGTAAAGCGTCTCCGTATTATTGCAATTGCTTCACCAACCGATTACACTTATTCGCTAAATACAAACAGTGGGAGTACAAGGGTCAAAGTACAACACTTTACACGCTGCGATGACATCGTCCTATTTTTGCCACTCCTCAAGATACCAATACCAGGTATTCAGTCTGCGCGTCCGTTTCCTGGCAATCTACGACCTCCTCTGAGGCGAGACGGTCAATGTGTTGTTCCCAATCTTCTAACTTCTAATGATCCTCTGCTAGGTGATAATGTCAGAGCGCATTTTCTTGATGAATATTTTAATTCACTTCCTATAGTCCAAGTAATAACGGATAGATTAGTGGCTGAGAAGAAGAATCTACTGTATGAAGATTGATACTGAAAGTTGCTTTCAGCAGTTAAAAAAGCGCGTAGGCGTAGCCAGCCGCAGGCATCGCCCTTCCTTATTTCACCTTATCCCCAAGCGCTTAGCCGTAGCCAGCCGCAGGCATCGCCCTTTCTCTAAACCAACTACCGCCGATACAAAGAACGAGCAAACTCTAACACTTCTTCCTGAGAGCGATCAGGTAAATGATTAATAATAGCAGTAATTTTCTCCGAACTTGACAGCCAGCTTTTTGTACTAGCTTTCCAAACCACAATAAATTGCTCCTCTGATAACGTACACAAAGCTAAAGTTTCTCCTTCATTATTAGTAAACTCCACTTCATAATTACCATCATAGTAGCACTCTACTATTGCCCCTTTATTCCCTGAATAGAGATGATCTTCAGGCAAATCTATTAACAATTCAACAATATCAAAAAGTTCAGGCTGTATCATTTCCGCTTCCTTAGATATAAAGTTGTTAATCTAGCAATATTACTATCTGGTGGTACTACCCAACCCGTGCGAACAATCTCTCGCTTCCCACTTTCTCAAAAACCAGATAAATAGGTAATAAGCGTGATAAAATCCGAATAATTAGGATAAGCATAAATGTTAACCCTTATTAATGTCGCAAGAACCAGAAATAGACACCCGTAAATTTGTAGAATACTCCATGAACCCGAACCATCCTGATAACCAGGGCAAGTGGATGGCCTTCGCAACATTAGGATATGATGTACAAAGTATTCAAGGTCGTAATGCTGCGGCACAAGACGTAATTGCTCAGTTGCGTCAAGGTTTTGCCACTGCACCTTCTACTCCTGGTAAAACTACTACTTGGGGTTCTAGGTTTGAGGTACGAATCAGAATTAAAGGACTAAACGCAAAGGAAGGAACTCTCGTCACAAACTGGCAAATCGATCGGGGGAGTAATGTACCAAAGCTAATCACAAACTGGCTAGAAGTAGATCAATAAATAGGAACATAACAATGAAAGCAAAACTCTACGATAAAATTAAAATATTAATGGATGTCCCCGGAGATTTTTCCGATCGCATCATTCTCAAAGATACAGTAGGAACCATAGTAGAATGCTATGAAAACCCAGAAGGTTATGCCATCGATCTCGCCATTCCTAATTCCCGGCTAGTGGGAGGCTTTGAATACGAAAATGTTGTCCTAACTCCTCAGCAATTCGTTGTACTAAGTCGCGAACGAGAAATAGTTACAGTTAGCAATCAGTGACCAAAACTAATTTTAGATTATAGCAATGAGGATAAAACAATATCTGTCTAGTTTATTGAAACCGGCGGCGAAATTCCCAGGCTAATAAGTGCCTATCCACCAGATTAAAAAAGAAAATGATTCAAGAACTTGACAGCGTTGTTTTAACAACTGATATCCCAGAACAAAACTTAAGCCAAGGCGATATTGGCACTGTGGTTTTAGTACATCAAGGTGGCGTAGGATACGAAGTAGAATTTGTCACCTTGACCGGGAAAACAGTAGCTATTGTCTCACTCTTTAGTTCACAAGTTCGTCTAATCCGTGACAGAGAAATTGCTCACGCTCGAATGTTAGCTTGAAAATTATCTAAATTTCACCTCATACCTAAGCGCGTAGGCCTAGCCAGCCGCAGGCATCGCGCCTCATTTAAAGATTCATATTATTAATCGTCATCTGAGTGATATATCGCAAGTTACCAACAAGGAAATATGCTAAACTAGCAATCGCCTAAAACCTTCTTGTTCAAAGTGATGATCGGTTGTTAACGCTTCGCTCATACCACGTTGCTGCATTAATATAAAGCTTACAGCATCACATAAAGAATAAGTCTTGTCTGAACGTTTCATCAACAAATCAACCGCTTCCCGATGCAAAGATTCATCCACCCACACTACCTCAATGTCGGGGTTGTCAAGCAGATCCGATATAAATGCAAGAGTAGATTGACGCGGAAATCGTCGCACCAAAGCCAAAGCAACAAACTCTGCCAAAACGTAATTGTGAGTTAAACCATAACTTGCAGAATCCAAAATTTGAACGGCTTGTATATGTTGTGGTTCACTTTTATAGACATAGCAAAGTAAACCTGATGTATCCAGTAACAACACCTAGTTAAAATCTCCACTATAAGCCCGAATTAAGTCGGCATCAATACTAACATTATCTGCACCTGTTGGATAACCTAAATCAATCGCTCCAGCATGGCGGCGAAATCGCTGACGCGCAACCTCTTTTTCGGCTTCAGTTTTAGACTGAATTAATAAACTGTTTTGCTGTTCAAGTCCAACAGCAATCCACTCTGCCAAAGATATACCAACACTTTCAGCTTGTTGCTTTAAAACAGCATACAATTCATCTCGAAGTTCTAGTGTTACTACTTCGCTCACTGCTATACTCCTGTAACTAGGTCTAATGCTAGAATAGCATAGCTTGTAAAAAACGTAAAGGAAGGAACTCTCGTCACAAACTGGCAAATCGATCGGGGGAGTAATATACCAAAGCTAATCACAAACTGGCTAGAAGTAGATCAATATTACAGTTAGCAATCAGTGACCAAAACTAATTTCAAATTATAGCAATTCCGACATTCTCAAACGCCATTCTATCGGTTCATATTCATCCTCTAAAAGCCAATACTGTGCCTCATCATAACTCTGACTAGAAAACACAACTTTTTCGCAACTTACCAGTTAAATTTTCTACCTAGTTCCTCTTCTAACTTATAATTATGGGGTTGGAAAAACTCGGTCAATTGCTGAATAGTAGCATCGATCGCAGGCTGATAAGCCCCAGCATTATATTTTTCATAATAACTAATTTGATAATCTGGCAAACCTAAAAATGCAAACACTTCTTGAAGTATAACAGCAGGATTAGCATAAAAATCTTCACTTTGCAAAATTAAGAACTGTTTTTTAGGAAAAAGCTTCATCCACCGTCTAATACTATAAACATAAAGACTTTTATCAAGATACTCGCACTGCTTCCAGTAAATTCCACTGGCTAAATCCGTTTCAGTTGCTTTTGCCATGATTCCCATTTCTGCCTGCATTGCTTCTTCAAAAGAGCGCTTTTCTGTGCCGCGTCTCACCCACATTTGATAATGAGAAAAAGCCCTGACTACAGGATTTCTCAAGATTAGAATTAATTTAATTTCTGGTAAAAGTTGGTGCAATCTTCGATCGGCAAGCGGATAATTAAAATAAGTAGGAGTTGCCTCGCCTGTTAACAAGTTATGTGCATCTATTTTTGGGAAAAAATGAGCATAATACCAAGCCATACCAAGATGAAAATGCTTTGAAAAAAAACATATTTCTTTTTCAGCAGCCGATAAAATCTGAGGATGAAAAGTTAGATATCTGTAAAGAGAAGTAGTACCGCATCTGGGGGAGCCAATGATGATAAAATCGGGTTTTCGTACTCGTTCAAAATTGGTTTTAACTTCGGCAATTTCTGGATGAGATGCGATTGTTTGCTGGTAAATAGCAGTTTGGTAAGTCGCGATCGCCTCCTCAATTTTTCCTTGTTTTGTCAGCGCTGTTGCCAAATGAATGTAAACTAAAGGAAAGTTAGGTAAAATCTCAATAACTTGGCGATAAAGAGCAATTATATCATCAATTAAACTAGAATTATTCGGAAGTGGCGCATACCGCAAAGGAAAGTAAGCCGGTGTAAAATCTGGTTGTAATAAAATGGCTTGTTTTTGAGATGCGATCGCCTCTTCTAACTGCCCATTTTGTTGCAGTGCTTTCCCCAAATTGTGATAAGCTAAAGGCGAATTGGGATTGAGTTCGATCGCTTTTCGATAATACGCGATCGCCTCCGTCAATTTCCCCTCCAACTTCAGCGTATCTCCCAAAGCACAGTAGTCCAAATTCATCCCGGAATCCTATAATAACCGCGCATCATAATCTTGATATCCAAATGCTTTTTATCCGCCGTAGTTGCATCGTGAATCATATTTTCCGTAGGCGCAATATAAGCCTCCCCCGGCGCAATTCTCAGCTTAACCACAGGATATTCTGGATAGCGCCTCATAAATTCTTCATTCCCCGATCGCGTCCAATTTTGTTTAATTCCCTCCTCACTTCCTCCCAGCATCTCAAATAAAGTCATTTCTGGAAGATTAATAAATAAAAAATACCGATCTTCAAGCCCTAAATTAACACAAATACGATTAGTTGCTTCGTGCTTGCTATCCAAGGGCAATTTATCCCAATTATCCGTATGCAAACCGTTATGACAACCTCGATTTCTGTCAATTGTTGAAGTAGTTAATCCCGGCGGCATTCCTCCAATACCATTAATTACAGGTGGAGAACTAGATAGACATAACGGAGTAAAATAGTCAATAATTTTAGCTAGAGCTTTTTCACAATTTTCGCGGATTCCAAAAGCTTTTAATTCTTCTTGAGTAGCGATCGCACTAATACCTCGATCGGCAAACGGAGTTAACACTTCTGACGGCAAACGCACAATTCCTATCCCAGCATAATAGGGCGGCACATCCTCCGTCCAAAGTAATGCCAACTCCTGTGCAGTTGGATATCTCCAAGGCTCTTTAGGCACAAAAGCACCATCACAATAACCAGCACTTTTTGGTAGAATTTCTTCTACTGGCACAGTACCCGAACTTAACCACACTCTCGGAAGTTCATTATCATCCTTGGGAGTGCATTGAAAAATTTTAATTCCCTCGCGAAGATTCACCATGAAAGTAAAAATTATCTAAATGTTAAAAGTTAACGGTTAACGGTTAACTGTTAACTTGTAGGGTGAGCGATCGCCGCATTGGTGTCAACTTAAGCTGAAAGTCACCCTGGGTTAAAACCCCCTGTCTAACAGCTTAAGTCCTCGGTTGAGGACTAATTAAGTTTCAAAGTCTTCTTATACCAATTTAATATGAAGTTGCACATATTTCCGATCCCCCTAAATCCCCCTTAAAAAGGGGGACTTTGAATGCTTACTCCCCCTTCAAAAGGGAGACTTTGAATGCTTACTCCCCCTTAAAAAAGGGAGACTTTGAATTCTTGCTCCCCCTTTTTAAGGGGGCTGGGGGGATCGAATTCTATGCAACCTCATTAGGTATAAGTTACAAGTTTTTTGCGGCGATTGCCCACCTTACTCAACAAATCTAGTGCGTGCAGTGCGTGCAGTGCGTACAGTGCGAACACAATCCCACTACCTCAACTTCAAACGCTTTGGCCGTTGGAGAATGCGTGCAATGGCCGCACAACCCTGCTACCTCAACTTCAAACGCTTTGGCCGTTGGAGAATGCGTGCAATGGCCGCACAATCCTGCTACCTCAACTTCAAACGCTTTGGCTGTTGGAGAATGCGTGCAGTGGCCACATAATCCTCCTACCTCAACCTCAAACCCTTCTGCTGTTGGAGAATGCGTGCAGTGGCCACATAATCCTCCTACCTCAACCTCAAACCCTTCTGCTGTTGGAGAGTGCGTGCAATGGCCACACAATCCTGCTACTTCTAACCCTTCAACTGTGGGAAATTGCCAGAGAGTTTGTGTTAAAGTCGTGGGGTCAACTTCCGGTTTGGGAACAGATGAAAATGTCAATACTCGACCTTCATCATCAGTATTTTCCACCAGAATTTCACCCTTAGCAATCTTAATTGCATCCCGGTGTAAAATGCTGATGCCAAACAGATTAGTCATGCCCAACTCAGAGAGTTTAGCTGCAATTTCACTGAGAAATTCTGGATTATTAACAACTGCTTCCGAACGTTCAACAGCCGCTGCTACTTGCTCAGTATTGCGAACAAATTCTAAGGGGAACCAAACCCACTCACCAGATACTTGATTTTGTTCAACTTTCCACATATAGGGAATAGCATCGCTATATTCTGTGGTTGGCTTGATATAAGAATTGTTGCCCTCAAATTCCTCAACTAACCGCTCGTTAGGAGACAGGTTGAAGTGTTTGTGCAGCAAGCATATACCAACCTGTTTTTGCAAGCCGTAGCTGCGAATTATCGCGCCCAACTCTCTCAGGTTGTGTTGGACTGATTCAAGCTGATCTCTGACTGTGAAAAAATCTTCTAAACTGTCGAATATTTCGGGTTTGTAGGCTGTCAACATACGGGTTTAGATTTTTTGGTGAGTAAACATTCACAAGTTTCAAGATATTTTGGGTTGTGCCAAATGTCAATAGTTTAGACGAGCTAAATAGATTAATAATTGTGAATTTTATCGCGATTGTTTGTTAAGCATTGCAAAGCGCGATCGCAAGTTATAAACTGGTTTGCGATCGCAGTCAAATTAATCACCTAAAAACATTTACAGCGGAATTAGTCCGACAGGGGTTAAAACCCCCTGTCTCAAAGATCAAGTCCCCTAAAGAGGACTAAAAAGACTTTTAAACTCAATTAGTCCTCTTTAGAGGACTTTACCTATTAGACAGGGACTTAAGTCCCTGGCGGGTTTCAGCTTAAGTTAACACCTAATGATCCCCACCTAATTCCTACTTTTTCTTCAACTTCTCCGAAGTAAAATCCTCATAATAAGAACGTTCAGTATTTACCTCCCATAAATTATGACTTTCACCATCAATATTTCTCACCGCCAAAACCCCCGTCAGCATCGAATGATCTTGATTATTATACCTGTGCATCCCATTCCTACCCACAGTTTGCAAATTTTCAAACTTAGTCATAAAACCTTGAATCACCTCCAAATGTTGACGATATTCACTATCATAAACCGGGTAAGCCTTAGCTTGGCGAATCACCACTCCATCCTCCACATCACTAGCCTTTGCTAAATTCAAATCCTCCAACTCCTTAGCCGCCAATTTAATCAAATCCCCATCATTCATATTCCAAACTGCATCATCTTCATTACAGAAATATTCCATCCCCAAACAAGTTTTGCTTAAATCAGGAACCATTTCAGGACTCCAATTCTTGAAATTTTGAATCCGCCCCACCTTCACATCAGGAGTGTGAATATAAATCCAATTATCAGGAAATAACTCCGGTTGATTTACCACCAAGGAAACAATCATAAAAGCTCGATAATTAAGCGATCGCGCCGCATGAAGCACGTCTTCCGGTGGTGCAGGTTCCATCCGATTAATCAGCGCCGAAACCGGCATACTAGAAATAAAATGATCCGCAGAAAATCGGAAAATTTCCCCATTTTTCTCCGCCACAATTTCCTTAACCCGATAGCCATCCCGCTCAATCCGAATCACCCCAGTATTCAAATCAACTCTTCCCCCCTTACTCTCCACAGCCTCAGTAAATTTCTCCCACATCATCCCCGGCCCCAAACGAGGATAATCAAACTCCTTAATCAAAGTTTTAGTATCATTACTGCCAAAAAGAGCATTAATAATCGCCGTTGTTAAAGATAATCCCTTAATCCGTTGCGCCGCCCAATCTGCTTGAATTTGAGTGCAAGGAATACCCCAAACTTTCTCGGTATAAGTCTTAAAAAAAGTCTTGTACAAACGCTCGCCGAAACGATTTGTCACCCACTGTTCAAAAGTTGTTTCTTCCGGTAGCGGTTGCACCCGAATTTTAAAATAGCTCAATAATATCAAAGCACTTTCAATAATTCCCAGATTGGATAAAGTATTAAAAGCACTCAAAGGATAATTAAAAAATTTGCCTCCGTAATAAATCCGAGATAGACGAGGAACCTTAATAAAATCTTTGCCTAATACTTCTAACCAAAGCTGTTGCACAACTTCAACTTTAGTGTAAAAACGGTGGCCACCAATATCAAAACGATAACCTTTGTAAGTTTCTGTGCGGGCAATGCCACCAACTTTATCGCCTTTTTCTAACACTAGAGGCGAAATTCCTCGCTTAACAAGTTCGTAAGCAGCAGTTAAACCTGCGGGGCCAGCGCCAGTGATAATGACAGGGTAATGCTCCAAATTAGAGTACCTCCAGGTTTACTTTGATCTGCGAGAAGTTTTTTTTGCTAGGGTTGTGTTCAAAATTGCGGTAGATGCTAATCCTAGAGAATTATCCTACCTTAATTTGGAGGTTTCTACAGGGATTAATTGGGGTGCGATCGCGCATCCTAATCTATTCTTCATTATTGAACCAATGTCGCACAACTAGCCTTAAGCCAACCCTGTTTTTGGGACAAATGGCGAACTGTGCCGATCGCAAAAGCTAACCCACTGTACAAATAATAAAGCCAATGCCAAGGAATCGACTTGATGGCAAACCAAATACCCTGCTTGCGAGCTAAGAAACGGTAAAGCCCCGAATTAATTGTAAACAGCGACAGAGCACAAACCACCGCGATCGCCAGAAAACCCGACCATAGCCAAGTCATCGCCAAACATCCCAACATCCCATAAGCTAACATAGCACTAAGACGACTAGAAACTTGTAAATTCAAATCGTTAGTCAGCTTTCCATTCTGCAAAATTAACTCAGTCCAAGGAAGAGCGCGATAGAAAAAATCTGCCCTCAGCAGCGAAACCGCATCCCAATATTTTAAATGCTTCACCTGTAGAGTCTTACACAATCGAATCCGATAACCCGCAGCCTTCAATCGATAACCTAACTCAATATCCTCAATGGAAGGCCGTCGATAACTCTCATCAAAGCCACCCACAGCTAAAAAAATCTCCCGACGAATTCCCCCGCAAGCCCCCCAAAAAGTGAATGCCTCCTCCGAACCAGTTTGATGAACATAATGGTGGAGTAAATTTCGATACTGCGAGAGAAAATTAGGGGAGCCTGGAGCATCATCATAAGAACCAATCATCGCCGCCAAATAAGGATTTTCTTGGAAAATGTTTAACACATATCCGATCGCCTCTGGACAGACAGCCACATCCGCATCCACAAAAAACAGAATATCTCCCTGAGCCGCCCGCGCTCCCAAATTCCGCGCCCGCGCCGGTCCCCCGGATTCGGGAATCCTGATCACTTTTGCACCGTAGTCCTTAGCCAAACGCCAAGATCCATCTGTGTCACCATCCGCGACTACAATAATTTCAGTCGCTTGTGGTAAAGCTTCAGCCAGTTTTGACAGACAGGTGCGGAAGTAAGGACCTCCATTGTGAACTGGGATAATCACCGAGCAAGTTAAATCAGTGTTAGAAAGCATCATCTAAACTGGTTAAATTGAAGTATAAAATGTACTTGAGTTTTACTGCTACTACTTTACAAGGGTAAAGTTTATTGATTTTTGATTCATCGCCCTTTGGTTTGTATTCTCAAATACATAAATTTTGCTAACCTACTTAACTACATGGTTTCAGGGTTCCATCTATCATCTACTTTAGTATATTAGTAGACATTTTCCCTAAAGTGCGATCGCTTTAACTATATCTTTACGAAATCTTTAATATTTGACGACTTTTATAAAGTTTCCCCAAAGTTAAGGATGATTTTTATTCAGGAATCAGAAGAAATCCGTCAGCATACAGGAGTTAGGTAAATTCTTCTATGGATACCTCTAAAAATAATTTAACATTGCCGTTAGTTTCAGTTATTATTCCTGCCTATAATGCTGAAGCTTTTATTGCCAAAACCCTGTTATCTGTCCGATCGCAAACTTATCATCATATTGAGATTTTAGTTGTTGATGATGGTTCTCGCGATCGCACCGCCGAAATAGTTAAATCCTTTGCCCAAGAAGATCCCAGAATCATCTTACTTCAACAATCAAATTCAGGAGTAGCCGCCGCTCGTAACTTAGCCATTGCCAAATCCCAAGGCGAATACATTGCACCCATTGATGCCGACGATATTTGGTATCCCCAAAACCTCGAAAAAAAAGTACAATGCCTGTTAGCATCAGAACCAAATGTCGGCTTAATTTATTCTTGGTCAATAGATATTAATGCCGCTGACTTATTCACCGGAGGATTCTACAACTCTATCATAGAAGGCGAAGTTTATCAAGCTTTAATTTATAAATATTTTTTAGGCAATGCCAGTACCGCCTTAATCCGCCGTAGTTGCTTTGATCGAGTTGGAGGGTACAACACTCAATTAAAAGCACAACAAGCTCAAGGCTGCGAAGACTGGGATCTATACCTTCGCATTGCCGAACATTATCAATTTAAAGTCATTCCAGAATTTTTAGTAGGCTATCGCCAACTTGCCACCAGTATGTCTTGCGACTATACAGAAATGGCAAAATCTCAATCTCTAGTTATCGCCAATATCCAACAAAAACATCCCGAAATTAGTCCAAACATTTATAACTGGTCGCTCAGTAGTTTTCATCTTTATTTAGCCATCAAAAGTAGCCACAATCGTAACTATCAAAGTAGCTTATTTTGGTTAAATAAAGCTTTCCAAGAAGACTGGACAATGACACTTTTACACCACAACTTTTACCTACTTATGATTAAAAACTTATTAGAATTTATCAAACAATTAACTAATCCTCAAGGGGAGCCAAAGCCGCAGCCAGAAATAGCATTAAATTCCACCTCAAACTCAAATAATTCAGACTCAAATAACTCAGGGATGACAATTGCCGATATTGAGCAACGAATGAACATACACAAACTATTGCCATCCCAAGTCTATGAGCAAATCAGACTCAAGAGATTGAGTAATTAATAGGGGGGATTTTTCTTAGAAATACTCAACATCGGTAATTGAGGCCGAGAAGCATGAGGAGGAAGATAATATTCAGGGGCTGGTGCGGGTTGTTCAGCTTGGGCGCGGTGGAGTTGCCACCAACGGAGTGCCAAAGCCACAGTTGCAGTACCAATCCCAAAAGCTAATAAAGACCCACTAGCTGCCATACCGCCGATCGCGGCATCCACAGCCCCGATAGTAATCACCATACTGGTGACAGGTTCTCTACGGTAAGCTGACCTTAAAATTCGCTGCCATGAAAAATTCATCACGGTTTACTCTTTTCTGTTTAATTTAACGATGCGCTAAAACTTATAGTTTGTGGACGGTTCAGGATTTTCTAGCTCAAATCAGCACCAAGGCAAAATTGCCAAGCTCTGAAGAACCGAAAATTTTACATAAGACACCTGGGAGATATCTATTCTAACGAAATCTTACGGTAAGTCTTAGTCATTGCTAAAATTTAGTTGAGTCCGAGCCAAGAGAGCAAGCCCTGGCCTGAAAAATACTCAATAATCAGAGTTAGGGAAAAACCAACCATTGCGGCTCGTCCGTTCAGACGTTCGGCGTAGTCGTTAAAGCCAAACTTGGGCTGTTCTAGTTTGGGAGTAGTAGTGGGTTTGAGTTGGGACATTATTTTGAGATACCTAGCGATGTATGCTAATTAAGTTTGAACTACGTTGTTAGTTACAATTCTTCAATATATGTGTCTATTCTGTAAAGAGTTAATCAAATCCTATACCAAGGAATAGACGCAACTATGTGTAACGCTCCTACGCAAGTATTCGTACTCGACAAAGATTGCATTAACTGGAAAATATGTCAAATCAGCCAGAGTCCTTTTCGTCACTTCCGCTTGCGGTGCAGCGTGTTGCCTTTGCTCTTCGTAGTGTAGGCTGGGTTTGCTTTTGGGGACAGTCAGTGTTAGCGGTGATTGCAGCATTGATTTTGCTGTTTGCGATTCCTTTTGCTTTCCCTAACGTGAATCCTGGTACTAAATCTGCGAATCCTGCAACTGGGGTGGGTTTATTTTTTGCAGTTTGCGGGCTGTTGGTGCTTGCTCATAGTGCTTATCGGGCTTTCCGTTATACTCAGTTGTCAAAAAAACTGATATCGCCTGGTGCGGACCCTCGACCGAAGAAGGCTGAGACAATTGAGAAAATCCGATTTACTTTGATCAGTAATGCGATCGGGATGTTTTTGACAATTCTAGCTGCTGAGTCGATCGGTGGTGTACTGTTAGGGAAATCTCTATCTCAGCCTCAAGCTTTATTTAATCCTGCTGTCAATTTTAATCAGTTTATCCAGCCCCTAGATATTTTTGTGGTATTGGCTAACACTCATGCTATTTTAGCTCACTTTCTCGGTCTGATATCGGCTCTTTGGTTGCTCGATCGCATTAATAAACAATAGGAAAGAAAAAGATACAAGAATTTTCCACAATTTATTGACCCAACTCCACTTTGTTTCAGTCCCTGAGATCCGGAATTAGCACCTATCTGTAGAATGAAGTGACTGATAGGACAGATTATTCGTAACGCCCCCTCTAGGCAGCTAATTATTCCCTAAAAGGCTGCGTTACGCAAGAAAAGCCTAAATTCTAATTAATACCAATTCTTAAAGCTATGACTACAAATCTCTACCCCCCGGCTTCGCCGTCCCCCCTTGCCAAGGGGGGACTACAGGGAGGTCAAATCTGTAGCTGTAGATCGAGGAATTGGTATAAGACACCTCAGAAACAGAGAGGATAAAAATTGTGGTAATGAAACCTGTGACCTACTTCGGCGCTCCTGAAAACACTACTATTGAAATTTCACAAGAAAGCTTTCGCTCTATTCTCAGACAGATAGAAGCTGAACTTCACTGTAGCGAAATCTATAGTCGCGTTTTAGCTAGTTTGCAAACAATGTTAGGCGAGGCTGCTTCTTCTGCGGAAATCCTGATTAAAGCTGTTAGTCGAGAAGCTGTACGTTTAGCTTTTCAGCGAGTACAAAAACCCAAGAAAGTGGCCAGGCAAAATTTTGATGGTAGTGGCGAAGTGACGGTAATTCCTAATCGTTCTCGCGTTTCTAATCGACCTGTGCCACCGCCGCCACCTTTGCCTGTTTCGATCTTATATCAGCGCACTTTAGAAGATAGTGCAACTACTACAATTTCTCAACCTGATGCGGGTAATTCTGAGGCGGATATTGATACTTCCCAAAAGGGTAATCAATCTCCTCAAGAGGATTTGAAAGAGATGGTATCGTCTCCCAATGTGGAGATGGTGACACCGAGTATTTCTGATAGTAATTTCTCGGTGAAAATGCCAGTTTTACCTAGAAAAAAAAGGCTGTCTCCGGCAGAGAAAGCGGCTATAGCGGTGAAAGAGAGGGAAGATCGTTTGCGAGAGTTGGGGTTAGAATTGCGAAAGGCTAGACAGGTGCGATCGCTTTCTTTGCAACAAGTTCATAGTCAAACTTTAGTACCTTTACATCATTTGGAATCTCTGGAAAAAGGTTTAATTGAGAAGTTACCAGAAGATATTTATATCCGAGGTTTTATTCGTCGTTTGGGCAATGCTTTGGGTCTTGATGGTAATGCAATGGCTAATTCTTTGCCTGTGCCAGAGGCGAATAAAAATATGGTTCCGTCTTGGTCTTTGTCAGAAACAGAGGCGTTAGGATTTGATTTGCGACCGGTGCATTTGTATGTTGGTTATACTGCTTTGATGGCTGGTGCTGTGGGTGGTATTGCGTGGTTGTCGCAGCAACCTATTCCGGGGGCTAATGCTGTTCCTAATAAGTCTATTCCTTCGCCGGCTTCGGTTTCACCTGCTAAGAAACGTCAGGCTCCGATACCGAAACCGGGGGTTAAAAAGTCGAGTACGGGTATTATTATTATGGGGGGTGATATGGCTCCACCGGAGATGATTTTTGCTTAGGTTATATCAAAGCTGGTTGCATCTACCAATTACCAATTACCAATCACCAATTAAATAGAATCGCGATATTGAGCGGACATCATTAAATCTTGAATTGCACCATTATCATCTCCCAAATTAGAACGAGTAACGGCTCTATTATAATAAGCTTGGGCTTGATGAGGATTCAGACTAATTGTAGAGTCAAAATCCGCTAGAGCTTGTGTATGATTGCCAAAATTGTAGTGAATAATTCCTCGGCTGAAGTAGGATTTTGCACAGTGAGGATTGATGGCGATCGCTAAGTTATAATCAGCTAATGCTCCATTTATGTCTCCCATTCTGCCGCGTATAAATGCCCGATTGCTGTAAAATTTGGCATTTTTATTGTCTAACTCGATGGCTTTGTCTAAGTCTTTTAAGGCTGAATTTTTATCCCCTAAGTTGTAACGAGCAACGCCTCGATCGTTGTAGGCAAAAGCATAGTTAGGATTAAGTTTGAGAGCTAAATTAAACTTTTCTATAGCTCCACAAAAATCTTGTGCTGACAATTTTTTTACACCTTGACTGTAAAAGTTTTCGGCACTTTTCAGCGAAGTTAATCCTGTTTTTTTGACCTGAGCTTTTTGCACAGGTAATCTTCTGCTTTTGACTAGACCCAATCCTAAAATGTTGATTGAGTTGAAAATTTTGGTAATTGGTAAGTTAGTCGATCGCGTGGGGATAGTAGACATAACGCACACAGGGTTTAACTCAACATTGTTATCATCTCGCGTTTCCCTAGAAGCCGAAGTGATGACCGCAGTTGCAGGAATGTGATCGTTTGGGAGTAATTGAGTGACGGCAGACACTAAAATTATGTGATGAGGGATGGTTAATTTGTATGATCTCGATCGCAAGCAGAGCTACATCCCTTAATACATAATCTATTTAGCGATCGCCCCACTCAAGTCGCCGGTAAAAGCAAATACTTTTTCCCCTTCCCGCCAAATCACAGACTCCACCTCCTCCACAGGAATCGTTACCCACCCACTTTCCAACAATTTGAAGGAATCAATCACCATTTGAGGATCATCCGCAGTCGCAGCATAAAAATTGAATAGTCTTAACTCCTGCTGAGTTGTCAACCCTTTGATATTGACTCGAAAAGCAGGTTGTATTTCCAGAAATTCAAAGGTTGACTCATCATAAATCTCAATAAATTCGTCAGGGGTAGGGCCGAAACTGGGGATTCCTTCAGGAAATAACTCTTTGAGCTCCAGATTTTGGTTATTGATGAGTAAGTAATACATTTTAAGCGCCTCCAAAAAATCAATATTTACTTTCTACTACTCAAAGCTACTTTCATCCGGTTCATTACCCCACAGAAAAGTTGACAGTTTCCCCGCCGCAACAGTGAAATTACATGGATTCTCAGGTTTGTCAACAGTTGAAACTCTTGCAGGGAAGTGATTTTACCGTTTTTCCCAAGTGATTGCTAATGTGTCTAAATGCGATCTAAATCACAAATGGCACAATCCCTCTTGTCAAATTTGTTGTTTTCTGTTATAATCCCGATCTGCGTTACAAGTCTGTTAACCCCTTGGCTTTCTGTGGCGATCGCACATTTAGGCTTTATAATTAAAATTGCGAGTAGTTTTATGCAATCTCGCAACCTAAAAATTGTTGCCTCCATGCAAGAAAACAACCTCAATTTTGAGCAAGCACTCAAAATAGCAAATCAAGCAATTTTTACCAAAATTGGCAGATATCTAACCGATGTAGAAACTGCCATATTTCGCGGTGCGTGGCTGCATCAAACCTACGAAGAAATGGCAGCAAATACAGAATATACAGTTAATTATTTACAGAGAACTGTCGGTCATAAATTCTGGAAATTACTATCAGAATCCTTGGGAGAAGAAGTAAGTAAAAGTAATTTTCGGACAGCAATAGAAAGAAAATTCATCGCAGTAAAACCTACACAAATAACCACAAATATTTCCTTAGACTTTCCCGAAGGACCAATAGAATTAGATTCACCCTTTTATTTAGAACGTCCAACCATTGAATCCGATTGTTGCCAAGCAATTTTACAACCAGGAGCGCTAATTCGCATCAAAGCTTCCCGACAAATGGGTAAAACTTCACTGCTAAATCGCATTCTTCATAGTGCCAATCAAGCTGGATATAAAACCGTAAACCTCAACTTTTTATTGGCTGATAGAGAAGTCTTAAAAAGTCTCGATCAATTCTTGCGCTGGTTTTGCAAGTGTATTACTAGAGAATTACAACTACCAAATAAATTAGCTGATTATTGGGATGAAGAACTTTTTACCAGCAATACTAACTGCACAAATTATTTAGAAGATTATCTATTATCAGAAATAGATACTCCAGTAGTTTTAGGATTAGATGAAGTCGATCGAATTTTTCCTTATCCTGAAATTGCTCAAGATTTTTTCGGTTTACTGCGAGTCTTACATGAGTATGCAAAATTAAAAAATTCCATCTGGAAAAAATTGAGATTAGTGATCGTGCATTCCACAGATGTTTACATCCCTCTCAAGTTAAATCAATCCCCATTTAATGTAGGTTTACCGATAGAATTACCAGAATTTACCCCCAAACAAGTCCAAGATTTAGCCGAACGTTATGGTCTGAATTGGGAGACGGATAAAGGAACAGTAAATATTGCACCTTTAATGGCAATGGTTGGCGGTCATCCTTATTTAGTACAGTTGGCAATTTATCATTTACGCCGTCAGAATGTGGCATTGGAACAACTGTTAGAAAAAGCTGCAACAGATGTGGGAATTTACCGCGAACACTTAAAGGGACATTGGGGGACAATGCAAGAATATCCTCAATTAGCAATAGCTTTTAAACAGGTAGTTAATGCTAATAGTAGTGTGAAATTAGAATCAATGTTGCAGTTTAAATTACTTAGTATTGGATTAGTGAAACAGGAGCAAAATGGTGTGATTCCTAGTTGTCAGTTATATCGGCAGTATTTTCAACATAAATTTTCCGCTAGTTAGGCTTTTTTTACGAACCGCAGAGAACACAGAGAACGCAGAGGTAAGAGGCAGAGGATAAAGGGGGTGATAAACTGGAATTTGGGATCGGAGATTAGAGAAATGGTATAAAATTTTAGTATAAATTTGGCGATCGTTTATGTCTGTTAATAATGCTTATCAAGTTGGTGGAAGTTTAGAAAGTCAGCACCCTACTTATGTAGTTAGGGAAGCAGATCGTCTTTTATATAATAGTTTAAAAAATGGTGAATTTTGTTATGTATTGAACTCCCGACAGATGGGGAAATCTAGTTTATGGGTAAGAACGGCTCAAAGGTTAAGTGCTGAAGGAATTAGCTGTGCAGCGATCGATATTACAGAAATTGGCTCGCTGGATGTTACGCCGGAAAAGTGGTATTTAGCCATTGTTAGAAGGTTAGTGAAGGAATTGGATTTGTCGTCTAAAATTAATTGCATAGATTGGTGGAAGCAACATAATTTATTGTCACCATTGGATAAGTTTTCTGAGTTTATAGAGTCTGTTTTGCTGAGAGAATTATCACAAAATATTGTAATTTTTATTGATGAAATAGATAGTATTATTTCTCTGTCTTTTAAGGATGATTTTTTTGCATTTCTTCGTGCTTGCTACAACAAACGAGCTAGTAATTATGAATATCAACGGCTTACTTTTTGTCTTTTGGGAGTAGGTACGCCGCAGGATTTGATTGATGATAAACAACGGACACAGTTTAATATTGGTCAAGGGATAGAGTTGAGTGGTTTTACCCTAGAAGAAGCTAAATTATCTTTAACTAAGGGATTATCAACAGTTGCAGAAAATCCAGAAAGTGTTTTAACAGAGATTTTGCATTGGACTGGCGGTCAGCCATTTTTAACTCAGAAACTATGCCAAATAATTGTTAAAAATTATGATGATAAAACGACGAGTATAGAGCAAATAGTTCGTAATTATTTGCTCGAAAATTGGGAATATCACGACGAACCAGAGCATTTAAAAACAATTCGCGATCGCCTCCTAAGAAGCGAACAAAATTCTGGGCGACTTCTCGGACTATATCAACAAATTTTAGAAGGAGAAATAGCCGCCGATGGTAGTCCAGAACAAACCGAATTAAGATTATCTGGTTTAGTAGTTAAACAAGATGGAAAGCTCAGAATTTATAATCGAATATATCAAGAAATATTTAATCAAAGTTGGGTAGAAAAAGCTTTAGCATCTCTCCGCCCATACTCGGAAGCAATTACAAATTGGGTTAATTTCAACCGTCTCGATGAGTCACGGCTACTGCGAGGTCAAGCACTGCGGGACGCTCAAAATTGGGCTGCCAATAAAAGCTTAAATGACTTAGATTATCAATTTTTATCGGCTAGTTTAGAATTAGAAAAAAGAGAAGTAATAACGGCTTTAGAAGCTGAAAAAGAAGCATCTGAAATATTAGCTATTGCGAATCAAACTCTCATAGAAGCTCAACAGAAAGCTAAACAGACAATTCAACGATCGCTTGGCGGACTTGGTATTATTTCTATTGCTACGATAATTGCCGGTTTAGTAGCAACTTATCAAACCAAAGAAGCCGTTAACGCTGGATACCAAAAAAGAGAAGCAGAAATCGCTGAAATCAAAGCTATAAATTCAACATCTCAAGCTTTAAGAGGATCGGGAAATCAGCTTGATGCTTTAGTAAATAGTCTGCGGGCTGCGAGAAAATTACAGAAACTAGGAACCGATAATCAACTACAAAAATCAGTAATTTACAACTTACAAGGACCTTTATCTGAAGTACAAGAACTTAATAGATTAGAAGGACATAAAGGATGGGTTTGGGATGTCAGTTTTAGTCCAGATGGAAAAACTATTGCTACTGTTGGTGATGATAAAATTGTCAAACTTTGGAGTAGTAACGGCAAGTTAATTAAAAATTTGAAAGGACATAGCGATCGCATTTATGCAGTAACATTCAGTCCAGATGGTCAGAAAATCGCGACCAGCAGCAAAGATAAAACTGTTAAACTTTGGAACATTGAAGGCAAATTGCTTAAAACTTTTTCCGGTCATACTGCAAGTGTTTTCAGCGTGGCTTTTAATCCTCAAGGAACAATCTTAGCTTCCGCAAGTAAAGATAATACTATTAAACTTTGGAACTTACAGGAAGAAATAAACAATAAGCAATCAGTATTAAACCCTATTACACTTAAAGGACATCGTGGCGGCGTAACAAGTTTAAGTTGGAGTAGTGACGGTAAAATATTGGCTAGTGCCAGTTACGATAGCACTGTAAAACTTTGGAATATTCAGGGAGAAACAGGTGAAAAATCTGCTTTCTTAAAAAATCTCAACGATTTAATTAGCGATGTCACCAGCGTAAGTTTCTCTCCTGATAACAGTATTATTGCTACTGTTGGTGCTAACAAAATTGTGAAAATTTGGAGCATTGACGGAAAACTTTTAAAAGCCTGGGAAGGACACGAACTAGGTATTAGAGCCGTAACATTCAATCCCAATGGTCAAACATTAGCAACTGCCAGCGAAGATAATACCGTGAAAATTTGGAGTGTTGATGGCAACCTATTAACAACATTAAAAGGTCATACTGCAATAATTTATGGTGTGAATTTTAGTAGAGATGGTCAAACTATTGCTACTGCCAGCGCTGATAATACTGTGAAACTTTGGCAACCGGATATTCGATTATTAAAAACCCTAGAAATTCCATCCCCAAAAGAACGCGATAATCTAGTTTATGGTATTAGTTTCAGTCCTAATGGTAAAATTATTGCTTCAGCAAGCAGGGACAAAACTGTCAAACTTTGGAATTGGCAAGAAGCAGAAAAAGGTAATCCAGAAATTGCCCCATCGCCTCCCCTTTTACTTAATGGAATTAATGGACATAAAGAATGGATTTATGGCGTAAGTTTTGCGCCAGATGGTTCTACAATTGCCTCAGTTGGTAAAGATAAAATGGTGAAACTTTGGCATTTAGATGGTAAATTTATCAGAAGTTGGCAAGGTCATAGTGATGAAATATTTGACGTAAATTTTAGCAGAGATAACCAGATTATAGCAACAGCTAGTGCGGATAAAACGGTGAAACTTTGGCAAAAAAATGGTGATTTATTGCAGACAATGACAGGTCATACTGGTTGGGTTTACAGCGTTTGTTTTAGTTCTGACGGCGAAACTATTGCCACTGCTAGTGCTGATAATACTATAAAAATTTGGCACAAAAATGGCAAATTATTAAGAACAATTCGCGGTCACAAAGGTGAGGTGAATTGGGTAAGCTTTAGCCCAGATGGTCAAATAATTGCCTCAGCTTCTGATGACAATACAGTAAAGCTTTGGAATTTAGACGGTCGTTTATTGAAAACTTTAGAGGATCATAGCAATAAAGTTTCTAGGGTAATTTTTAGCCCCAATGGAAAATTTTTAGCCTCGTCGAGTTTTGACAAAACTGTGAAAATTTGGAGTTTAGATGGTAGACTGTTGAAAACCCTTTCCAGTCATCAAGATCGGGTTTATGGTTTGAGTTGGAGTCCTGATGGTAAAATTTTAGCATCGGGTAGTTGGGATGGAACTGTAAAAGTTTGGCGCGTTGAAGATTTAGGAGAAGTTAATAGTAAAAATAATAATTTGGATTTTCAGTTACAGAAATTAATGAGGCAAACTTGCGATCGCATTGGCAGCTATCTCAAGTATAATCTACAAGATACTACCTGCGATTAAAAATTAATACCACAAAACTAATACTACAAATTACCATGAACATTCAACTGAATTTTTCTGAGAAACTATTAGCCGCAATTGACCGCAATCAAAGTTTACTTTATGTCGCACTCGATCCAGAAATAGAAAACTTATTTCCTGCCGATATAGAAAAACAACCAAATATCGCCAGCACAACTTTACAAGATAGCCTAAAATCTATCATCGAAAAAACCAAAGATTTTGTCTGCGCCTATAAACTTAGTCTAGGTTTTTATCAAGCTCTCGGCATTCCCGGTTTAGAATTACTCCAACAAACTTTAAAAAATATTCCCCCTCACATTCCCGTCATTTTAGATGCCAAATATGGCGATTTAAACACCAGTACCGCCTTTGCTCGTACAGCATTTGAAGACTGGCAAGTAGATGCTGTCACCTTGTCTCCTTACGCCGGACTTGACCAAGTAACTCCTTTTTTAGTTTACCCCGGAAAAGCCGTTTTTGTCCTCTGTGCAACCGCCAATCCTTCAGCTGCTATCCTACAAGAATATCCCACACCAGAAAATCCGCTTTACTTACAATTAGTACAAGCAGTTCAAAGTTGGGGAACCCTAGATCAAATTGGTTTAGAAGTAGGAGTAATGGCGGATATGTTAGCGAGAATTCGTAAAGCTGCTCCCGAAAGATTAATTTTAATTCATGGAGATATCGCTGAAGAAAATGACCTTACAGAAATAGATGACCTCACCCAAATAATTGCGGCTGGATTGAGTAAAAATGGTGAAGGTTTACTGTTACCAGTACCACCAAATTTATTAACCACAAAAGATAGTAGCCAGGCGATTAAGCAGTTGCGCGATCGCATTAATGAACAAAGACTTCAGGTATTACAAGGCAGTCCCACTTGTGAATTATGGATTCCTGATGTCTGCTTTTTAAAGCATGAACCTCATCGGGATTTAATCCTACAACTTTATGACATTGGCTGCATAGTTTTTGGCGACCACGTACAAGCATCAGGTGCCATATTTCCCTATTACATTGATTTACGTCCGATTATCTCAATTCCTCAAATTTTTCATCAAATTGTTAGTGCTTATGCCGATATTCTCAAAGACTTGATATTTGATAGAATTGCAGGCATACCTTACGGTTCTTTGCCCACAGCAACGGGCTTAGCTTTGCGAATGGAAAGACCGATGATTTTCCCTCGTAAAGAAGTAAAAACTTACGGTGCGGGACGGTTAATTGAGGGGCATTTTCAAGCTGGTGAAAAAATTGTCGTAGTAGATGATATTCTAATTTCTGGTAAGAGTGCAATGGAAGGTGCGGCTAAGTTAAAATCTGCTGGTTTGAAAGTCGATGATATTGTCGTATTTATCGATCATGGAAAAGGTGTGAAAGATAAATTGCAGGAGAATGGCTATTGCGCTCACGCGGTTTTAACACTTACAGAAATTGCCCAAACTTTGCATCAAGCTGGCCGTGTTAATGATGAACAATTCAACATTTTGACAGAGGTTCACTAGAACTCAGTTGAATAGAGTAGCGGATTTCTAATTCAACTGTAACAGGTTAACCAGGAATTAAAACGGGCACGGCAGGACTCGAACCTGCGACAGGCGGATTAGAAATCCGCTACTCTATCCAACTGAGTTACGTACCCAACTCAACATTATTTACCTAACCAAACATCTTTTGACAGATTATACCGTAAATTTTAGCAGTAACAGTCCGTAAAGAAATATTTATACTTAGCTTTTTTGGGCGATCGTATGGCAAAAAATTTCTTATACCTCAAGATAGCGTCAAAAACAATGGTATTTTAGAGTGACGTAGAAAAGAAAGTTGGTGCTATAATCGCCTAATTGCGGGTAAAACCGAAAAAATTAGGTTAGAGTCTCAACTCTCTAAAATACAACTTAGTTAGGGAATTTGACTGAAGGGTATTGTCCAAAAAGGCGATCGCCACTCAACCAAAATTATTCCCCCAGTCGTCCGCAGGTAGCAAATCTCGCAATGCGAGAGTACAATGACTTGCAAAGTACCCCCGGCCATGACAGGAGTCAAATCGCAGTGTCATGTTTATTCTGAAACGACAGGATGTTGAAATCACAAGCTTTCAACACCCAAAACGGGATCAACCAATCCCAATTCTTAACTATCAGGGGCAGACCTTTCGCCTAATCAGCGCCTTTAGCGGTAAACAAGCAGAAGAGGCCAGAGCCTTGTGGCGGGATCTCACCGACAACCGAGGCAAAGCCTGCGTTTTGCTAGAAGAGCCGGATAGATATAGCGTCTGGGGAAAAGTCCGCTTAGATCAGCTTGCCAATGAAGAGGTTGGCGGCTCGGAAGCCAAAGCCACACACTTCGTGCAGGCTTGTATTTTGCTGCTGCAAGCTGTGTACTTCGACGTTGAAGACCTTTTAGGTGCTAGGCAAGCCGCATCGTTTCAGAAAGATATCGCTAAGGTATTTCAGCAGGGGAACTTCCCGCAGGCAGACTCCCCAGATGCGATCAAAAACTTGCTAACCGTCGATCCGCTCAACAGCCTCAAAATACCTTCTTGGCAAGAACAACACCTCAATACCTTACTGCAAGAACTCCATAGATTGGGCAAATCTTATTTTGGCAATACCACCTTTGCCGAAGGCATTAACGAAATATTGCAAGATATGCCAGCCAGCGATCGCACCCAGTTTATCGCTTGGATCAAACAATCTACCCTTGCCAAGCTCTGGACATAATTAAATAATTTAAACTAACACAACCTCAATTTTGAGCAAGTGTCTAAAGGTTTTTTGGCTAGACCGTTGCGCGTTAGGTTTGCCTAGCTCTCAAAAATCTCAGGAATTAATGCCCTGAGAGTGTCAATTTCTCTCTTGTGAATCGCTAATTATGCCTCTTAAATCCATACTATGAACAGCACTTCAGAAAAGTCATCTACTTCTCCATCTTTCCTCTCGGCTCAGACTCTCGTAATTTTGGGCATTGTTTGGGCAGTATTGGCACTGTTGTTTTTTCTGCTGTTCAGCGTCCCCCCGGACGGTGAGGTATTGCCCCTGTGGTACTCCATCGGCACTTATATTTTTGAATGTGTGGCCTACCTGGGAGCAGCCTTGGTGTGTTTTAGAAACTGGAAAAGTCCTCAAATGGTCAGTGGGCGTAACGTCTGGCTGGGGCTTGGTCTGGGGATGCTGTTTTACTTTTTAGCAAACATAATATTTGGTGTTTGGGAACTGTACTTTGAACTAGACCCTGATATATCTCCAGCAGATGCTTTCTACATAGGCAGCTATATTGTACTGATTTGGGGCATGATTCTTGCGGTTACTTCCAAGCGGCTAAATTTAGAAGTTTGGCAGTGGGGACTATTAGGGGGAATTGCCGCAATTGGTATGGCTATAGCTTTCTGGGTGGCAGCCCCTGACTTTTTGAAAGCTCAATTCGGTTTAGCATCCGCACCCGCTCCAACAACAGTAGAATCACCCGCACCAGCAGCAGGTAAGGCGGCTTTGCAAGCGCCAGCAATTAAATCAGAAGCGGCGGCTGAGAAGTCTGAAACACCAGAAGCAGCAGAAGAAGAAGAAGAAGAAGTCTCATCTCGCGTCCCAAGTTGGGTGATGAGTCTTGATGTGCTACTTACTCCCTATGCCTATGGAGTTAATTTGTTCTATATCATTGGCGATGTTTTCTTACTAATTATTGCCACAGCCCTATTGCTGGCCTTTTGGGGAGGGCGTTTTTCACAGTCCTGGCGAATGATTGCCGCAGCAACATTTTCGCTTTACGTTGCGGATATGTACTCTAAGTGGCGGGATACTCAGCCGGAAAGTAGCTTTCAAAGTGGTAGTTTGTTAGAAGTATTTTTTGTGTTCAGTGCAATCCTTTTTGGGGTGGGGGCTGTTTTGGAACATGATATCTCCAGCCGTTCTCGCCAGAGTAGGCGCGGGCGACGGGGCGCTTAAAAATTTTGAATGCCAGGATTTTTAATTAGCGATCGGCAATTGAGGCTTCCCTTGAAGTGTTCAATCTCAAGTCTAAAATCTAAAATCTAAAATAAAGCCCCCCAAGGCTGCACTCAGTCCCGTCTTTATTGCTTGGAACCTCGGCATGACGCCTACAAAACTCTCCGACTCTGACAAACGCGAAATCCTCGGACTATACCGATATTCCGATGAGAATACTATCACTCTCGCCAAGCGTTATGGGGTGAGTAGTTCTACTGTGAGGCGCATCCTTCAGAGCTTTTTGTCTGAGACAGAATATGAATCTTTGGTTCAGCAAAAGCAAAAGCGTTTACCTCATTCTTCAAGTACGATTTCCCAACCGACTTTACCAGATGTCGATCGAGAACCAGAATTGCCTTTGCCTGAGCCTGTATATCCCGCAACTTCTGAATTAGTTCCGAACTCGAAATTAATTCGTAAACGCAGTATAGATAAGCCGGAATCTTTGGGAATTGAGGTTCGAGCATTTATACCTCAGCGTTTGTCGGTTTCTGACTTGCCAGAGGATGATGCTACAGAGTTTGTGGATGATGATTATGGTGCTGAGGTTAGTAATTTAGAGGAAATGCTTGGAGATGAAGGATTGTTGGAAGCTGAAGATTTTAGGGCTTTTGACGATGAGGAAGATGATGATTTAGATGATTTTGGCTCGGAGGATTTGGATGATGACGATTTTGAGGAGATGGCAAGTACGCGCTCTGGGTTGTCTATCCAACTTCGGAGTAAAACTTTGGTTCAAGTTTTGCCTCTGAGTGAAGCTTCTCTTCCGAAAATCTGCTATTTGGTTGTCGATCGGGCTGGGGAGTTGATTACTAGACCTCTGAAGGCTTTTGGTGAATTAGGTCAGATTCCTCTTGAAGAAATTAGGGAGAAAACTCTGCCGGTTTTTGATAATCACCGAGTTGCACGCCGTTTTTCGACACGAAATCAGAGGGTTTTTAAGGTTCCTGATGGTCGTTTGCTCCAAAAAACTGCTCCTTATTTACAAGCAAAGGGAATTACTAGGTTGTTGATTGATGGTCAGGTATATTCGCTGTAGTTGATAATTGTTAATTGGTAATTGTTAATTGGTTGATTCTATTCCCTTCTTTCCTTTTTTGTTTCAGGTTGGGGGATGCTAGTTGTAGCATTGGGAAGATGCCACCGGGGTTGGAGAATTGCTCCTCCAAGGATTCCTACTGAAGCGCTTAAGGCTAATACTACTCCTACGGGAATTGAAATTGATTGGAAAAATAGAAAGTTTAAAGATACTGGGGCGGCGTTTTGTACTGCGACGATCGCGATCGTGCTTATCCAGGCGGCAACAAATATATTAACGATCGAATTGGGAACTATTTTCATAAGTATTGGATTGAGTTTAATTTGGTAATTTCATGGAAAAATAGTATTTGATAATCCCGTTAAACCTCAAAGGTTAACGGGATAAAAAAATTGATATATTGTGAAATTAAGCGATTAATTTGTTGCTCCTTCTTCTGTCTGGTGTAATTGCAACCAAGCGGCTAAATCTGCGGCATTTGAGAAGTCAAGCAGTGCTTCTCCCAAGTCTTCCAATTGAGAAATTGCTAATCTTTGAATCTGCTCATTTAGTTGTGGTTCTAATTCTCGCATAATATCCTCTCTGAATAAAATGATTTACTCTTCTTTTGGCTTAATTTCACTGACAATTTCATAAATATCAGTGTCAGGCACTTTGGCAAATAAATGATTGATTTGCTTCAATATTTCCTGATAAGCTTCGCTTTGATTGGATTGCATATCTTCTATACTTTCCCAAAAAACGATCGCAATTCCTTTGTCTGTATTCGGTAATTGCAATAGATAGGCTCCTTTAAAACCATGAGCGTAGGTAGAAACAGCTTTTTGGTAAAGTTGCTTGGCTTCTTCAAATTTACCTGGTTTGAATTCTCCAAAGGCGACATAAGCAAATTGGTGTCGGAGAAAATCTAAAAATTCTGACATATTTTGATCCTTGGTAATGGTTGATACACAAGATGAAATTTTACCCTATAAATGTAATCTGAGTAAATCTGATTATAATTATTTTTTTATTAAATATTTTTTATGCAATAGGAATTATGCAAATGTCACAAAATAGATATTAAATTTTAGGTATGTAGTAGCGCCTAGCGCGCTCTTTACCTACGAAAGAGCGCGCTGAAGCGCTACTACGTGCCTTTGTAAGTCCTGTTAAACTAAGATTCGCTCCGGTTTATAGGTATTTACTGCTTTCATATACTGCGATCGTTCAAAGGCTGATTCATCAGGACAATTAATCTGTGACATCGAACCTTGCATCTGTTTGATAGACTCATATTCGTGTTCTTCCATCCAATGCAGCATTTCTTGTTCAATGACGCTAATGTGTTCAATTCCATGCCGTAATAATACTGAACAAAGCATTGTCACATTAGCACCAACCATCAACATTTTAATCGCATCTTGACCTTTTTGGATACCGCTAGTAGCGGCGAAATCAACATCAAGACGACCATACAAAATCGCAATCCAGCGCAAAGGTAAACGCATATCTTGGGGCGTACTTAGTAATACGTTTGGCTGCACTTCTAACTCTTCGATATTAATATCTGGCTGGTAAAATCGGTTAAACAAAACGAGAGCATTAGCTCCCGCTTCAGTTAACTGTTTTGCCATATTTGCCATATTGCTGAAGAAAGGACTCAGTTTAATGGCAACAGGAATTCTGACTTCTGATTTGACTGCTCGCAGAATATCAATATAATTCTGCTCAATTTGTGCGCCGCTCATTTCCATATCTGTCGGCACATAATACACATTTAATTCTAGTGCATCAGCGCCGGCTAATTCTATTTCTTTCGCGTAATTAACCCAGCCGCCAACTGTGGAACCATTAAGGCTGGCAATAATTGGAATATCTACCATATCTTTAGCATTAGAAATATGATTCAGATACTCTTGAGTGCCAACATGAAATATTTCTGGTTCAGGGAAATAGGTAAGAGATTCGGCAAAACTATCAGTACCATGAGTGAAGTGATGTTGCAATTCAAAACGTTCTTGTCTAATTTGTTCCTCAAATAATGAATGCAGCACAACAGCACCCGCACCCGCATCTTCCATACGTTTGAGATTGTCAATATTTTCGGTTAAAGGTGCGGCGGCGGAGGGAACTAGGGGCGAACGTAGCTCTAAACCTAGATAATTAGTAGTCAAATTCATCTTAAATTTCTCCTTGGATTATTGTGAGATTTGTCTTCACTAAAAGCTGTTTGTAGTAAGCGCTTTAGCGCTCTTTGCGCTTACTACGAACCAAATCAATTTTCATTCCTATTACTGTGATCTTGATGTCCATTAGATAGGGGACGTTGTGCGAGATATTGATACATTGCCCAGCGGGAATTTACATCTGCTTGAGCTTCTGCTAATAGCCGCCGTGCATCTTCTGGTTTGCTGGCTTTTAGCATTTTGAAACGGTTTTCTGCATACATATATTGTTCGAGCGGAATTTTCGGCGATCGCGAGTCTAATTGCAAAGGATTTTCCCCTTGGTGAGTGCGATCGGGATTGTAGCGGTAAAGCAATTTTGCGCCTGATTCTACGGCGGCTTTCTGTTGCTGCATTCCTCCTGCCATGTTAATTCCGTGAGCAATACAATGGGAATAAGCAATAATTAAAGACGGCCCATCGTAGGCTTCTGCCTCTAAAAATACTCGCAAAGTGTGTTCATCCCGCGCTCCCATTGCGATACTAGCAACGTAAACATTACCGTAAGTCATGGCAATTAATCCTAAGTCTTTCTTAGCAGCAGGTTTGCCACCAGCAGCAAATTTAGCAACGGCTCCGCGTGGGGTGGCTTTTGACATTTGACCGCCAGTATTTGAGTAAACTTCGGTATCCAAAACGAGGATATTTACATTCCGACCACTGGCAATTACATGATCTAAACCACCGTAACCAATGTCATAGGCCCAACCGTCGCCGCCGATAATCCAGACGCTTTTTTTCACTAGAAAATCAGCTAAACTTAGTAACTGTTTGGCCGTAGAAGATTCAAGGCTTTGTAATTTTTGTTTGAGTTGAACTACTCGTTCCCGTTGTTCCCAAATATCGGCCTCATTTTTTTGTTCAGAAGCTAGGATAGCTTGCACTAAATTGTCGCCGATTTCGCCGCCAAGTTGTTGCAATAATTCAGTGGCAAATTGAGTTTGTTTGTCGATGGAAACTCGGAAACCTAACCCAAATTCGGCGTTATCTTCAAAGAGGGAATTTGACCAAGCAGGGCCCCGTCCTTCGCTATTGGTTGTCCAAGGTGTTGTTGGTAAATTGCCGCCATAAATGGATGAACAACCGGTAGCATTAGCAACTACCATGCGATCGCCAAATAGTTGACTAACTAATTTCAGATAAGGAGTTTCACCGCAAGCTCCACAAGCTCCAGAAAATTCAAACAGCGGTTCTTCCATTTGCTGTTGATTGATTTTATTCAGTTTTAGTTCGCGCCGATCGGGATTTGGTAAACCTAAAAAGAAGTCCCAATTTGCTCTTTCTGGTTCCCGTAATGGCAATTGTTCTGCCATATTAATTGCCTTTAATTTAGGCTGGCTTTTGTTTTTTGCTGGGCAAACATCTACGCAGAGAGCGCAACCTGTACAGTCTTCTGGAGCAACTTGAATGGTGAATTTTAAGCCGTGCCAATCGTGGTCTTTAGCATCTTTACTCTTGAAGGTTTCTGGGGCATTTGCTAACTGTTCTGGTTCGTAAACTTTGGAGCGAATTACACTATGAGGACAAACCATGACACACTTACCACACTGCACGCAAACATCGGTATCCCAAACCGGAATTTCTGTGGCAATATTGCGTTTTTCCCATTTAGAAGTGCCGGTGGGATAAGTACCATCTATGGGCATAGCACTAACGGGTAAATTGTCGCCGCATTTGCCAATCATTGCTCCTAAAACTTCGCGCACAAATGCTGGAGCGGTATCAGGTACGGGCGATCGCAAGGTAATTTCACTATCGGCAGTATCGGGAACTTGTACCTCAAAAAGATATTGCAATGAACGATCTACAGCGTCCATGTTCATCTTGACAATTTCTGGGCCTTTTTTGCCATAACTCTTTTTAATTGCCTTTTTAATTTGGGCGATCGCTTCTTCTCGCGGCAATACTCCAGAGAGGGCAAAAAAGCACGCTTGCATGACTGTATTTATGCGTCCGGCCATGCCTGCTTCACGGGCAATTTTGTTCGCATCAGTAACGTAAAATTTGAGTTTTTTCTGAATAATTGTCTCTTGTACTGACAGCGGTAAACGCATCCAAACATCATCTGGACCATAGATGCTATTTACGAGGAATGTGCCACCGGGAACAATCTCTTTGAGCATATCGAATTGTTCCAGAAATCCCCATTGATGACAGGCGACAAAGTTGGCTTTTTCTATGAGATAAATTGAACGAATTGGCTGGGGTCCGAAGCGCAGGTGGGAGACGGTGACGGAACCAGATTTTTTAGAGTCATAGACGAAGTAACCTTGAGCGTAATTATCAGTTTCTTCACCGATAATTTTGATGGAGTTTTTATTAGCCCCTACCGTACCATCAGCGCCTAATCCGTAGAAAATTGCTCGAACTACGCTATCAGATTCGATGCTAAATTCTCGGTCGTAATCTAGGCTGGTGTGGGTAACGTCGTCGTTAATTCCTACTGTAAAATGATTCTTGGGTTTAGCCGCACTCAGGTTATCAAAGACGGCTTTAATCATTGATGGAGTGAATTCTTTAGATGATAAGCCGTAACGTCCCCCTACTACTTTAATGGTGGTGCGTTCTTCTTCTACTAGGGCAGTAATTACGTCTAAATAAAGGGGTTCGCCGCCGGCTCCTGGTTCTTTGGTGCGGTCTAAAACGGCGATGGATTTGACGGTTTCGGGTATGGCTGCCATCAGTCGTTTACCGTCAAAGGGGCGATACATTCGGACTTTTACAACGCCTAATTTTTCACCTTTACTATTCAGATAATCTATGGTTTCATGGACAGATTCGCAACCAGAACCCATGAGAATGACGATTCTTTCTGCTGCGGCATCGCCATAATATTCATAGAGTTTGTATTGCCTTCCTGTTAATTGAGCAAATTCATTCATCACTTGTTCAGTGATATCTAGGCAGGCAGTATAATAGGAATTAACGGTTTCTCTGGCTTGGAAATAAACGTCAGGATTTTGCGCCGTACCGCGCAATACTGGGCGATCGGGAGTTAGCGATCGCGATCGGTGGGCGAAGACGAGTTCATCGGGAACGAGCGATCGCATATCGTCTTCTGTTAGCATTTCCACTTTCTGAACTTCGTGGGAGGTGCGGAAACCGTCGAAGAAATGCAGGAAGGGAATGCGCGATCGCAGGGTAGCAGCGGTGGAAATCAAGGCAAAATCGTGGGCTTCCTGCACTGAAGCGGAGCACAGCATCGCAAAACCGGTACTGCGGGCAGAAGTGACATCACTGTGATCGCCAAAAATTGATAGCCCTTGGGCCGCCAGCGATCGCGCAGCAATGTGAAACACCGTCGGCGTAAGTTCCCCAGCAATCTTGTACATATTGGGGATCATCAATAACAGGCCTTGGGACGCGGTAAACGTGGTTGTTAACGATCCCGTTTGCAGTGCGCCATGCACGGCCCCAGCCACGCCGCCTTCGCTTTGCAATTCCACCACCAAGGGAATTGTACCCCAAATATTCGGCTTCGCTTCTGCGGTCCAGGCATCGGACCACTCGGCCATCGGCGATGAAGGTGTGATCGGATAAATTGCAATCACTTCATTTAATCGGTAGGCGACATAAGCGACCGCTTCGTTGCCATCAATTGTTGCGTAAGTTCTTTCAGTCATAAGTTCAAACCTTTAGTTATTGCTAGTATGGTTCAGTTTTTAACAGAATTTTGGGCTATTATTCCTCCGTCTAATTTTCGTAAAACCTGCCTTTTGACTGATGTAATGAAGATATAAAATTTTCAAGCAGTATTCACAAAAGTTGACGAACCTGCACTTAATTTAAACAACTCTGTTGTTGTTTTTCTGTGCTTGATAAATCGGGACATTACGAGTGAAAGCCTTATTTATCAAGGTTTTAGAAAGTTTGTATTTCAACTCTTTTCCCAAACTTTCCTGTTTATATTATCCAACAAATAGAGGCATATTAAACCAAAAACTTAGCTTTTTTTAACACAAAATAAAAATCTACAATTTTCTTAAAATTTGTTATAATTAAATTCAGATAATTTCTGGGCTGATTAATCGCTGAATTTGCTCTAAGGCGGCTTTGACCCCAGTTTCGGCAGATGGGGAAAGGCGATCGCTAAATTCAAAGTTAATTCCTGGCACAGAAATTAACCAACTTTGAGGACTGTTACCGTAGAGAGTCAGTGCGATCGCTAGGAGCGATCGCGGGTTTGAGGCGTGTCCCAAAAGCAAGTTGCCGGCGGATACAGGCTCGATTTTTTCAACTTTTACCCCAGAAAAATCGCTACTTTCTGTCATCCAAGCATCAACAAAAATTGCACAATCAACTTTAGCTAAATCATCCGCTAATTCTGGGGTTAATTGATGCAATGATTTTACCTGAATTTGGGGTAAATTCCACTGTTCAACCGCCTCAGCTACTTGTGGACCAATACCATCATCACCCCGTAATTGATTGCCATAACCAATTACTAGGAAAGAAGTTAATTTTGTGGTTTGTAATTTTTCATCTTTCATTTTATTCAATAGTTGACTATCATTGACTACAACGTTAGTGCTATTGTAGCCAAAGTCAAATAAACTTAGATTCCAGAATGACTCGATTTATTCACGACAAATTTGCCAAAGATTACCTGGAAGAATTGCTAACTCCCTTTGGTACAACACAAGCCCCCCGTAGCATTACCGCCGAAGTTAGAGAAATAGATGTTTGGTTTGAACCAGCACCTATAAGTAAAATGAATCCTGAACTGTTAGGATTATTAGGAAGATTGCTGGCAACTCCCTCTATTTTTGAGCCTTTTCGCAATCCAGTTACACCCCAAGAAATTTGCGATTGTCTATCAAAAGAGTTAGAACTTCGACGACAATACTACCGCGAAACCGCTCGCAATTCTACAGAAAATGCCGATTTAGTTTTGCCGAGATTGTGGATACTTACACCCACTGCATCAACAACAATATTATCAGGATTTCGTGCTATAGTAGAATCGGAATGGTTGCCCGGAGTTTACCTAATGGCACCAGAACTCAGGACAGCAATCATCGTTATTCACCAATTGCCCCGTACCGCAGAAACATTGTGGTTAAGGATTCTGGGAAAAGGCAATGTTCAGAAGCAAGTGATCGCGGAAATAGAAGCACTTCCAGTATCGCATCCACTCCGAACAAATGCTTTAACTATGCTCAGTGTGTTGAGAGCAAATTTAGTTGTCAACCCCAATAAAGATCCCGAAGATCAGGAGTTAACTATGAGATTATCACCCATTTACGAACAACATTTGGCAGAGGCAAAACAAGAGGGACTCCAGCAGGGACTCCAGCAGGGACTCCAGCAGGGACTTCAAGAAGCAAAGCGCAGTATCATAGAAAATTTACTGGCATCGCGCTTTGGTTCTTTGGATGAGGAACTAGCCGCAATTATTGACCCATTACTAACTTTACCACCAGCGGAATTTGCTCCTTTGCTTCTGCAATTATCCCGTGAAGAATTATTATCTAGGTTTGCAGAGCAAAACTGAAAAGTCTGATTTTACAGCGGATTCCAGGTTTATGACGTACACCCCAGAAACCGGGTTTATTCTGGATTTCTCTGTACTTCACTTACCTGGAAAGTGCTGTATTTCTCCAGTTTTCTACTTTTTCATTATTGATTCCCATAACCAATTACTAAAAAAGAAGTTAATTTTAACAATATTCTAAACTCACCTCCTTTTGTTGTTCCCGCAATAACTTTACTAACTCCTCCACTAAACTGCGGCGAATTGAAATATTTTTAGGTAACAAAGGGTTTTGATAAAACTCATTAATTTTCTGTCCCACCAAAAACAATATAGAATCAGCCTCTAAAATTTCCCTCGCCAATAAAACCGCACCATTTTGATCTGAAGGTAAGCGAGAAATATCACAATTACAACTCCTTAAAATCTCAATTGCCTTAGAAATTGTCAATATTCCTTCAGTTACTAAGTCGATTTCCTTTAACTTTCCTATCGGTGGTAAATCTTTTCGCATAGTAGAAATATCCATCTCCACAGTTTCCCCCAAATACTTAGCAATAATATTCCCTGTAGTCCCACCGCAAATTACTTTACGACCTTCAAATTTTAATAATCTTTCCACATATAAACTATCTTCACTTTTCTCGATCGGCGGCCCAGTAAATATCATCAACGGATTTTTCTTTCTGACATATACCCCAACAAAAGTCGCATCATCTCCTATTTTACCACGATACAGAGAATGAGTTTCAGCAATAACTTTATAAATAATACTTCTCGCAGATGAAGCTTGAGTTATAAACAAATTTTCGATATATTTAGCAATACTTTCCCAACCCCAACCAAAATTTAAAGTTTCGCCTAATCCGGCGTACAAAACCCCATCACTACTAGCCCCAAGAAAATCACCTCTTTCCAGATAACCTTCAGTTACATTAATTTTTTTACCTAAAATTTGTTCGGTTTTATTTGGTAAGTTAACTAACTTACCTTTTCTTAAGTAAAAAATTGGTGGATTATCAAAATTAATCACCTTAAATCTATTAGTTTCGTGGTTAATTTGGATAATTGTAAACGTCGCATAAGCAATGTTCCTAACTTGGCAGATAGGTAAAGTACCAATCACTGTTTTAATGACTTCCTCTAGGGGCACATCCGCCGTTAGCATGGTAATCAGAATTTCGGTAGTTAGGGTAGCGAGAATATTAGCTTTTACACCACTTCCCAAACCATCAGATAAAACTATTGTGGTTTTCTTGTCTGTTTTGCGAAACTTAACTTTGTCACCACAAAGTTCTTCACCTTTTTTATTGAGGCTTAAATTGCAAATATCAAAAAAGTTATCTACTTTCATATTATTAAAATTCCTATAAAATGTTGTTTTAACGTCTAAGTTTCGTGTTCCACCATTGAAATTATTTTCAATAGGCTGACTTTAGTAATTGCGGTGGTTTCTCCTAATAAGCCAGCAATTTCTTGGGCAACTTTCATTTGATTATCTACTACTTCATTGACTTTTTTTACGGTTTCTGACTTGATGTTAATCAGTTCTTTTTTGCGCTGCCATTCCTGGGTAATATCCACCATGATACAAGCAATAACATTTTCATCTTTGATCGGAAAAACTACTTGTCGGACATATAAATTGTACTGTGAATATTCTTTCTCTTCTCCTCGAATTGCCTGATTTTTATCCCAAACATTTTGGAAATATTCAACATCACCTAAAACCAATGAAACCGGTTTGCCAATGATATTTTCTGAGACTAGATTAAACATTTGGCAAAAAGCGGGATTAACTACCTTAATAGTCATTTTTGTGTCAACAACGATTAAACCATTAGGATCGTAATCCCAAAGTAATTTCCATAAGTTATCGTGTTTTTCAACCATGACTATACTCCTGCATTTTTAATTGGATTTGGGGGAGAATTTCTAAGATAAATTTTTCTTCAAGATTAGCAGGATTAATGTCTACAAATAATTTATCTTGAAATTTCATTACAATGCCGCTGCTACAAGTTTCTAGGCAAAAAGAGCCTTTGAGTTCTATACTTTCTTCTAGGTGATATTGGCTAATTAAGCCTTGAATTCTGGGTAAAACTTCATAAACACCTAGTTGATGACAAGCAGAACCCATACATAAATATAAATTCTCTTTGGTCATTTTTCATTGTTCCTCTGGGGTAATGGTAATTGGTAATATCATGTATAAGGGATCATCCCAATTTTCTAGGGGCGAAGCATTCCGGTAGATAAGTTATTGGTTAAAACGAAAGATTTACGGCCGGAATGCTTCGCCCTACGGATACATTTGCACTAATCAACAAAAATCTAGTGACGATAAACTTGATTGAGAATAGTTCCATCAGGGGCGACTAATTCAATATGCAAAGGCATTTGACCAACGGCATGAGTGGAACAACTTAAGCAAGGATCGAAAGCGCGGATTCCGGCTTCTACTCGGTTTAAAAGTCCTTCAGGAATATCGTTACCGTGAATGTAATGTTTGGCAATTTGGGTGACGGTTTTGTTCATTGCTAGGTTATTTTGACCCGTAGCAATAATCAAATTAACTTTCTTCAACAAGCCATTTTCATCTACTTTATAGTGATGAAATAAAGTGCCTCTTGGTGCTTCACTTACTCCCACACCTTCCAACTCGTTAATACCTGCATCAGCGCGACAGCGTTTAGAAGCAATATCCTCGTCATTTACTAATAGTTCAATATGCTCGATCGCGGCCAAAATTTCCACTAATCGGGCATAATGATAGAAGAAAGAAGAAGTGGCAACTCGGCCGCCGGCGCGATCGCGCATTTCCTGTAATTCGCGATCGCTATCAGGTAAACCAATGCGATCGCAGACATTCAACCTGGCTAACGGTCCCACCCGATAAATCCCATCAGGATAGCCCAAAGGCTTATAATAAGGGAACTTCAGGTAAGACCAGTTTTCTACCGCCTCACCGATGAAATCCTGATAATTGTCCTCATTCAAACCATCAGCAACGATCGCACCATCGCTGTCAATAAACCGCAAGTGGCCGCCGTAGTGTTCCCACAGGCCATCAGGACTGACTAAACCCATGAAAAGCGAGCGAAAATTGCCAAATTCCTGCACTTCCGTCGTAAATTGGTCTAATAAACGCTTGAACAAACCGATCGCAAGCTCAATGGTAGCGCGAGATTCTGGCAAGCGATCGCGTATCCACGTCCGTCCCTCCTCCGAAAGCGGCGATCGCACACCACCGGGTACGGCCCAAGAAGCATGAATTTTCCGAGCACCTAATAACTCAATAATCTGCTGGCCAAACTGTCGCAAACGAATCCCCGCCCGCGCCAAATCAGGATCGGCTTCCATCAATCCAAACACATTTCGCGTCGCCGGATTGCTATCCCATCCTAATAGGAAATCAGGGCTACTTAGGTGAAAGAAACTCAAAGCATGGGACTGAGTAATCTGTGCCAAATTCATCATCCGGCGCAATTTTTCCCCCGCGATGGGAATCTTCACAGCCAGAATTTTATCCCCAGTTTTCGCCGCCGCCAACAAGTGACTTACCGGACAAATTCCACAAATTCTGGCTGTAATTCCGGCCATTTCGGTAAACGGTCTACCTTCGCAGAACTTCTCAAAACCGCGAAATTCTACCACATGAAAACGCGCATCTTCCACCTCACCGGCATCATCTAAATACAGGGAAATTTTGGCGTGGCCTTCAATGCGGGTAACTGGATCGATGACAATTGTTTTTGACATAAGAAATCCTCCAAATAATTTGTAACTTTGCCTTAAATTATGAACATTTGTTCAACCAAACTTAATCATTTCTCGGCCTTCCATCACAGGTTTTTCACCCTTCAAAAGCGGCGCGATCGCATTCTTAATCCTCTCAGCCGATGGCGGACATCCCGGCAAATACATATCTACTTTTACCAACTCATGTAAAGGCCGAACGCGGTCTAATAATTCCGGTACAATACCTGGAAAATTAGGCAATTGTGGGGTAATATCTCCCAGTTCTAAATAACAACGTTTTAAAACTGGTTCCGTACCGCCTAACATATTTCGCATCGCCGGCACATTCGCCGTCACCGCACAATCGCCAAAGGAAATTAACCATTTAGTTCTCTGTCTTACTTTATGGAGAAGTTCCAAATTTTCCTCATTAGCCACCGCACCTTCAACTAAGCAAACATCGACATTTTCTGGGTAATCTTTGAGATCGCAACCTACAGGACTATAAACTACATTAACATGAGCAGCTAAATCAAATAACCACTCATCTAAGTCCAAGAATGACATATGACAGCCAGAACAGCCAGCTAACCACACCGTTGCAAAATTAATCTTTTCCATGTTTAATTCTCTCCTAATTTAATCATGTTTTGACTCGCTTTTAACCATTAATCACTGACAAGTACAGGTGTATTTTTGGTCAGTAATACCGTGAGGTCGATCCCCTTCCAATCCTTAATCAGATCGCAAATTTTTTCCGGTGTCCAATTACCTGTGAAAAACTCAAACTTTTTACTCTGAATTTTCAGGAAAAAACTTAAAATACTACAGTGATCTTTAACTCCAAATCCCAGAGGACAATCTTCATCGCTAAGTCTCCAATTGTCTAAAGTAACGGCGTATTCATAAACCGCCCTAAATGCTTTTTGTGTTTCGCTGGCATACTTTTCTGTCAACAGCAGCAATGCTGAAGGTTCCCTAGCAACTTCACACAAAAGCTCTATACTTTGAAATGGTAAACTTGAAGGTTGAGATTTAAAAGCAATTAGAGATTGGCAAATCTCCAAAGCTTGTATAAATCTCTTTTCTGATGACTCTTTCATTGATTTTTACTTTGTTGTATAAGGATAGACCAAGGATATATTGCTTGAGCTTGATCGTGAGCATCTTTTTGATTCATTCCCTGATTAATTACAAGGTTAGACTCAAAAATTTCATGCCGTAAAAGAACTTCATCAATGTTAGTTCCTTCTCCTAATGCCATTCTATGCCATGCTTCAACCATCCGCTCATCAGGAGCAAATTTGTTTTTAGATACGCCACTACCAAAAGCATAGTCTTTAGCCCGTTGTACGTCTTCAGCACTCAATTGATAGCAGTTGGCAATTCTAAACCAATCATTTGTATCCTGAACTATTTTATCATAAGATTGCATCACCTCTTTAAGATATTTTCGCTCATATTGATTTAGATGTTTCCATTTTTCTGGTTGAGAATCTTGATCTCTTCCCTGAGTTAGTTTTCCCTCTGAGTTATCAAACAAAACTGTTGAAGATTTCCGCTAATTACAAAACACCATTTCTTAATCCTCTCCTAATTTAATCATGTTTTGGATAACTTTTAACCATTAATCACTGACAAGTACAGGTGTATTTTTTGTCAGTAATACCGTGAGGTCGATCCCCTTCCAATCCTGAAGAAATTCACAAATCATTTCTGGTGTAAAATCCTTACCTCTAAAAAAATCAAACTTTTTGGTATGGACATTCAGGAAAAAATTTAAGATATTGCAGTGATCCTTAACCCCAAATGGACAATCGCCCACTTTCCAATTATCCACACTCCCAGCATACTCATAAATTCCGACAATTGCCTTTTCAATTTCAGCGATATGCTGTTCGCTTAATCGCAATAATACAAAAGGTTCTTTAGCAACTTCGCAAAAAAGCTCTATGGCTTGACAAGGAACCTCAGATGGTTGACGTTGTAAAGCTATAAGAGACTGACAAAGTTCTAATGCCTTGAGGAATTTTTGTTGAGATAAATCATTCATTAATTTCCCCCTACTTACAAAGTCCTAGAACAGTTAACAGTTAACAGTTAACAGTTAACAGTTAACAGTTAACAATTAACCATGATTTAACGAGTCCATTGATGTTTATCCCTTGCCATCATAATAAACTCCAATTTACCGCGATCGTGTTCCATTTCTGCCACCGTCGAACCCTTGCGGAAAATCGCCCCCGTCGGACAAGCTTCCACACATTTACCACAGGAAGTGCAAGCATCAACAGTACCCCAAGGTTGATTTAAACCCGAAACAATCTTCGCCGCCGCACCACGAAAAGCCACATCCCAAACGTGGGCTCCCTCAATTTCATCACACACTCGCACGCACCGAGTACATAACACGCAACGATTATGATCGATGCCAAACTGTTCGTGAGAAACATCCATATTGCGATCGGGAAAACGGTAGGGAAAACGTGAATGATCCATTCCCACTTCAACTGCTAAATCTTGCAATTCACAGTGTTCATTCGCCACACAAACCGCACAAACATGATTCCCCTCAGCAAACAACATTTCCACAATCATCCGGCGGTAATCTTGAATTTGTTGAGTATTAGTTTGGATCTCCATTCCTTCCGCCACTTCTGTCACGCAAGCCGGCAAAAGCTTATTAATTCCAGATACCTCCACCAAACACAAACGACAAGCACCAACATCCGAAACCCCCTCTAAATGGCAAAGAGTAGGAATCCTTACCCCCGACTCCTTCGCTGCTTGTAAAATCGTTGCCCCTTCCTCAATAGCAACATCAACTCCGTTAATTTTTAACGTTTTAACAGACATAAGCTCTCATCCTCCTCTACTGTTAATTTTTTTCTATGTAGGGGCGAAGCATTCGGGCGAAAAATCTGTGATTAAAAGCTATAAATTATCTGCCGAAATGCTTCGCTATACTATCCTAATTGCCTTAACGGTTGCTATAAAATTGATGGTTATTTACCAAAAATTTTCCGTCCTGAAAGCTTACTTAACTGGGACTTTCCCATTGTAACTATCTTCCCGCAAAAGCACTAAATATTCCTCCTTAAAATAACGTAAAGTGCTCAAAACTGGATTCGGTGCAGACTGTCCTAAACCGCATAAACTTGTAGCTTTCACCATCCCACAAAGTTGCTCTAATTGTTCTAAATCAGTCATTGTTGCTTGCCGATTTAAAATCTTAGTTAAAGCTTGATACATTTGTACAGTACCCGCACGACAGGGAATGCACTTTCCACAGGTTTCGCCCCGGCAAAATTCCATATAAAATTGGGCAATTTCTACCATGCTACTATCCTGATCTAAAACTACCATTCCCCCAGAACCCATCATCGATCCTAACTTAGCTAAAGACTCATAATCTACAGGAGTATCTAACGCCGTCGCCGGAATACAACCCCCAGAAGGTCCTCCAGTTTGCACTGCTTTTACACTACCTCCGGGAACACCGCCACCCATGTTTTCAACTATCTCCCGCAAGCTAATTCCCATTGGTACTTCAATTAAACCATTGTTGCGGATTTTTCCGGTTAAAGAAAAGATTTTTGTGCCTTTACTTTTCTCGGTTCCAATACTAGCAAACCAATCCGCGCCTCGATCGATAATTGGGGCGATATTTGCTAAGGTTTCCACGTTATTAATTAACGTAGGATTCCCCCACAAACCAGATTGGGCGGGGTAAGGTGGACGAGGACGGGGATTACCGCGTCCGCCTTCAACGGAGGAAATTAAAGCCGTTTCTTCGCCGCAGACAAAAGCCCCAGCACCGACGCGAATATCAATCCGAAAATCGAAGGAAGAACCAAAGATTTGAGAACCTAAAACACCTAATTTTTTGCCTTGTTTAATGGCAATTTCTAAGCGGTGAATAGCTAAAGGATATTCGGCTCGAACATAAAGATAGCCTTGATTTGCACCAACGGCGTAACCTGCGATCGCCATTCCTTCTAATACTTTATGGGGATCGCTTTCTAACACGCTGCGATCCATAAATGCCCCCGGATCGCCTTCGTCCCCATTACAAATTACATACTTTTGTCCGGCCGGCATTTTTGCCACAGTTGCCCACTTTAAACCTGTGGGAAAACCCGCACCACCGCGTCCCCGTAATCCCGATTTAGTGATTTCCTGAACTACTTCAACGGGGGTCATTTCATGGATCGCATGATAAAGCGCTTGATAGCCACCAATCGCGATATATTCTTCAATTTTTTCTGGGTCAATTTTGCCGCTATGTTCCCGGACAATTTTTAACTGTTGGGCAAAAAATGGATGATTGGGATCGCCTTTTAAAGCTGTGGTTTCGCCACCATTTAAAGCTTCAATAATTGAGGGTGCTTGTTCGGGAGTAACTTTTTCGTAAAGTGTATCTTGAGGCTCGATTTCTACGATCGGTCCCATACCACAAAATCCCATGCAACCGACTCCCACAACTTGCACGCGATCGCTCAATCCATTTGATACTACCGCCTGTTCCATCTGCTTTTTTATTAACAGTGAATTAGCAGCTTGGCAACCCGTTGAAGTACAACAATGAACGCGAATATCTTTCTGTCCTTTGCGTTCTTTTTCTCCAATCTCTAGCAGTTCAGTTAACTCCATATTTTGATCTCCATTTGAATCAATTATCAATTACTTAATCCAATCTTTAATGCGATCGCACGCCGCCTCTGCTGTCACCTGACTCGCCACTTTGCCATCAAACACCACCGCCGGCGCAATCCCACAGGCCCCAATACAACGGGCCGTTAGCAGCGACATTTGACCATCCGCCGTCGTCTCCCCTTGGTGAATACCCATTTGCTTCTCTAACGCCGCCATCACCTCACCACCACCTTTCACGTAGCAAGCAGTACCCAGACACACCACGCAGCTATGAGCTCCACTTGGTTTCAACGAAAATAAGTGATAAAATGTCGCTACCCCAAACACTTGACTCAGTGGTAATTTCAACCCCCGTGCCACATAAATTAACACATCTTCTTCCAAATAACCGAAAGCTTCCTGAGCTTTATGTAACACTTCAATTAACGCATCTTGGCGAAATTGAGCGCGTTTCATCGTTATTTCTAGCGCCTTAAAACGCTTATCACCACTGGGATGATCTGAGGTTTTTGCACTTTTAGATTTACTTGTTGTTGCAATTGTTTCCATCAGTAATTTCCTGCTAATTGTTCGCTTACCTTAGAGGTCTTAAAACCTTGTACTTCGGGCATACAATCTATAAAAGAGCCTGATTAATCTTGCTCTCTTTATTCATCAAAGCTGTGACACCTTACATTAACCACTAGGGAATAAATCAATGAAATTTTTAGAATTATTTTGGGATCTTAGTGATTTAGGTCGTTAATAGTTCTGCTCTCCCCACTCGCCAAGATGACAGTACCTCTGAACGCTTATATTTTTATTTTGCCATAAATCACGTCACTTTTGAAATATTAACCAATTTGCTTAATATTTATATATAAACAACATTTATGTAGTTAAACTTTCACTGAAAAAATTGAGAAAATAAGTCAGTAGCACGATAATTTTATCAGTTTTGTAAATGCTTTTGGAGCAAAACAGGATTAATATTATACTAGATATTAGTCCCAGTACATATTTGCACCCACTGGGATGCTCCCTGGCGATCGCACCCAAGCAAGGCAAACTTGCCAATTCTGAAAAAATACTGTAAAATAATCTTAAGCGATCCATCAAGATTTTCTAATCCCTGAATTTTTCAGAGTTAAACAACCACATTCATCAGGTTATGAACAGCGAAAAAGTCAGTGTTATCATTCCTGCTTTCAATGCAGCCAAAACTTTACCAGAAGCAGTCTACTCTGTTCTTAACGGAACCTACCATAACATAGAAATTCTGATTGTTGACGACTGTTCCAGTGACAACACTGCCAAAGTCGCCGCACAACTCGCAGAGGAAAACCCCCCAGTTCAATACTTCCAAAATCAGCAAAATTATGGAGTATCTAAATCCAGAAATTTAATGATTGAAAAAGCCACAGGTGATTTAATCGCCTTTCTTGATAGCGACGATACTTGGGAACCAAAAAAACTAGAAATTTGCCTAAAAATACTCAAAGAAAATCCCGATATCAAAGCCGTTTCCCATGCCCTATACTATCTCGATAAGCATGGGCAAAAAAAGAGTTATATTCCCACCTATCCAACTACCAGAGAAGAGATGAAGGCGATCGAAGAGAAGGGCGAACTTCCTTGGAGTTTCCCATCTGCTACAATAATATATCGGGAAACTTTACTTAAAGAAAAAGGTTTTCGAGAAGATTGGCCAGTAGGAGAAGATACAGAACTATTTGCTAGAATAGCTCAAAAATATGGCTTACTCGCCACCAAAGAACCCTTAGCAAATTATCGCATAAAAGGCAACTCTTTAACCGACAAATATTGGCTCAAAAAACGGATCGCTAATGATTGTATTAAAGAAAATCAAAAACGGCGCATTCAAGGTGAAAAAGAGTTATCATTAAGCGAGTATGAAAATACATACTTTAATAATTTGCCTCAGCTTAAAAAACTCAATAAATTGAGAGAACTTTTGTCCCTCCATTACATGAGAAAAGCTGGACAAAACTGGTTAAATCAAGATTTTTTACCCGCACTCTTTTTCGGGGTACTCGCCACTGGATTAAATCCCCAAGCTAGTATGTACAAGCTTAAATGGATGAAACAGAACAAGAAACTGAGTCAAGAAAGTTAAGTAAGTAAAAGTTTAATTTTTAAAGTTATGGACTGGCAAGAAAATTCTGGTAACTGGGTATTAATTCCACCGCGACCTAGCGCAATTATACACTTTCTCGGAGGTGCTTTAGTTGCCACCGCACCACAACTAACTTATCGTTGGCTATTAGAAGAATTGGCAAAGCAAGGATATATTATAGTAGCTACACCTTTTGTAAATACTTTGGATCACATTGAAATTGCCCGCGATGTTCTCAACAAGTTTGAAAACACCCTCGATCGCTTATATACTACTAAAACCTTGAGAAAATCATACTTTCCAATTTACGGCATCGGACACAGCATGGGTTGTAAGTTGCACCTGTTAATCGGTAGTTTATTTGACGTAGAAAGAGCGGGAAATATCTTAATGTCCTTTAACAATTATCCAGCCCGTGATGCCATCCCGATGGTGGAGCAAATTTCGCCCGTTTTTAATATCGAGTTTACTCCTTCTCCTGAAGAAACTAACCGCTTAATCCAAGACAGCTATCAAATTCGGCGCAATCTTTTAGTAAAATTCGCTGATGACAACCTAGATCAAAGTATGATTTTGGCAAAGTTACTACAGCCACGCTTTCCCGGTATGATTGTGCTTCAGACAATAGCCGGAAATCACCAAACGCCTTTGGGTCAAGATGTGAGTTGGTCTGTCGGTCAAGTTTTCACTCCTTTGGATGCTATTGGTCAGTGGGTTAAACAACAAGTTTATCGGGAATTAAATCAGTTAAAGCAAGAAATCCTGCGCTGGCTCAATCCCCTTTCTGTTAGGTGAAAGGATAGAGCTTCTTCATCGAGATAACCTGCGATCGCCATTTCAATTACTGCCCAAACTAATCGTTGCAAGTCTTTCTATAAACTGATATTCCTCCAATTTTCAGCTTCGGCAAAGCGTTCTAAATGTTTAACATTAGTCGTGGCAATAACGACATATTGACCTGGATATTCTTCTTGAAACAGTTGGCATTGAGCGCATATAATCATATCGGCATCAATATTTTTAGTATCGGCTGTCGGTATGCCTTGACTGCGAGCCTCAGCCCAAAATTTAGCTGCCTTCTTGAGAGCTTGTTTGGTAATCGGTAAAAAGTCAATAATTTCTGCTAACGCCTCAAGGTTTCCTATTCCTTGCTCTCTTGGTTGAGTCAAAGAAGCTAACATTAAACCTCTCCGAACCTCATAATCGCAGATATCGGAAGAGACTACATAAGCACCTCTAGCAAGTAATTGATATAACCATTGCTTGCATTCTCGCGCTTCACTGATATTACTAGGAGATGAAACTAATCCCAAGATTCCTGAATCTAAAAAAACTATCATTCTTGACTGTATAGCTTAAACCCTGATGGGCGTTCACTATCTATAATTTCCTTAACTGTTTGCCAGTAATTTTCTCGATCGCCAGCTTCTTCTGGTGCGACTTCTTCTTCTAACCACTTCTGTAAAAGTGCTATAGCAGGTTTATTTTTTTCAACCTGTTCTTCTAGGCTTTCCCCTTTATGTTTTAAAGTGAATTTTAGGTTGGGTTCAAGTTTTAAATTTCCGATCATAAAGCAATCTCTTTTTCCTAGATTGTCTTCAACAATTTTAACACCAGCGATGTTCTCTTGCTCAATCATCTCTTTTTCGGCAAATTCAGGATTACGCTCTCGATACCAGCAGTAAGCTTGCTCGATTTGAGTTTCTGCAACCGGGGTGATTTCAACCTGAAATGTCATATTTCTGTTGCATTCCCTGAACGAAATCACCAATGGGGCGAGTTTTTCCAGCATTAAGTTCTTCAAAACCTTGCTGAATACCTGCGATCGTTTCTAGTTTGTCAATTAATTGGCGCAGTTTGGTTGGATCGATTTTACCCGGTTCAAGAAAGGTGACGATCGCTTGAGTGCGATCGCTCATATTCTGCGGTAATTCGGTTAGTTCGATTTGCCCATTATGATAAATGCCTTTGATAGTTTTGAGCATGGGTTGTAGTAATGGGGTAATGGCTCTTTTAAGATTGTATCCGAAAAATGTTGCACCATGTTATAGCTTCGGCTTACAATCGACAAAGGATAGAGTAAACTAGGTGAATGGCGTATATAATTGAATTTGCTGAATCTGTTAAAGATCAACTGCGAAGTTTATCTGCGAGGGAAAGAGCCATAGTCTTTGAGTCTATTGAGGAACAACTTATATATGAACCTTTGACTGAAACGCGCAACCGCAAGCCACTGCGCGAAAATCCAATTGCACCTTGGGAATTACGAATTGGGTTTCTGCGCGTTTTCTATGAGGTTGTAGCTCTGGAACCCAATGTAGTCAGGATACTGGCAGTTGGTCGAAAAGAGGGAAATAAGTTAATTATTGCAGGTCAAGAGGTAGAATTAGAATATGAAAACGATTGAACTTTCAACAGCATCACAGCCTTTATCTGCCTATGCGGAGGAGTTGACTGGGGAGACAGTTATATTAACTCTAAATGGTAAGGCGATCGCAGCCGTAGTCTCTCTAAAAGAAGGCGATCGAGAGTCATTGTCGCTGAGTATGAATCCAGAATTTGCAGAAATTATTGAGAAGGCAAGAGAGGAGTTTAAAGTAGGGAAAAAGCTATCTCTTGAGGAAATGAAGCGAGAAGTTTTGCCGTAAATAATATATTTTGTAAATTTGACAAAAATCAAGGATTAATATTAGTCAAACTTGGGCTTACAATCAACAAAGGATAGAGCTTCTTCATCGAGATAACCTGCGATCGCCATTTCAATTACTGCCCAAACTGGATAATTCATTATTTTTGCTCGCATTTCGATCGCGCTACGAATATTGTCAGGTAATCCTTCCAGAAAGATTTGTGCTAATTCAGGGGAGAGATGTTCGGTGATAGTAGGCTGAGTTTGCATATAATTAATCCCTCGCTGGTATTTTATTGCCAAACTTTGCTCCATAATTGTATTATCTACCTTTTTTTTCTGCCGAGTCTTAGCCGCTAACATCAATACAGCGGATTGTAACCGTATAGGTACAAGAAGATGAATCAATAAAAAATCCTACCTTAAACTGTACCTCATCAAATTACAATCCACTGTAATTAAAACTACAAACCCCACCCCTAACTACCAATAACCTCCCCCAACTTATCCCCCTGAAAACCCTCCAAACGCGGCCCCTGAATAGTCACCACGCGAGAGGCCAAATAATTCCCCCAACGAGCCGCATTATGAGCACTTAAATTATTAGTAAGTCCAAACAAAACCCCACCAGCAAAAGCATCACCCGCACCCACAGTATCGATCGCCTTTACCGGAAAACCCGACACCTCAACCACCAGTTTATTCTCCACCACCAAACAACCATTCGCACCATCAGTAATAAAAGCCAAATCCACCAACTCACCCAACTTCTCAGCACAAACTGGCAAAGATTCCTCTCCAAAAAAGCGGCGCACCTCATCAGCATTGCAGAAAACTACATCGCAATAATTCCTAATCATATTGCGGAAATCATCAGCAAAAATATCCACTAAAAAAGCATCAGAAAAAGTAAAAGCCACCTTCACACCCTGACGCTTGGAATGCTCCATCGTCGCCACACTAGCTTGGCGAGTATCCTCACCATTCCAGAGATAACCCTCCACATAACTATACTGACAACGACTCAAACGATCTAAATCAATATCAGTAGCACTCAAATTTGTAGAAACACCCAAATGAGTACACATTGTACGCTCCGCATCAGGAGTTGTCAACACCACACAAGTACCAGTTGGCCCACTCATTTCCGGCGCAGGATGCACATCAAATTCAATCCCCGCCGCTACTAAATCTTGTCGGTAAAATTCACCATTAGTATCTTGAGCGACCTTACCAGAATAGTAGCAACTACCGCCACTCTGAGCCACAGCAATCATCGTATTTGCGGCCGATCCCCCCGATCGCATCACCAGAGAAATATGCTCTAAATCGTGCAAAATTCCCCCCTGTCTTTCCGCATCCATCAACGTCATCGCCCCCCGATTTAAACCATGTTTTGCCACGAAATCATCGGGAACAAATGCTAAAATATCAACTAAAGCATTACCCACGCCAAATACATCAACTGTCGAACTTTGAGTGTCTGTCATAAACTTTTATTTGAGATAGTTTGAGAGTGTTAACTATGGTGCAAGAAATGAGGTTAATTAGACATGATTGTTGTAGGGGCGGGTTCACCAACATCTATCAATATAACCGATAAATCCAGAAAACCCGCCCTTTCAGAAGGACTTGTCGCGGGGTGGGGGCGGGTTTTTTACCCTTGACTATAGCTTAACTAGGAATAGCTAATTCCTGCTGCTTTCATCCGCTCAATTGCTTCATACATCCGCTCATCAGCGACAGTCAAAGCAATGCGGAAAAATCCTTCACCGGCCGCACCATAACCATTTCCCGGCGGTACAATAATCCCACATTTTTCTAACAACAAACTGACAAATTCAGTGGAAGTATAACCCTGCGGTACTGCGGCCCATACATAAAGTGTAGCCTTCGGTGGCTCAATTGGCCAACCTAAAGATTGCAAGCCTTTGACAATAATATCCCGGCGGGTTTGATAGACGGACATCACGGCTTGCAACTCTTCCTCTGTGGTAGAATAAGCGGCGATCGCGGCGCGTTGAATTGCCTTGAAAACCCCCGAATCTACGTTAGTTTTCACTTGACCTAACCCCTTAATTCCCTTGGCATTTCCTACCACAAAACCCACCCGCCAGCCAGTCATGTTGTAAGATTTTGAAAGGCTATGAAATTCAATGGCGATATCTTTTGCGCCGGGAATTTCTAACACGCTAGGTGGCTTGTAACCATCGTAAGCCATCTCCGAATAAGCGTGGTCGTGGCAAAGCAAAATATCGTACTTTTTACAGTATGTAACTAACTTCTCAAAATCTTCTAAAGTCGCGATCGCACCCGTCGGATTGTTAGGATAATTAATCCACATTAACTTAGCTTTTTGTGCGACTTCTTCTGGAATCGTACTCAAATCTGGTAAAAACCGATTTTCTACCTTTAAAGCCATCGGATAAGGTTCGCCCCCAGCAAAAATCGTCGATGTGCGATATACTGGATATCCAGGGTCAGAAATCAGCGTATAATCTCCCGGCTCCACAAAAGCTAAAAAAGTGTTGTGAATAGACTCCTTAGAACCAATAGAAGAAACTGCTTCCGTATCAGGATTTAAGTCTTTGACTCCAAACCGTCTCTCCATCCAAGCTACCACCGCTTGTCTGTACTCTTTCGTACCTTGGTAGGGAGGATAATTATGAGTAGCAGGATCGGCGATCGCTTCGTGCATTGCCTGAATAATACGATCTGGGGTAGGCTTATCAGGATCGCCAACTCCCATATTAATGATATCAACCCCTTTGGCGACAAGCTCATCACGCTTGCGATCGATCTCAGCAAACAAATAAGGCGGTATTTTTTCTAAACGCTTGGCAAACTGCATGACGGTTAAAGTAACAGGAATAGTTGATTGTAAAGCACTCCTACACCAGTTTACTGCCAAGGTAAGTTTTTTTACTCAAAAAAGGACTTCCCAAACCGCGTTAAGTCCGCAGAACACAGAAAAGATCATCCAGAGGATAATATTATTCTGTATCATTTTACTCCGTTTGCCATTTGCCAATTCACCCGACCTTATGAGTTAGAGACAAGTTGAATCCTACCAGCATCCATCTCATCCATTAGTAACTCTAAGGCCTCGAAGTCAACATCAGAAATGTAACCTACTCTAGTCAATTCGCAGTTGATCTGATTTTCGATCTCAGGGGTCAACCGCTTAATGTAGAGAGCTTTTTCTACAAGTTTACGAATAATATGAGTTGCTTGCATATTAGTTAGGAGAACTCCGTATATCTAAAATTCTCAGTCAAATACTTCACCCAGGGCGTGATCTCTGACTAGCACCATAAGTGATATCCGTCACACTCTTGTTTAAATTAAGGATTTTAGTATCCTGGGAGTCTTGCTTGTATTAAGGTTGATTTTAACTCAGTTAATTATACGCAATTTTGAGGATTATTCAAAATTATCCCAAATCAAGAGATGCGATCGCTAACACCAAGTAGTATCCAGTAAAGTCGCTTTCATACTGAAAACATCTCAACTCGCGATTTAAGTATAAAATTATACCATTTTTTTCAATGCAACGGTCATTATGATATTGTCAATCTGTTTGCTATTGACGACTACTTAATCAAAACAGGTAGTTAATTTAACTAAACAATTAGATCGAGCAAAACTATTGACTATCGAACGCTCGATCGATTAGGATATCCCTGACATCACCAAAGCAACAATAAATAACGATGTCAGGCAACTTTAATGAGATGGTATCTCCTTAACTTACTATCTGTATTGATAGTCAGAGAAGGATATGTTTACTAATTTTGGGGCTTGATGATAAGGCGTTAATGCCAATTTATCAGAGCTTTTTGTATTCCACAAACCTATTCAATTATCGGCAACGATCATGATGACTCAAGCATTAGTTAAAACTGAAATCAACCTGGAAAGCAAGAATGAAACCATACACGGAAAAGTCTGGGGTCAAAAAACCGAAGAAATTAAATTCAGACATTCTCGTTTTAATGGTCTGGTTTTGTTACCATACATGACCGAAGAAAGAATGAATCTACTCGCAGAATTTCCCACGCGAGATGGTGATGTTTATGTCGTCACTTACATGAAATCAGCCACAACCTGGTTAGCGCAAATCATTAGAGAAATTGCCAAACCAACTATGCCAGAAGGACTGACAGAAGAAGATGTTTTAGGGGGGACAGTACCATGCTTGGAAGCAGCCAACTTCCAACACTTAGCCGCATATCCATCACCGCGCCATATGGTGACGCATTTGCCATACTCCCTGACACCCAAAAATAGCCAACAAAACTTGAAATACATCTATAACGCCAGAAATCCGAGGGATGTGGCTGTTTCCATGTTTCACTATATGCGCGTCCTAGAAAAACTTGACTGGGATGGAACTTGGGACGAATTTCTGGGATACTTTATGAAAGGAGATGTCCCTTATGGTTCATACTTCGATCATGTTTTAGAATGGTGGGCGCACAGAAATGATGAAAACGTACTTTTCCTCAAGTATGAAGACTTGAAAAAAGCCCCTGTGGAGTATATAACTAAAATAGCTGAGTTTCTTGGCTATAGTTTATCCAGACAGGAAGCCGAAAGAGTTTCAGAGGAATGTAGCTTTTCAGCCATGAAAGCCAACAAAAACACTAACTATGACAGGTATCGCCATCAAATTTACAAAAAGGAAAGTGACTTTAACTTTATGCGTAAAGGCATAGTTGGCGACTGGCAAAATCATTTTTCCCATGAACAACTAGCAGAATTTAATCAACTTTACGCATCCCGGATGAATGGGACTGGTCTTGATTTTGAGTTTACCATACAATAGGAGACGATCATGGTTTTTACCCCCTTGCACTCGAAGGGTGCTGTAGAGGAAGAAGTCGATTTAGACTATTTAGAAGAAGTGCGGATCGGACATCCTCAAATCGTTGAAGAAGAAGCTTATATCATTGAGTTAGTAAAAGGTTATGCTCAGCAATCTTCTCAACAACTCCGCGTCTTTATTATACATGGTAGAATCGGTGCATTTGCCGCCAAATTAATTGCCGCAGTGCCAGAAATTGAACTCATAGTTCACGAAAGATTTGCACCAGCAATTGCGAGGCTAAAAAATCGTTTTACTGATAGCGTTGTTCAAGTATTCACTGAGAGAATGTCAGAATGGAATGAACCTATAGACATTTTCATTAGCAAAGGAATTCACCACCATGCGGCTAAGACATATTTGGAAAATGTCAAACGCTTAATTAAACCAGAGGGTATTTTGATTTTGGGTGACGAATTTTGCCCGGAATACTGTACGGGTAAGTATGCGGAATACATTCAGCAAGCAGAACAAATTTACCTAGCAGGAGGGTATGTCTTAACAAATTCTCAAGCAGTCGCCGCCTTTGAAGAAAGAGGAGAAATTCCTCAAATTGCTAAAGAAATTGAGCGTTTGCGGCAGCAAGCTCTTTGGACGTGGTACAAGTATGTGGTAGACTATGCGATGGAAAGGAATTGTTTAAAAGTGGCGATCGAAGAACTACGGGCAACCTATGAAGATTTGATCACCAACAATAATCACGAGCATAAAATGTCTCCGCTGATTTTGGAAAAAGAAATGGAACTTTGTGGCTTTAAACTAATTAGTAAGAAGTTACTAGCGCCACCGGAACCAGTCGAAAATCATAGTTTCTTTACCTACGAGTTTAAAACTAAGTAGTCAAGTAATTAGGTTGTCAATCGGCATTTAAAATGCCGATTGTAGTGCTACCATCTGGGTAGTCTTAAGTGTCAGCGTAAGCGTTCTAATCAGCAGTAAAATTCATCAAAAAAGGAAAGTAAAAATGACAAAGACAGCAGTTATAGAAAACCCCAACAAAACCAAAGATGTCAGGTTTTTAGGCCCAGTAGATATCTCCTCAATTAAGGATGATATTATTAACTTGAGTCAAGAATATTGGGATACCTATGATAACATCAAACCCAATAAATTTGGGGAATTCAAAAAAACGACTGAGCATATTGTGTTCAGATTTGTTAGTGATTTTCATCAAGCTTTTCCTGATATTCTGGAGTATCCAGTTTGGTCAGAATGGAAGCACAAATTAGAACCAGTAATCAGAAGTGTGGTTGCCCAATACGGTTATAAAGAGGATTGTATTGGTAAAGTAATGCTGGCAAAATTGAAAGCTGGTGCTGAGATCAAAAAACACAAAGATAGTGCATTGGAAAATGTCTATCCCCACAAAATTCATATTCCCATCACTACTAATACAGAAACCCCATTTTTTGTAGGCGATCGCAAGTATCATTTTGAAGTAGGACAAGCTTACGAAATCGATAACATTGATATTCATGGTACGATTAATGGTGGAGATACCGATCGCATTCACCTACTATTTACTTACTACGATCGCCCGATGAATGAAATTAAAGTTGCCGATCCTGAAGCTAATGCCCAAGAGTTAGAACAGGAGATTCTTAAATCAGGAATCTACTACTACGATCGCGAACTAAATGAAACTATGACCGAACAGGAAACCGCGATCGCTAATTAGGCACTAACTTAAGTTACTAAGGAATGAAAATTAAATAACTTGATGATTTGGTTCGTAGTAAGCGCTTTAGCGCACTCTTTGCGCTTACTACAAACAAGCTAATTATTTAATTTCTATTCCTATAGAACAATGTCAACCATCAATAAAAACAACGAGTAAAAAATCAGGAGAAATAAATGCTAAATAATTCCCAAACAACTTCTATTCATCAAATTTTTGAAGACTTAGTTGAAACAATACCTGATACTATTGCCGTTGTATTTGAAAATAAACAACTTACTTACCGAGAACTAAATAACCGCGCCAACCAATTAGCGCATCATCTAATTAAACAAGGAGTAGGGCCAGAAGTCCTCGTCGGACTCTGCGTTGAACGTTCCCTAGAAATGGTAATAGGAATGTTAGGAATTATCAAAGCCGGCGGCGCTTATGTTCCCCTCGATCCTACCTATCCCAAAACACGCCTAGCATTCATGCTAGAAGACGCATCAGTACCAGTATTAGTCACCCAAGAACACTTAATTGAATCCATACCCGAACACAAAGCCCGTTTAGTTTGCTTAGATAGTAATTGGCCAGAAATTGCTCAAGAAAGCCGAGAAAATCCCCAGCAAAATATTACCCCGGAAAACTTAATTTACGTCATGTACACCTCCGGTTCCACCGGTAAACCCAAAGGTGTATGTATCCCCCATCGCGGCGTAATTAGATTAGTTAAAAACCCTAACTATATCAACTTAGGACCAGAAGAAATCATCCTCCAAATCACCTCCATATCCTTCGATCTTTCCACCTTTGAAATTTGGGGAAGCTTACTCAATGGTGGCAGATTAGTAGTCATGCCCCCCTACAAATTATCGCTACAAGAATTAGGGCAAATCATTCAAAAAAATCACATTACTACCCTCTCCATTTCCACAGGCTTGTTTCATTTGATGGTAGACGAACACATCGAAGGATTGCAGAATATTCGGCAATTTTTACCAGCAGGTGAAGCCTTATCTGCCCCTCATACCAAAAAAGTATTACAAACCATCAAAGGTAGCCGAGTAATTAATGGCTACGGCCCCACAGAAAACACCACCTACACCTGCTATTTTTGCGCCAGCGATGCCTCGCAAATCGGCACATCCATCCCCATTGGTTTACCACTTTCTCAAACAGAAGTTTATCTCCTAGACGAACAATTACAACAGGTTCCCGTTGGCGTAGCTGGGGAACTTTACACCGGTGGTGTAGGCTTAGCCAGGGGATATTTTAACCGTCCCGACTTAACCTCCGAGAGATTTATTCCTAATCCTTTCAGCGACTCCCCAGACGCAAAATTGTATAAAACTGGAGACTTAGCTCGTTACTTACCCGACGGTAATATTGAGTATATTGGTCGCATTGATAACCAAGTCAAAATTCGTGGTTATCGCATCGAATTAGGCGAAATTGAAACCGTTTTGCTGCAACATCCCGCCGTGCAGCAAGGTGTAGTAATTGCCCGCGAAGATCACCCCGGAGATAAGCGTTTAGTTGGCTATGTAGTAGGAAATCAAGAATACAAAATTGAAGACTTAGAAGGGGGTGCTTCCGATGATGAACTTGTCGAACAATGGCAACTAATTTATGACGAAACTTACACCCAAAAAACCGAGCAAGAAGCTACATTTAACGTCATCGGTTGGAATAGTAGTTACACAGGTAAACCAATTCCCGAAGAACAAATGCGGGAATGGGTGGGCAACGTTTTAGAACGTTTAAGAAACCTGCAACCCAAACGAGTCTTAGAAGTAGGTTGTGGTACGGGGTTATTGATGTTTGCGATCGCCCCCGAATGTACCGAATATTTTGGCACAGACTTCTCCAAAGAGGTAATTGTTTACCTAGAAAAACAATTAGAAACCCTAGAACCCAAATTACCTCAAGTTAAACTCGCCCACCGCACCGCCGATAACTTTGAAGGCATCGCCCCCGGTAGTTTTGACACAGTAATTCTCAACGGCGTAGCCCAACATTTTCCCAGCATTGACTACTTATTACGCTTCTTTGAAGGTGCAATAAATTCAGTTAGCGAAGGCGGTCATATTTTCGTAGGTGATGGCCGTAGCTTACCCTTATTAGAGGCTTATCAAACCTCCGTAGCCCTCTTTCAATCCCCCGATTCCCTATCAAAAACCCAGTTACGTCAGCGCGTCCAACAACGCATGGCCGGCGAAGAAGAATTAGTCATCGATCCAGCCTTTTATATTGCCTTAAAACGACATTTCCCTCGCATTACCCACGTCAAATTACATCCCAGACCCGGCCATGCCCATAACGAGTTAACCCGCTTCCGTTATGATGCTACCATCCAAGTAGGCGGCGAAGTTCCAGCTACTAAAGAAATTCAGTGGTTAGACTGGCAAGAACAACAATTAACCATCGCCAAAGTCCGCCAATTACTAACAGATAGCCAACCAGAATTAGTAGGACTAAAATGCGTGCCAAATGCACGGGTATTTACCGAATTTAAAACCATAGATTGGTTGGCTAGTAATGACGGGCCAGAAACCGTAGGCGAATGGCGAGGAATTTTATCCGAGTTACTTAAAGATCCGGGCATCGATCCTCAAGACCTATGGAATCTTAGCAATGACTTACCTTATCAGGTAGAAATCAGTTGGTATCGTCCCAATATTAACGGCTATTACGATGTAGTATTGCAGAAAAAATCAGCCACAGAAACACCTTTATTCCAGCTATGGGCAGATGTTGATTCTGAACATCAATCGAAAGCTTGGAGTGATTATACCAGTCGCCCATTACAGGAGAAATTTACCCGTCAAGTAATCGCAGAAATTCGTACCTACTTAGAGGAACAACTACCCGATTATATGGTTCCCAGTGCGATCGTCATGCTCGATACTTTACCCCTAACTCCTAATGGTAAAGTCGATCGCAAAGCCTTACCCGCACCCGATCAAAATCAACTCGATTTAAAAGAAGCTTATGTCCCCCCCCGCACACCCATAGAACAAGTATTAGCTGCAATGTGGGCAGAAGTATTAGGAGTCGAACGAGTTGGCATTTATGACAACTTCTTCCAATTAGGCGGACACTCATTATTAGCCATTCAATTAATTGGGCGAGTGCGTGAAGCATTCCAAGTAGAAATAGCCCTATTTGCCCTATTTGAAGCCCCTACCGTTGCCGGTTTAGCTCAAACCATTGAAAGCCTAAAAATGGGAGCAGAAGGCTTACAAATACCACCAGTCGAACGGGTGTCCCGCTCTGGAAACCTACCCGCTTCATTCCCTCAACAAATGATGTGGTCCCGGTTCCAACTATCTCCCCAATCACCTCAATTAAACATTCCCGTAACCGTACATTTCAAAGGCGCATTGAATGTAGAAGCCTTAGAACAGAGCATCAATGAATTGATTAATCGTCACGAAATTTGGCGTACCACCTTCACCGTTGTAGATGGCAAAGTCTGCCAAATAATTCACCCAACTTTGACCTTAAAAATACCAATTATAGACCTACAAAACCTACCTCAAACAGAACGAGAAACAGAAGCCTTACGATTAGCAACATTAGAAGCCAGACAACCTTTTGACTTAACTTGTCTCCCAATGCTGCGAGGGACGCTAATGCAATTAGCAGAGGATGATTACCGTTTATTCCTGAATTTGCATCACATCATTAGCGACGGTTTTACCATCTATACAGTCTTTCTCAAAGAATTGATGGCTGTATACGAAGCCTTCTCTAATAATCAACCTTCCCCACTACCTGAAATGGCATTTCAGTATTTAGACTATAGTGCTTGGCAACAGGAATTACTACAAGGAGATTTCCTCAAATCACTATTAGATTACTGGCAAGGGGAACTAACAGGAGTTGAACCCCTAAAACTACCAATTGACCATCCGCGACAAGAAACCAGAACCTTCAAAAGTGCCAGACAATATGTCAACTTTTCTAAACGTTTGACAGATAAACTTAAGGCTCTTTCACGTAAAGAAGGTGTCACCTTGTTTATGACCCTACTAACTGCTTATCAAGCCGTACTTTACAACTACAGCCGTCAGGAAAACATTTTAGTAGCTAGTTTCACCGCCGACGTTAACCGCCAAGAATTTCAAGGATTATTAGGCTGTTTTGTCAACACCTTATTATTACGCACCGATTTCACCGGCAACCCTACTTTTAAAACCCTATTACAACGGGTGAGAAAAGTCACTTTAGGAGCTTATAGTCATCAAGACTTGCCATTTTTCAAGCTAATGACTGAACTCAAGCCTAACATATTTGCTGGTGCCGATCGCGCTTTCCAAGCCGTTTTTGTACTTGAACCCGCCGATGTAGAACACTACAATCAGTGGAGCATGAGTTGGACTGAAGTGGATAATGGCGAAGCAATTCGCGATTTATCCCTGGAATTGCAAGAAACCCAGGATGGTATTGGGGGTTTATTGGTATATAGTACAGAGTTGTTTGAAGTTACTACTATTCAACAAATAGTGGAACATCTGGAAATTTTGCTAGAAGCAATTGTCACCAATCCTAACCAAACTCTTGACGATTTGATTGTGCATTTAAGTCAGCCAGTCCCAACTCCTTAAGGAACAAAGACACCAAGTAAAAAACCCTTCGTGTCTTGGTGTCTTCGTGTTTACCTCAAAAACTTAAGGGAAACCACGAAGACACCAAGACACCAAGAATCAAGCTTTTACCTCAAAAACTTAAGGGAAACCACGAAGACACCAAGACACCAAGAATCAAGCTTGTTTAACCCAAAAAAAGCTAAAAAAATTGGGATATATCTCAATTAGACATATCCCAATTTTTAAGATAACTAGATTTCCCGATTATTTTGCCGGGACAAATCCATTATCTTTTTTGTACTTCTCATACATACCAACCATTTTCTTCAACTGCTCTGGATACATTTGAGACAAATCATTTATTTCCCTGGGATCTATCCGCAGATTATATAACGCCCACTTATTATCTCCCCAAGGAGGAGTTAGTCTGAGAATCTTCCAATCTCCCAAAACCATCGCATCATTTGTGTTCCCAAAAACCTCTTGACCAATGGGAGTATTTTGGTCAAACACATAAGTAGCTTTCCCTTCTAAAAGAGGAGCTAAAGACGGTTTTTCTGGTGCAAAAACCTGACGGCCTTGATAAGTAGTTCCCGGATGTTTTACTCCTGTGTAATTGAGGATAGTAGGTACGAGGTTCAGTTGATGAGCAAAAGCATCAGTTTTCACTCCTGACTTAACGCCACCGCGAGGATAGGAGATAATGGCCGGTACGCGAGTACCGCCTTCAGCTTGTTTCGTCTTACTCCATTTTAAAGGTGTCGTTGACACTTGCGCCCAGTTCAAACCTAAAGTAACGTAGCTATTAACTCTACCCATGTTTTCATAGCTAGTGTCAATGCCTACTTCTTTAAACCATTTCTCGTAATTTTCTCTGTCATCCTTGACAAAATCCAGACCAGAAGCTCCATTATCAGAAATCAGAACAAAAAGGGTATTGTCGTATTCTCCGATATCTTTTAAGTGCTTAATCAGTCTGCCAATATTCTCATCTACACAGTCAAGCATTCCAGCATAGATGGCCTTAATTTTCGAGTTTCTTTTCTTCTCTTCGGCAGACAAACTATCCCAAGCCGGAACCATTGGCCAACGGGGAGGTAATGTTAGATAATCGGGAATTATCCCCAATTGCTTCTGACGATTAAACCGTTGTTCCCGCAACTTATCCCACCCCATGTCATATTTACCCAAATACTTGTTAATGTATTTGTCAGGAACCATTAAAGGTACGTGGACTGCGGTGTAGGAAGAATAGGCAAAGAATGGTTTTCCGTTGGCACGATTCTGATCGATATACTTGATCATCGTGTCGGTATAATACTGGGAAGAGTAAAAATTCGGCGGCATACTTTTCAAAGGCTGGTCATTATCAAAGTACATCGACACTTTCTCTTCCAGAGTTTCCCCAATCATGTTAAAGTGACTACCGCCACCTTGAATTAAGGCAAAGGAGTTATTAAAACCTCTAAATGCTGGGCGTTGACCATCCTTGTGGCCTAAATGCCACTTACCCGCCATATAGGTATTGTAGCCTGCATTTTTTAACAGTTCAGATATGGGAATTACTCGGTTATTCAGCACACCCTCATAACCGGGCTTACCTTCTTGGGCCGGAGTGAGTAATTCTGCCATTGTGCCTAACCCGTTTCTATGATTGTCTACTCCAGTGAGCAACATCGAACGGCTAGGAGAACAAGTTGGTGCAACGTGGAAGTTGGTAAACATAGTTCCCGACTTGGCAAGAGATTCTATGTTTGGGGTAGGAACTTCACCTCCATACATAGTTAAATCTGAATATCCCAAATCGTCGATTACTATGAGTACAACGTTCGGCTTTTTGCCATTAGCGGCTACGGCTTCTTCACTTTTTTTCCAAGTTGAGAATCCGATTAAGGCAATTGCTGTGCAAGTTGCGACAAAAACAAGTTGTTTGAATTTTCGGTTCATTGGCTGAATTTACGTTTGTGTGGAGAGGTACTTAACTTTTTCCCAGTCTTCTAGGCTGGAGGGGTGTGAGATATGGTTTGAGTGTGATTATAGCTTGAGTATGCTCATTGATAACCACAACAAAAACCTTTATTTATCTTTAAGATAGCCAGATGTTACTATATCATCACCTCAGCCGCTAGGTCAAGATTTGTTAAGATTTGTGACTGCCCGATCGACTCAGGATAAAGGTGTTAATATTTGCTATCTATACTACTGAACTACTAAGAGCTAATTAAACCTAGCTCTACTGCTACGCACGATGAGATAGTGTAGCCAGATATTCTAGGTGGAGATGATGCGATCGCGAACAAGCCTCATATCTAACTCAAAATTTATTGACAAATCTTGACGATCGTACTTTGGTAGTATATCCTTTAGCTGTAGCGTTCCCTCAAGGGATGCAATGTCAATTTGTTTTAACGAATAACAACGAATAACACACTCCAAAGAAACACAAGGAGAAAGGGCTTTATGCAGGTTTGTATTATTGGAGCAGGAGCCGCAGGCATCACTGCTGCCAAACATTTATTAGAGAAAGGTTTTGAAGTTGAACTGCTGGAAAAAAGAGATGGGCTAGGCGGACTCTGGTATTTTAGCAAAGATAGTACGGGAGTTACTCAAGATACAATTGCCACCTCTTCCAAAACTTATTTACAATTTTCTGACTTTCCCTTCAGTCCAGAAATTCCCCATTTTCCCCATCACACAGATTACATCAAATATCTGAAAAGTTACGCAGAAAAACATAAAATTACACCTCTAATTAAATTCGATCGCGAGGTAATTAATCTGCGAAAAAATGGACAAAAATGGGAAATCACAGTACGTCATGGCAATGAAACCTATACTGAAACTAAAGATGCCGTTGTCGTCAGTTCAGGATTACATCACATTCCCTTAATTCCCCAAATTCCCGGCAAAGAAAACTATCAAGGATTAGAAGCTCACTCAGGCTTAGTAAAAACCGGTGACGAATTACAAGGCAAACGAGTAGTAGTAATTGGACTAGGAGAAAGCGGCGCAGATTTTGCCCATTATCTCACTTCTTTTGCCAGTGAAGTTTATCTTTCAGTCCGCCGAGGAGCAGTCGTCTTACCGCGTTGGGTATCCGATAAAATCCCCGCCGATTTCGATAGCACCCGCGCCAAAGGATGGCTTCCTAGAGAATTTATCCACGACTATAATACTGGCTGCTATCCCGGATTCCCCGAACGTCAATATTCAGCTTTCAGAACATTTTTTACCCTATTAAGTTTACCTGTTTGGTTAGCAAGTTTACCCTTTTCATTCAACAATGCTTTTGACTTCATTAAAAGCTTGTTTGACTGGAAAATGTGGGTTGCACTATTCCAAAAGCAGCAACGTCATGGTAGTCCATCAGGAATTGAACTAAGTAAAGCTTGCGCCGAAATCTGCAAAGATGCACCTCCCAACCAGGAAGAAGCAGAAAACAGATTTTGGAAATTAACAGCTATCTTTGCCTGGCATTCGGGAGCCATGTTCAACTCTCAATCATTCACCAAAAGTGCCGATTTTCTCCGAGATATTGTCGCCCAAAAAGTTACAGTAGTTCCCGGAATTTCTAAGTATAATGGTGGTTTAGAAATAGAATTTGAAGATGGCTCAAAACGGGAAATAGATGCAGTAATCATGTGTACCGGTTATCAAGCCGTACTTCCTTTCTTACAAGAACAGGAAATTGACAATAGCAACCTCTATAAGCACGTATTTATACCCGGCGAATCCACCCTAGCATTTATCGGCTTTGCCCGTCCCAATGTAGGAGCACTACCCCCCGTCACTGAAATGCAATCGCGATGGTTTGCACGGGTATTAGCAGGTGAACTTAGCTTACCCAATGCTGAAGAAATGAAAAAAATTGCCGAAATGGATGGCAAAAAAGCTGCTGAGAAAAAGAAAGCCTATGCCAAACGCACAATTCTCTCCGCCGCCGTAGACTATCAAATGTACATGAATGAATTGGGTGGTTTAATTGGTTGTCGTCCTAATATATTAAAATTATTGGGACGACCCAAACTGTTATTTGCTGTTCTCTTCGGACCCTTTGCATCTTATCAATATCGACTAAATGGAGATGGTGCAAATTTAGAAGTAGCAATGCAGGTAGTATCCAATCTTCCTCCTTATCCTACAGACCGTGTAACCAGAGACATCAGCCTCTTATTCTTAGTCAAACCTTGGTTTATCTTACTGAGTAAGTTAGGCTTTAAAAGATTTGAGCCAATCTTGTAATCTCAGTTAAGTATTTTAGTCAATTCCTCAATCATTACTATTGACATTTTCCATTTTTGTCATTATCTTTGTTTGGTAGAGGAGACATTGACTACACCATTAAGTGGGAATTTAGACAACAAGGGCATTTCTGAGTCAAAGTTAGGGTAACAACTGGTTTGAGTCAACACTCTCAAACCAGAAATCCGCTAACTATCATGGTTGAAGATAAATTGTTGAAGATAAATTCTTAAGATTTTCTTAGGAAAACATTAAGAATCTTCATCTTCTTAGCCAAAGAGTGTTAATAATCGAATAACCATTTGTGGAGAATAATTCATGCAGGTTTGTGTAATTGGAGCAGGAGCAGCAGGGCTTACCGCTGCGAAACATTTACTAGAAAAAGGCTTTGAGGTCGAACTGCTTGAAAAAAGAGATGGTTTAGGAGGACTCTGGTACTTCAGTAAAGATGCCACTGGGGTTTCTAGTGCTACAACCGCTACCTCATCGAAAACCTATTTACAATTTTCTGACTTTCCCTTTGATAAGGAAGTCCCCCATTTTCCCCATCACACAGATTACCTCAAATATCTGAAGCGTTACGCCGAAAAACATAATATTTTACCACTGATTAAGTACAATCGCGAGGTATTGAGCCTGAAGAAAAGTGGTAATGGCTGGGAAATCACCGTGCGTAACGGAAATGAAACCTATACTGAAATTAAAGAAGCAGTTGTAGTTAGTTCGGGAATACATCATATCCCACTCATCCCAGAAATTCCGGGCAAAGAAAATTACACCGGTTTACAGACTCACTCTGGCTTATTGAAAAGCGGTGAAGATATCAAAGGTAAGCGGGCAGTAGTCATGGGAATTGGGGAAAGTGGAGCCGATTTTGCCCACTATCTCACTGGCTTTGCCGATGAAGTTTATCTATCCATGAGAAGAGGTGTAGTTGTTACTCCTCGTTGGGCTGCTCCTGAAATGCCCGCAGATTTTGATAGCACGCGAGCAAAAGTATGGCTACCCCGCGAGTTTCTCCATGACTATCAACTCGGTTGTTATCCTGGATTTCCCGCCCGCCAATATTCAGCTTTTAGAACCTTTTTTACCCTCTTAGGTTTGCCAGTTTGGTTGATAACTTTGCCCGTCACATTTCAAAGTGCCATTGATTTTATTCTTAGCCTATTCGATTGGAAAATGTGGGCTGCGCTGTTTCAACCGCAAAAACGTCATGGTGATGCTTCAGGAATTGAACTGAGTAAAGCTTGTGCCGAACTTTGTAAAGAACCAGCTAAAAACGAAGCAGAAGCCGAAGACAAATATTGGCGGTTAATGAGTACCTTTGAGTGGCATTCGGGAGCAATTCATAACGCTCAAACCTTTACCAAGAGTTCCGATTTTCTGAAAGATATTGTGGCCGGAAAAGTGAAAGTAGTTCCTGGTATTTCTCGCTACAATGGCGGCACAGAAGTCGAATTTGAAGACGGCACGAAAAAAGACATTGATACTGTGGTGATGTGTACCGGTTATCAAGCTATTTTACCCTTCCTAAAAGAAGAGGAAATGGATAATCGGCATCTTTACAAGCACGTATTTATCCCTGGTGAATCCACTTTAGCATTCATCGGTTTTGCCCGTCCCAATATTGGCGCATTACCACCGCTAACTGAAATGCAAGCGCGATGGTTTGCCCGCGTATTGGCAGGTGAAGTGACTTTACCTGATGCTGAAGAGATGAAAAGAACTGCTGCTTCAGATGGTGAATATCATTCTTCATTGCGAAAAGGCTATGCTCAACGCCTTTATATCACAGCTACAGTTGACTATCAACTTTATCTGAATGAGTTAGCAGGATATGTAGGCTGTCGCCCTAATCTTTTGAAGTTATTAGGTCATCCCAAACTGTTATTTGCTGTACTGTTTGGTCCCTTTGCATCTTTCCAATATCGACTGCATGGCGATAGCCCAAATTGGGAAGCAGCAATGAAAGTAGTAGGGGATTTACCTCCTTATCCGATCGAGCGTGTAGCCCGCGATATCAGCCTTTTATTGTTCGTTAAACCTTGGTTTGTGCTGTTAGGCAAGTTAGGGTTTAAACGATTCCAGCCAGTCTTGTAAAGAAGGAGGTTTTCTGTAGGGGCAGTGCCCCCGTGCCTGCCCCAAACCCTTACGGGGCAACCACAGGGGGATTGCCCCTACAGGATGTAAAACAGCCTACCTAAAAATTTAGAATTGTAAAGTGTTGAAACTCCAGCGGACTAAAGCCGCTGAGTTTCCCACTTAACCGAACTCTTTTTATGATTGCATCTATTTCTAATTTATTAATTTCCCCACTCCTAGCTGCTGAAACTTCTGTTTTACCTTTGTCAGATCCGATATATAAATTCTGTATTCTAATCTTAATTATTTTCCTGGCTCCTTTAATTGCCAGCCGATTAAAAATACCATTTATTGTGGTGTTAATGATCATGGGTTGCGCGATCGGTACTAATGTGTTGGGAGTTTTACCAAGAGATAGCTCACTAATTTTATTAGAAAAAATTGGCTTGCTCTACATTATGTTAGTAGCAGGCATCCAAATGGATTTAAGCAACCTAAAGCGCTTAGGTATCAGAGCGCTGGTTTTTGGTTTATTAACTTTCGGTCTTCCTTTTACTTTGGGGTTAATTTCTAGTAACTTTATTGGTGCTAGTAGTATCCTCACCGCAGCGCTGTTTGGGATTCTTTATTCGCCCCATACTTTAGTCTCTTATCCGATTGTAGCGCGATTAGGAATTGCCAGACAAGAAGCTATTGGTGTGGCCGTTGGTGGGACAATGGTGACATCAGTTTTGACATTAGCTGGATTATCAATTGTGCAAGCTAATATTAGCGGCGCAGTGGGGATTTGGTTGTGGATTAAGTTGGGTTTATTTTTACCTTTGCTGGTAGCGGTTTGTCTGTGGGGGATTCCGAAAGTTGGTCAATCTTTTCTGAAAGCAAGTGATGGATTGTTGAGCACTCAATTTTTATTTGTTTTTGGCACGCTTTTTGTGATTGCCTCATTCACTCAATTGTTAGGGATAGATCCCATTGTTGGGGCTTTTATTGCTGGGCTATCTTTAAATCCGATTATTCCTTTGGAAAGTGTATTGATGGATCGGATAGAATTTGTGGGGAATAGTTTATTTATCCCGGCATTTGTAGTATCGATCGGGGTTTTATGCAATCCGAAAATTTTTATCGTTGCGCCGGAAAATTTAGGTATTGCTTGCATTGTAATATTTGGCGCTGTTGGCGGTAAGTTTTTAGCAGCTTGGATTACGGGTATTGTGTTTAAGTATTCTTTCTTGGAAAGCTTGACAATGTTTAGTTTAACGATGTCTCGCGCTGCGTTAGTATTGGTGATTGCGCTCTTTGGTAAGGAGGCAAGTTTGATTAATGAAGGTGTTTTCAATGCGGTGGTTGCTTATATTTTGGTAACTTGTTTGTTAGGGCCGATACTGACGAATATTTTTAGTGAGCAAATTGTGGGGCGAGGTGAGTTATAGCATTTCTCTGTCTGGTGAGGTACAAGAGCTTCTACCCCCAACCCCCTTAGAAAGCAGGGGGGCTTTTCCGGGTTCCTCCCCTTTGCAAGGGGGGGCTAGGGGGGGTCGTATTTGTACCTCATATAATTGAGAACCGCTATAGCAAAAGAATAAACTGATTAAAAGCAAGATTGTATTAATTACAATTCTGCCTTAAAAATCTGTTCTGCCGTTAAATTTAGTTCAGGGAATGCCATAGACTCTATGCGCTCATTCCCCCGAAATTGATTAACTTGATACTCGCCATCAACCAATTGACAAACTGAAATAGTGGGTTGTTTGGGATTCCCAATAAACCGTCTACCGCCTAAACCAAGATAGTCAACAATCCAGTATTCAGGAATGCCGATCGCTTCATAATTTCCCGCTTTAGTTAAATAGTCATCTCGCCAATTGGTGCTAACTATTTCTACAATGAGAATTACTGATGAACCCATTTCAATAGTAGAACCTTTTAACCAGCGAGGTTCATTTTTAATAGCGTCTGAACTTAGGACAATGATATCTGGATCGTAGCCTGTATCATCCTCAGTTTTGACGGTACATTTTCTGGGAACAAAATAAGGCAGTTTTGTTCGTCTGATTTCTAACCCACATTCGGCGATGAGAAAACCACCTACCTGTGAGTGCAAACCAGTTTCATTAGGCATTTGAACAATGACTCCTCTGTGTAATTCGTATCGGTGTTCTGAGTTATCTGGATACCAATCAAGAAATTCATCAAATGTCACCAGTTTAGGTAATGCTTGTATCATAGAAAAATCTCCTGAACAAAGAAGAAAGACGAAAGCTAAAAAATCTAACTAATTATAGCATTTTACCAATTACGATCGCGGATTTTACGGATTACACGGATTACACGGATTAGTTAGAGGCATGATTATTTGGTCTGTGAAATCAGAGGAATCCGTCTAATCTGTGTATCCCAATTACCAATTACCAATTACCAATCTTGTCAAATTGTCACATTTTCAGGTAAACTGATCGGAAATCGGAAATAGAAGCGAGTAGAGCCGTGTCAGTTGCAGTAGAAAAATTACTTACCTCAGAAATTAAACAGCCGGCTCGTTATCTCGGCAACGAATTAGGGGCCGTCCATAAACCTTGGGACAGCGCTACAGTTCGCTGGGTTTTAACTTATCCAGAAGTTTATGAAGTTGGGGCTTCAAATTTGGGGCATATAATTTTGTACAACATATTGAATGTAGTACCGAGACAATTGTGCGATCGCGCCTATTTACCATCACCTGATTTAGCCGCTAAATTGCGATCGACAAACACTCCCCTATTTGCCGTAGAATCCAAGCGATCGCTTACTGATTTCGACATCCTGGGTTTTAGCCTCAGCTACGAACTAGGAGCCACCAACATCCTAGAAATGCTAGACTTAGCCGGCATTCCCCTCACTTGGCAAGAAAGGAAGAAGGAAGAAGGAAGAAGGAAGAAGGAAGAAGAGAACAAAATTGATGTAGGGGCGAAGCATTCGGGCGATAAATTCCCGCTAGAAACCAATGTTTTATACCCAAATGCTTCGCCCTCGGCGGATTTACCAACACACCCTAGCCCCGAACCCCTAGCCCCTAATTCCTGGCCCCTAATTTTCGCCGGCGGACAAACCGCCACATCCAACCCCGAACCCTACGCCGACTTTTTCGACTTCATCGCCTTGGGAGACGGTGAAGAACTACTTCCCGAAATTGGCTTAATCCTAGAATTGGGCAAAGCCAATAACCTTAGCCGAGAAGAATTACTCCTAGACTTAGCCCAAATTCCCGGCGTTTACGTCCCTCAATTCTATGAAATGGCAGCCGATGGCTCCGTCCATCCCACCCGACCAGACGTGCCAAAACGCATTTTGCGGCGCGTAGCCACGCCTATACCCGCTTATTCCATCGGCTTAGTACCCTACATCGAGACAGTACACGATCGCCTCACAATCGAAATTAGACGGGGCTGCACGCGGGGCTGTCGCTTTTGCCAACCAGGAATGTTAACCCGCCCCGCCAGAGATGTCGCACCAGAAAAAGTAGCAGACGCGATCGCCAACGGCATGAGAGCCACAGGATATAACGAATTTTCCCTACTATCCCTCAGTTGCTCCGACTACCTAGCCCTACCCGCCCTCGGTTTAGAAATCAAAAACCGCCTCAAAGACGAAAACATCACCCTCTCCCTACCCAGTCAGCGCGTAGATAGATTCGACGAAAACATCGCCAACATCCTGGGCGGCACCAGACAAAGCGGCCTAACCTTCGCCCCCGAAGCCGGCACTCAACGAATGCGTGATATCATCAATAAAGGTTTGACAAACGAAGAACTGTTAAGAGGCGTAAAAACCGCTTTTGAACAAGGCTGGGATAAAATCAAGCTTTACTTTATGATCGGCCTTCCAGGGGAAACCGACATCGATCTGATCGGCATCGCCGAGACAATTCGCTGGTTACACCAAAACTGTAGAGCATCCGGGCGCAAGCGGTTGACCTTTAACCTGACAATTTCTAACTTTACCCCCAAACCTCATACTCCCTTTCAATGGCATTCAGTATCTACTGCCGAATTTGAGCGCAAACAAGCCTTACTCAAAGCCGAATTTCGAGGCATGAAAGGTGTAAAAATTAACTTTACCGACGTGCGAATTTCCGCAATGGAAGACTTCATCGGTAGAGGCGATCGCCGTTTAGCCTCCGTAGTCCGTCGAGCGTGGGAACTGGGTGCAGGAATGGACGCTTGGTGGGAAAATTTAGATCGGGCCTTCGCTGCTTGGACAGGCGCGATCGACGAATCTGGTCTAAGCTGGAAATATCGGCTAGTCGAAAATGGGGAATGGAATGTCATGCCCCCCCTAACGCCCCCCTCCGGGCGCTACAGCGATCGCCCAGAAAGCCGCGTTACCGATTTTAACCAAGCCTTACCCTGGGATCACATCGACACAGGAATTGACAAAAACTGGCTGAAAGAAGACTTACAGCGAGCCGCTTCAGCAGCCACAGTACCCGACTGTTCCTTTGAAAGCTGTTCCCATTGCGGCGTTTGCGGCACAGATTTCGGCCATAACATAGTCGTTCCCCCCCCGCCAATCCCCCCCTTTGCCGGTCATTTCGTCCCCAACCAAGAGCGCAAACAACGCTTACGAGTAAAATTTGGTAAGTTAGGTGACATGGCCTTAGTTAGCCATCTGGATTTGGTAAGATTATTTGATAGGGCATTACGTCGTGCTTCCTTACCGATTTCCTTTACTGGTGGTTTTCACCCCAGTCCCCGCATTTCCCCCGCCAGTGCCCTCACTCTAGGCGCTACCAGTAGCGGCGAAATAGTGGACTTTGAGCTAACTCAAGTGATGAATGTAACAGTTTTTGGGGAAAAACTAGCAGCAAATTTGCCAGCAAATATCCCTATTTATCAAGTTGAGGAGGTTGATATTAAAGCTCCCTCGGCTACTCAATTATTGACTGAGGCAGAGTATTTAATTACAGTGGGTTTAAATCGGATATTGCCGATCGATGGGTCAGATGCAGGAAATTTTCTACACTCTAATCCCGAATGGACAGAGTGGGTAGAGGAAATTAAAGCAACTAAGGAATTTTGGTGGGAGCAAACCTCCAAGTCGGGAAAAGTGCAAAGAGTAAATTTGCGCGATCGCCTGCAAGAATTAGAACTTGTATCTACAGTGGAAAACAGCACATTAGGTGGGAAACCTAACTCTGAAATTACCATCCTGCGCTATATCGGCAGTTGTCGTAATGACGGAACCCTACTGCGAAGTGAGCAGATCGTCCATATCCTAGAACAAGTCAGCACAGGCTATGAATTTCAACTCCTGCAAGTCCACCGTAACCAACTTATCCTTAGTCCGGTTTGACAAATCATCTAATAGTTAAATAGAGGAAGCAAGAATCATCTTGTCAGAAAGCTAAGGGCTGGGAAAACTCTATTCTCTTGCCAAACTTTGAGTCTTTTTGCACGTTAATCAGGCTAAATGCTAATGGCTATGGCTAATAGCTAATTGCTAATTAGGTAAAGGGTTAAAACCGCAGATTTGAAAATCTCAAAAAAATTCACAGCTAACAGTTAACAGTTAACAATTAACAGTTAACAGTTAACAATTAACCGTTAACAAGCAGCGTAGGTGTCCCAAATTTGCTGCCAAAAAATTGAGGAAATTGAATGACAAAGCAGATAGTTATAGCAGAGCAGCATCGCCTTGCTGCGGTATTTTCCGAAGATCAAATCCAAGAACTCGTAGTCGCCACTGGCCCCCATCAGGTCAGTGACATTTATCTAGGCATAGTTGAAAATGTCTTACCTGGGATAGATGCCGCCTTCGTTAATATTGGCGACCCCGATCGCAATGGGTTTATGCACGTCACCGACTTAGGCCCATTACGGTTAAAACGTTCCGCAGGCGCAATCACAGAGCTCTTAGCTCCCCAGCAAAAAGTCTTAGTCCAAGTGATGAAAGAGCCCACAGGTAGCAAAGGGCCTCGACTCACTGGCAACATTACTCTCCCTGGCCGTTACTTAGTTCTCATGCCCTACGGTCGAGGTGTAAATCTTTCCCGTCGCATTAAATCTGAAAACGAGCGTAACCGTCTCAGAGCTCTGGCGATTTTAGTTAAACCTGCTGGTATGGGGTTGCTAGTTCGTACCGAAGCTGAAGGCATGACCGAGGAAGCGATTATCGAAGATTTGGAAGTGCTACAAAAACAGTGGGAATCTGTACAACAAGAATGCAGTTCCACACGAGCTCCCGCATTGCTCAACCGCGATGACGATTTCATCCAACGAGTGTTGCGAGATATGTTTAGCAATGATGTCAACAGAATTGTTGTGGATTCCCAAAATGGGATTAAGCGGGTTAAACAGCATTTAATGGCTTGGAATGGTAACAAATTACCGCCGGGAGTGTTAATCGATCACCATCGGGAACGAGTGCCGATGCTGGAGTATTTCCGGGTTAATCCAGCGATTCGAGAAGCTCTCAGACCTAGAGTTGATTTACCTTCTGGCGGTTACATTATTATTCAGCCGACAGAAGCTCTCACTGTCATTGATGTTAACTCTGGTTCCTTTACCCGCTCTGCTACGGCTCGTGAAACTGTGCTGTGGACGAATTGCGAAGCGGCGACAGAAATTGCTCGACAATTGCGACTGCGGAATATTGCTGGGGTAATTATTGTGGATTTCATTGATATGGAATCGCGCCGCGACCAATTACAGGTGCTAGAACACTTTAACAAAGCTCTCAGAGCGGATAAAGCGCGGCCGCAAATTGCTCAATTGTCCGAACTTGGTTTGGTTGAACTGACTCGGAAACGCCAAGGTCAAAATATTTATGAGTTGTTTGGTCACACTTGCCCTAGTTGTGGTGGCTTGGGTCATTTGGTGAAACTTCCAGGGGAAGAGGAGTTGGCTCCCGCAGTGCGCGAAGCTCCTACGCCTCGCGAGTCTGCGGCTATAGGTCGTTCTTTTCCTCGTCCGGCTTTTGGGGAAATTTTGCCTACAGTGGCAGAAATTCCAGAGCGTCGCGGCTTGACGGCTGCTCCTTCTCGTCCTGTTTTTGGGGAGGCGACTGCTCAGTTTCGGGAGGAAAGGGGTGTTGAGCCAGCCCGTGCTGCTTGGGAGGCTCAAAATGAGGCTTTAGATTATGATGGCAATAATAGTTCGTCGCTGGATTTGATGAATCATCCTAGTTATCAGGATTTAGGGAATGGGGCTCGCCGCCGTCGATCGCGTCAACGTTTGGGAGAGAATAATTTACCAATCAGGGAAGAGGAAACAACCCGCCATAAGTTACGAGTGCCCGCAATTCCTTCAATGGCTGATACCAGAGGAGAATATTTGGGGATATCGGGAATGCGGGGAAGTGAAGGGTTTCCGATCGCAACTAATACTAGCGGTTTAAGGCGCGATAGTTATGCCGCAAGCGGACATCGCGATGATTTCGAGCGAGTGCGCCCGCCCAGACCAGAATTGATGAAACCAATGGTGGAACCGCCGGAAGTGATTGCGGTGGAAATGAAGCCAGAGGAACAAGATGTCTATGCTTTGATGGGTGTTTCTCCGCTGGTGCTGTTGGAGCGATCGGTGAAAAATCCAAAGAATGCAATTATTTCGGTGGTACTTCCCGGACAAGGAGGGATGGTAAATCAAGAGTCTGAATCGTCGGAGTCGTTAGTAGAATCAAACTTTGTTGAGAATATTAACCAAGAGCGGGATTATGCAGCGGTATCTTTGGTTTCATCCTATTCTGGGGATGATGAGGATAGCGATTACTATGGTGATGAGGATAGTCATCAAGATGAGGAAAGTGTTAGTGAAACTTTCCAAGTAATTCAGCAGGAGGAAATTCAGGAGCGCCCTGAGTTCCAAGAGGAATTTCCAGAGCAGTTGGAGCAGCCAGAGCAGATGGAGCAAGAGCCTTTAAACCGCCGCCGTCGCCGTCGATCTTCTGCATTAAATGAAGATTAGATATCTTCAAAAACGATGCCGACCGCTGGCTACGCCTACGAGTTCTTAGATTAGCTTGTTATTGGTTATTTGTTACTTGTTATTGGTTACTTGTTAACAAATAACAGTTAACAAATAACAGTTAACAAAACAATGTCTTTAATTTTAGGGGGCGCTTGTCGCCTCCTGAAAATCCCTAGTAACTAATCAATAAGGCTTCAGGGGGCGACAATGAGGTTAAAGTGATTGCTGAATAAAAGCACAATATCAAGCTTCAGCCATCGCTAACTCTCGATTCCCAAGTTCCAATTCTACAGTTGTATCTAGGGGTTGATTTTCCAACACCATTGTCGTACTAGCATTGCGTTGGAAACCAATACGCTCGTAGAAACTCTGTTTGTAAGTAGTCATTAAATAGACTCGCTCTACTCGACACATCCGAGGATGACTTAACACCGTTTGTACTAACTTCCGGCCTAGTCCACCACCTTGATAATCTTCGTGAATTACTACATCCCAAATTGTAGCGCGGTAGATGCCATCTGATGTGGCGCGAGCGCAGCCAATCATGCGATCGCCATCCCAAACACTAACAACTGGCTCGCTAAAATTAATAGCTGTTGCTAAATCTTCTAGCGATCGCTCCCTCGCCCAAAATGCTGCTCCCTTAAATAACTCTTGCAATTGTTGCAAGTCTACCCGATCGGCACCAATACAAAATTGAATGTGACGATAATCCCTGGTCGTTGATTTCATTTTCAATTTGCCTTTTAAGTTGGGTTTAAACTGTCTCAAATCGTTTTTTTGATGTTTCCGGCTTTAAATTGTTCGCGCCTAGCAGCACAGTTTGCCGTCGATCATCTTAGCCCTAGAAAACCTTGGATTAGGCTATTCTCTAGCTTAAGCTAAAAGTTACAAAGGTAAAGTTTCAGATGTTACTTTTACCCTACTTTAATTTGCAACTATTGATGTTTACATTGCCTATTTACAAAACTAAATCTATTGCTTTACCTATCTTACCTGATAATTCCGTAATCTGCAATACAGTTTGCTCAAAAAATGATTTTGTTTGTTATGAATTTATGACATTTTCACTCATAAAATTTGACTATATCAAAGATAATTAAAACAAAACTTACGGACGTTGAAGCAATAAACGGGGTTTATACCTAAATAATGAAAATTAAATAACTTGATGATTTGGTTTGTAGTAAGCGCCAAGAGCGCGCTTGGCGCTTACTACAAACAAGCTAATTATTTAATTTCTAAATATAGCTTTTTCCAGCTTTACAGCCAACGAGCGGCATCTTTAGCGTGATAAGTTAAAATCAAATCAGCGCCCGCGCGTTTAAACCCTGTCAAAGTTTCCATTACAACTTTTTGCTCATCAATCCAACCATTCAGCGCAGCGGCTTTTACCATCGCATACTCCCCAGAAACGTTGTAGGCGGCGACAGGTAAATTACTCGCTTCCTTGACGCGCCAGATAATATCCATGTAAGCTAAAGCTGGCTTCACCATCAACATATCAGCGCCTTCGGTAATATCAAGAGCAATTTCTTTCAAAGCTTCACGACTATTTCCAGGGTCCATCTGATAAGTACGGCGATCGCCAAATTTGGGAGTAGAATCAGCAGCATCTCGGAATGGTCCATAATAAGCTGAGGCATACTTAGCCGCATAGGATAAAATCGGCATATCATTAAATCCAGCACCATCCAAACCTTCCCGAATGGCTTGCACAAAACCATCCATCATCCCCGAAGGTGCGATAATATCAGCACCAGCTTCAGCTTGAGAAATGGCAGTTTTCTTTAATAATTCTAGCGTCGGATCGTTCAAAACCCGACCGGTTAAATCTCCAACTTCGAGATAACCGCAGTGACCGTGACTGGTATATTCACAAAGGCAAGTATCCACAATTACGATCAAATCAGGTACGGCTTTTTTCACTGCGGCCGTTGCTTTTTGGACAATGCCACAATCATGCCATGCACCTGTGGCTTCTGTATCCTTATCTTCAGGAATACCAAATAGGATAATTGCTGGAATACCCAGGCCATAAACTTCTTTTGCTTCTTCTACGATTTTATCTACCGATAGCTGATAAACTCCTGGCATGGATTTAACTTCTATGGCAATGCTTTCCCCTGGTACGGCAAACAAAGGATAGATTAAATCGTTAGTAGTCAAAACTGTTTCGCGTACCATCCGACGCAGTTGGGGATGTGTGCGAAGGCGGCGAGGACGATGTGTTGGGAACATGATTTTTTTAACTGTTGTTAGGTAGGCTTGAGGGCGGTTATTTTTGCCCTGTTGCTAATTTTAGAACTTTTGGTTCACCGAAAATACAATTTATTTATTTTGACATAAAAGTTTACTTGAATCGCTGATTTAGCTAACCCTAAATAAACGCCATGCTTCATTATTAATTCAACACCGCTTCAAACGAGTTAAGAGTAATACCATATCATCGATCGCCTCTCCAAATTCATCCGCCGACGCATCAGATTTATTCGCAATTATACTAAATACTATCGGCTCAAAATTCGGCACATTCACATATCCTGACAAAGCCGAAGCACCAGTTAAATAACCCGTTTTTGCTTGGACAATCCCTTGAGCTAAAGTGTTCTTAAAACGCTTCTTCAAAGTACCGCTTACACCCGCTACGGGTAAAGAATTTCGATAAATTGAGGCCATTGGTGACTTAGCCATCAATCTCAAAGTTTGTACAAAAGCCTCTGGGCTAACTAAATTCTGCCGAGACAAACCCGAACCATCGACTAATACAAACCCATGAGGATTAACCCCTAATTGAGTTAAGACGGATTTTAATTCTTTCAAACCAATTTCATCTTGATTATTTGACGAAACTTTACTTAATAATCTCAACAACACCTCGGCATAAATATTCACGCTTTCCTGATTAGTTTCCTTTACCAAATCTGCCATTATCGGAGATTCGATCGCGGCTAATTCCTGAGTTGGTAACTGAGAATTAGCTGCAACTAACGCTTGCTTGACATTAATTCCCTCACCAATCAAAATTCGTCGAAATTGCTGTAAAAAATTATTAGCCGGATTAATCACCGATACATAAACTGGTTCAGAATCAGAACCAACTCTCAAATTTCCCCTAACTTGAATTACCTGTTGCGATAAATTTCTCCCAACGTCAACAAACTCCGAATTATTTTGTCCCACAGTCAGAGAATTATTCTCAACTTGCCACTGATTTGCCTGTGTCGCATCAGCAAAATTAACGCGCAATGGTTGACCAATAGATTGGGGTGATAATATTAATTTAATTGCATTTTCATTAAAAATCAAACTATTAATCGGCGCTCCATAACCTGCTTGTATATCTGCCGATTCCCAAGTCGGATTTATCTGTCTTCCAGAAAAATAACTATCATCAGCAATTAACTGGTTAACTTGATTAATTCCCCGTTTTTTTAACTGTTTAGCTAAATCTTTTAATTGGGTTTCAGAAATACTTGGATCGCCCCTTCCTACAACGTATAAACTGCCATTACTATTGCCATAAATGGAGGTACGAATGCGAAATTGAGAACCAAATTTTTGCAAGGCGGCCGCTGTTGTTAATAGCTTCACATTTGAAGCCGGAATGAAATATTTTTTAGCTTCTCGACTGTAGAGATTTTCCCCTGTAGATAAAGTTTGAATTAAAATTCCCCAGCGATCGCGGCGAAATTGAGGACGATTTGCGATCGCATCCATCGCCGCACCTAACTGAGCAGGGCAAATGTTTTCCTTCGTAGGCGTTTGAGCCATAGCCATCGAGGGAAAACCAACCAATAGTAACAAAATAAATGCTAATCCTTTCATTTTTTTCCTTATAACTAACGCCCTAAAAGTTTATCTCGTAAATGCTTAATGCGATCGCGAAACTTAGCCGCCTCTTCAAACTCTAAATTATTCGCCGCTTCTTTCATCTGCAACTCCAACTGACTAATCAACTCAGGAATCTGTGCCAAAGATAACTCATCTACCTGTTCATATACAGTTTCCAACTGCTGAGAATTAAGCCGCCGCGACACATCCAAAAATGCCAAAATTGCATTCTTTGATGACTTCTTACTAATTGACTGCGGCGTAATTCCATGTATTTTATTGTAAGCCAATTGAATCCCCCGCCTTCTATCAGTTTCATCAATCGCTTTAATCATACTATCTGTCAAATTATCACCATACAAAATCGCCTGTCCCCGCACATGACGCGCCGCCCTACCAATAGTTTGAATTAAAGAACGTTCTGACCTTAAAAATCCCTCTTTATCCGCATCTAAAATTGCCACCAAAGAAACCTCTGGTAAATCTAAACCCTCCCTTAATAAATTAACTCCAATTAACACATCAAAGTCTCCATCTCGCAAAGCTTGGATAATTTCTATCCGCTCAATTGACTGAATTTCTGAGTGTAAATATCGGACTTTAATCCCTCGCTCTTGTAAATATTCTGTCAAATCTTCTGCCATGCGTTTTGTTAAAGTTGTTACTAAAGTGCGCTCTTGCAGAATTACTCGCTCTTTAATTTCTCCTAACAAATCATCAATCTGCCCTTCAGTGGGTCGGACAAAAATTTGCGGATCGATTAACCCCGTCGGGCGAATTACTTGATCGGCTACTTTTCCTTCAGAAATTTCTATTTCCCAATCTCCAGGAGTCGCCGAAACAAAAATACATTGATTAACTTTTTGCCAAAATTCCTCTGCTTTTAAAGGGCGATTATCCGCCGCACTTGGTAAACGAAATCCATGCTCAATTAATACTTTTTTCCTAGCTCGATCGCCGTTGTACATCCCTCGCAGTTGTGGCACTGTAACGTGAGATTCATCTATAACTAACAGCCAATCTTTAGGAAAATAATCAACTAAGCATTCTGGCGGTTCTCCCGCATTTCGCCCTGCTAAATGGCGGGAATAATTCTCAACTCCGTTACAGTAACCAACTTCTCGCAACATTTCTAAATCGTAACGAGTACGTTGTTCTAAACGTTGGGCTTCTACTAATTTTCCGGCTTTTTCTAATTCTGTTACTTGCTCTTCAATTTCAATTTCAATGGCTTGACAAGCGGCTTCTAATCTATCTTCTGGGGTGACAAAGTGACGGGCTGGATAGATATTTAAAGCTTCGACACTTTGCAAGATTCCTCCAGTAACGGGGTCAATGTAGCGAATTGCTTCTATTTCATCGCCAAAAAATTCTATGCGAATTATCCGATCTTCATAGGCGGGACCAATTTCTAAAACATCGCCTTTAACTCGGAACTTTCCGCGCCCCATTTCCAAGTCATTGCGACTGTATTGGATGTTAACTAAATCTCGTAATAATTGCCGCTGATTAATTTCTGTTCCTACTTTAAAAGGTAATGCTGCTTTCAGGTATTCGGCGGGCATTCCTAAGCCGTAAATGCAGCTAATTGATGCGACTACAATCGCATCGCGGCGTTCAAATAGGGAACGGGTAGCTGAGTGCCGCAACATATCAATTTCATCATTAATTGCGGCGGTTTTTTCAATGTAAGTATCGGTGACGGCAATGTAAGCTTCTGGCTGATAATAGTCGTAATAACTAACAAAATATTCGACAGCATTATGGGGGAAAAATTCTCGTAATTCGTGGCAAAGTTGAGCGGCCAGAGTTTTATTATGAGCTAAAACTAAGGTGGGTTTCCCTACTTTCTCAATAACCGCAGCTATTGAAAAGGTTTTGCCCGTACCCGTTGCACCAAGTAGGGTTTGGTAGCGATCGCCTCCGAGAATACCTGAAATTAGTTGCGCGATCGCCTTTGGTTGATCCCCAGTTGGCTCAAAGGGAGCTTGCAGATAAAATCGATCTCCCATAAGTTAATATCAAAGAAAGTTATGTGACTAATAAATATTAACAAATATGTACTTGGATAGCAATTCACTTAAAAACTTGGTAGAGTTTAGAATATTTTAATCATTGACAGTAAAATTGAGATCCAACCCAAAAAGTGGTTTTCCTACTTTAGTAAACTGACTCACCAAGCAAGAGGGATTTAATTTATGCCCATCAACAAACCTGGCAAGAAAATCAACGACCAAGAGGGTAAAACTTCTCAGGAAGAAACAGCCGAGAATGCAGGTAGCGGACATCAAGTGATGGCTTTAGCAATTCGTGACAAAGGGGCGCGCGATCGCCAAAAGTCCAACATTAAAATTTACGAACCCAGCCCTCTACCACAAAATCGCCCGATCGGAGAAATAGATTTTGAAATATTTGATACTTTCAACAACCGTCCGATCGAATCCAGCACTCTGCAAGTAATCGAAATGGTCGATCGTCGCCCAGTAATGGCAAATGATTTTCAGGTAATGGAAATGTACTCAGCATCTGGAAACCGCCCAATTGGTTCGAGCGCTCTGGCAATTAGTGAAATGTACTCCGTAATGGGCGGTAAACGCCCAATTGCTCCCAACGAAAACGATGAGAGTTCAACACTAATGGGATTCATTGATTAGACGTTTTCCATCTTAAACCGAATGTAGAGGCAAGATTAATCAGGCCTCTACAAACTTCTCGATTCTGGCTATTCTTCTTCCTCTTCTTCATTGCTGGGATAGATAAAGCTATGAGAGCGCCCAGTCAAAACGGATTTGCCAAGGGAGAGAGCTTTTTGTGCCGCTACCGTTGCTTTGTGCTTCCAAGTTGCCTTACGCATATTTCGCTTGGATTTTGAGGTTTTCTTCTTCGGGACTGCCATGACAGTAAATAGTAAATAGTTTTCGCTTTTATAGACAAACAACCATCTTATCTTATTTTTGCTAGTTACATCTAAAGTTCGTGAAAGTCATAAATCACAATGCCTGTAGCTGGGTCATTGTCGATGCTGACATAGCCAGTTTTCAGCAATTCCCGAAGAGTCGCTTCCACTTCGGCAAAGGTAGCGCCAGTTGCCATGACACCTTGGGTGACAGATAACTTCCCGCCTCTGTTATATGCAGCTTTAAGGAGTTTGACCGTTAATTGTTCGGGGGTTTCCTTGACAAGTACCTCCGCGATTTGTCCTTGGTAATGTTGTGGTACGCCTGTGGCAGATATCCCCAGTTTGGCTCTGATATTGGCATTTTCTTCATCAACCATGCTCGGAATTAGCAGCAAATCTAGCAATTGTCCGATGCCTAAAAGTCCCCCAGTGAACAGCCACAGTAAGCCTGTACCAATTTTGCCGTTGTAAATGCGGTGGAGTCCGCTAAAACCGATTAACCAACCCGCCCAGAGAGCGTAACTTAAGCCTAAATTTTTCATCTCTATTCCCTTTATGCCTAATTTTTTTAACTGTTGTACTGTCCCAATCTAAGTCTATAACTCCAGAAATAAAGACGATCGCGATCGACCTGCGATCGACCAAATAACCGCTTCCGTAAAATCCTTAACTCATCCAGAAACAATTAATTAGCAATTCTTAATCAAATATCTGGTTTTTACTTCCTCAGACATTGCTAAACTAAAGGGCGTGGAAAAACAGCAGCAATTAATCTAGCTATATGGTAGACTCCCTCAAGAAACCAACTTTTACAGAATTGCGGCCGGGGATTAAAGTCCCAGCAAAGGAAACGATCCTCACCCCCCGGTTTTATACAACAGATTTTGAAGAGATGCTGGCAATGGACATCTCACCGAACGAAGATGAGCTTAGAGCGATTCTCGAAGAGTTCCGTGCTGACTACAATCGCCATCATTTTGTCCGCGATGAGGAGTTTGAGCAATCCTGGGATCACATTGATGGTGACAAACGTCGAGTCTTTGTAGAATTTCTGGAGCGTTCTTGTACGGCTGAGTTTTCTGGATTCCTGCTTTACAAGGAATTGGCACGCAAGCTGAAGGACAAAAGTCCCGTTTTGGCTGAGTGCTTTTCGCTGATGTCGCGGGATGAGGCCAGACACGCAGGATTTTTGAATAAGGCGCTGTCGGATTTTAATTTGTCATTGGATTTAGGTTTTTTAACTAAGAGCCGCAAATACACTTTCTTTAAGCCGAAATTTATTTTCTACGCTACTTATTTGTCGGAAAAAATTGGTTACTGGCGCTACATTACTATTTTCCGTCATTTGGAATCGCACCCTGAAGATCGGATTTATCCTATTTTCCGCTTCTTTGAAAATTGGTGTCAAGATGAAAACCGTCATGGGGATTTCTTTGATGCCATTATGAAGGCGCAGCCTCAGTTTTTAAATGATTGGAAGGCGAAACTGTGGTGTCGTTTCTTCTTGCTGTCAGTGTTTGCGACAATGTATTTGAATGATATTCAGCGTAGTGAGTTCTATGCTGCAATTGGTTTAAATGCTCGCGATTATGACATTGAAGTGATTAAGAAGACTAATGATACAGCAGGACGGGTGTTCCCAGTGATTTTGGATGTCAATAATCCTGAGTTTTATCAGCGTCTTGATGTTTGCGTGGAGAATAATGAGAAATTAAGCGCGATCGCTAATACAAATACTCCCAAATTCTTACAATTCTTCCAGAAGCTACCTGTTTACGTTTCAACTGGTTGGAATTTGGTGAAGCTATACTTTATGAAACCAATTGAAATGGCTTCTCTGCAAGGTGTAGCTCGTTAAGTTTTCAGTTTTGCTCCTCTGTTGTTAGCGGTTCTGTGAGATACGGAACCGCTTTTTTGTTATGATTATGATATAGCTAGGGGCTAGGGGCTAGGGGCTAGAGGCTAGAGAAGAAGAGAATAGAATTAAAGTAATACCATTTCTAAAAAAGTTTACAACAGTTTTGGTAGGGGCGGGTTCACCCAAATCTATGCGCTTAAGCCAAAGTATTAAATAACCCGCCCCTAATACTGTTGCACAGCTTTAGAGAAGTGGTATAAAATCAATTCTTGTACATAAACTGAGGATATTATGCAAACATTGACCCAAAAACGCTACTACACTCCAGAGGAATACCTGGAATTAGAAGCAACGGCGGAATACAAAAGTGAATACCGAGACGGAGAAATATTACCAATGACAGGTGGAACAACTAATCATAACAAAATAGCCCTCAATTTTTGCGTTAACTTTAAGGTTGCTCTCAGAGGGCAAAAATATGAGATATTTATCAATGATGTGCGGTTGTGGATACCCCGTTATCGCATCTACACTTATCCTGATGTTATGGTAATTGAGGGAAAGCCAGTTTATCAGGGAAATGGTACTACTATGGTAATGAATCCGCTCCTGATTATTGAGGTTTTGTCACAATCAACCAAAGATTACGATCGCGGTGATCAATTTCAATATTATCGGTCAATTCCTGACTTAAAAGAATATATTACGATCGATCAATACAATTTTCACGTTGAGCAGTTTGCGAAAAACTCTGAAGGTAAATGGGTTTTAAGTGAGTATGAAACTGCTGATGCGATCTTAGCTTTAAGTGCTATTGACTTTCAAGTTGAATTGAGCGAAATTTATCAAGGTGTTAATTTTGAGAGTGACGGTGAAGGGTAAGCTATGATTTTATCTAAACAACTCTCTAACAAGTTAATTCCCTGGTTTAAGATTGGCATAGTTGGCATTTTTCTACTGTCAGCAGCTTTGCGATTCTGGGGACTCGATCGCTTTAATGGTTTCGTATTTGATGAAGTTTACTACGCTAAATTTGCTAACGATTATCTCACAAAAACACCTTTTTTTAACGCTCATCCACCCCTAAGCCAATACATAATTGCCATTGGGATTTGGATTGGCTCTCATCTACCTTTTGGACAAAACTCAGTCAATGGTTTAACAGGTTCCATACTTTCCCCTTGGGATTATCGCTGGATAAATGCCTTCACCGGTTCCTTTATTCCCCTAGTAATAGTAGCTTTAGCCTATCAGTTAACGCACCGCCGTAGTTATGCCTTTATTGCTGGCTTATTTGCCGCCTGTGATGGTTTATTTCTAGTTGAATCTCGCTATGCACTAAATAATATTTATTTGGTAATTTTGGGCTTATTAGCTCAATTATTTTTCCTAAAAGCCTTGGATAATCAGGGTAAAAAACGCTGGATGTGGCTAATTTTAGCGGGAATAGGTTTTGGTGCATCTGCTTGTATTAAATGGAATGGTTTATGGTTTCTCTTCGCTACTTACTTACTCTTAATTTTTGCTTGGGGACTGCGGTTAATTCAAGGGAAAATTAGAAACGAAGATCGGAGTTTTCACCCCTCACAAAGTTCCTTAGAACATTTGACTCAATTAAATTTAATAGAAATAATCTTAAGTTTGGCAATTATACCAGTTGCTGTTTATAGCATAGCCTGGATTCCTCACTTAATGCTTAACCCAACTCCCAATTTTTGGGATATGCAAAAAGAGATTTTGAGTTATCACAAACGGATTAAAAGTGGCGCTGATGTTCATCCTTATTGTTCTTCCTGGTGGTCTTGGATTTTAATGCTTCGACCTGTAGTTTATTTTTATAAAGTGGCAGAAAGTAAAGGGGAAATTGACCCAGTTTTACCCTCTTTAGAACCAGGTGTTACTAAAGCTGTTTTTGATGTTCATGCGATGGGAAATCCGATTCTTTGGTGGTTTTCAACTTGCGCTATTTTCTTGTTATTCCTAATGCTAGGTAATCGGTTTTGGGTGTGGGTGCAAACCAGAAATGTGACGACGATCGAATTGAGAGAAATCGTACCAATGCAATTTCCACCAACTGCACAATTATGGTTATGTTTTTACTTGGTGGTTAACTGGTGTGCTAATTTGTTACCTTGGATTAAGGTGACTCGCTGCATTTTTTTGTATCATTATATGGGTAGTTCTGTGTTTGCGGGTTTAGCTCTTGCTTGGTGGGTTGATAGGTGGTTGCATAGTCCTCAAAGTCATCTTCGAGGCATAGGAGTTTCGGTGATTTTTCTAATTTTGTTGGCTTTTGTTTTTTGGATGCCTATTTATTTAGGTTTGCCTTTGTCGCCTGATAATTGGAAATTGCGGATGTGGCTTGTTACTTGGATTTAATACGGTAACACCGCCAGAGGGCGGTGTTACAATCACAGCGAAAAGACTGTTAACCCAGAATAAAATCTGAAGGATTAACCTGTGTAGGTGTGATTCCTTTCAAAACAGCTAAAACTTGTGTTGTATTAGCAATACTGAGGATAGTATCATTATTACTACCTTGAGTAATACTAACATTAGAAATAGCCCCAATACCTTTGAGCAAAATGCGATCGCTTCCTGGCTGAAAATCCATAATAACATCTGCTAAATCAGCGCTAGTAGCGCTAAATCTGCCCGACAATACAAAGGAATCAGCACCACCGCCACCAAGGAGAGTATCTTGGCCTCCACCACCATCTAAGATATCATTACCATTCCCGCCAGTTAAGGAATCAGTCCCTCGTCCTCCTAACAGTGTATCATCGCCTGAATTACCCAATAGGATATCATTTCCTTGACCACCTAATAAATAATTATTGCCGGTGGTTGCTGTTAAGCTATCATTTCCTGATGTCCCTTGAATTGTATTAGCATTAGCAGGTAAAGTTGGGGGATTTTGTGGTGGATTACCAACCGGAGGTTGTTGTCCATTTTGGGAATTTTGTGGTGGATTACCAACCGGAGGTTGTTGTCCATTTTGGGAATTTTGTGGCGGATTCCCCATCGGAGGTTGTTGTCCATTTTGAAGATTTTGTGGTGGATTACCAACCGGAGGTTGTTGTCCATTTTGGGGATTTTGTGGTGGATTACCAACCGGAGGTTGTTGTCCATTT
>MBRE01000056.1:3539-34451 GCA_001698425.1 Oscillatoriales cyanobacterium USR001 | reverse complement strand
TGATTGCAAATAGCTGTAAGTCCTCTGAAGAGGACTAAGAAAACTTTTAAACTTAATTAGTCTTCTAAAGAGGACTCGATCTTTTGAGACAGGGGTTAAAACCCCTGTCTGATTAAGGGTTTAACGTTGTAAAATGTTTGTCATAGAAATCTATAGCTTGATTTCCGATCGTTATTTTGTTCAAGTCCTGCTACTAATAACAGTTAACAAATAACAAATAACAGTTAACAAATAACAAATAACAACTAACAAATAACAATGACTGCTATTGATAAATTTTGGGAATTAATGTTAGGGGTTCTATCTCTCAACTCTGAAGCATTTAACTTAATTCAAACACTCCCCCAGGGAGAAAAAGCAGCCCTTTACACTGTCATATTAGCTGGATTTTCTCAAGCCCTTGGTCAAAGTATTGTCTTATCGATCAATAAAGTTAAGCCATTGCGCTTTATTCTTAGCTTAGTAATTGCGACAAGTTTATTTACCTTTGGTTACATTTTTTGGGCAACTACTACCTGGTTAATCGGTCAAATTTTATTCAGTAAATCTATTCCTTATCTCGCGATGCCTGCGGCCGGCGTAGCCATCGCGACAACTCTTGGACTCGCCTACGCACCACTAGCTTTCAGCTTTTTTGTGGCTTTGCCGTATCTGGGCGTACCGATATCCATATTACTTTCAATTTGGAGTTTGTTAGCTTTTGTAATTGGTTTAAAAGTAATCCTGGGTATCAGCATTTCCTCAGCATTTTGGTGTGGTATACTAGGATGGATTATCAATGAAATATTAGAACGTAGCATTGGCCGTCCCGTCGCTGCTATTGGTAGCTGGTTAGCAAATACATTTCCTGCTGCTAAATTAGTCACAAATCTCAAAGATTTAGAGAAATTCTTAGGGATAAATTAACTACAATCAGGAAGAAAATAGGTGAAAAAAACATCAGAAAAAACTGCTAGATTCGCTGCGATTGCATTAATAACTCTTTTATTTGCCCTGCTTTTCCCCCCTTTGGGCAATTCATTTTGGCAGTTTTACTGGACTTTGGGAAAAAGTTGGCGATTAGTAATTGATTTAGCACAAGTTACTTTATTTGCCTCTCTTTTTACTGCAATTATCGCTCCTCTCCAAACATTAGGCTGGTGGGCGGGATGGTATGGCGAGGAAGTAGAAAAAACAGATAATCCTCAAATATTTAATCATCCTAAATCCGATCGCAATTCCATCACCCGTTATGTCATCTACCTCGATGGAATTAACCCCGCCGGATTTAACTATTTGCCAGATATCGAACAATTTCTCGACCAATTAGCGGCTTCTTTGCCTAAAAATGTAGTATTTATCAGAGAGATTATCCCTGATTCTAATATTAATCATCGGCGTACTTTTGAGCGTCCTCTTTCATTTCTCTGGCGTTTTGCTGATTTTATTCAAGCATCAAGATATCAGGTTTGGGCTGGTATTCTTACTCGGATAATTGTTAATATTCGGAATCTCCTAATTGTCTGCGTTTCTGTCGATCGCCGCTATGGTCAAATTTATAATCAAGGAATAGCCCAATTAATTTATAATTGTCTAATTAATTATGGTTATCAACCGAATAGTGGAGTGCCAATTACTTTAGTCGGTTTCAGTGGCGGCGGACAAATATCAATGGGAGTTGTACCTTTTCTTAAACAGGCTTTGAGTGCGCCGATCGATGTAATTTCTCTAGCTGGTTTAATGGGAGGTAATACTAATGCTTTGAAACTGGAACATCTCTATCATTTTGTAGGCGAAAAAGACTTGATTGAACGATTGGGGGCGATAATTTTTCCGAAGCGGTGGCCGATTTTATTTCTATCTTATTGGAACCGGGCTAAACGGAAGGGGAAAATTACTATTTTTTCTTTGGGTCCAGTGGTTCATAGTGGTCATGGTTCAGCTTTTGACGATGGGAAATTATTACCTGATGGCCGCAGTTATTTGCGCCAAACTTTGGATATAGTTACAGGAATTATTAAGGGAATTTCGCCTTTAGTGCCAGCAACTACTAAGCGTAAAGTTAGTAATTATGAGCTTTATCAACAAGGATTTTTTAATCATCCGAGTTATTACCCTTTAAATCAATTAGTCGATTCTGAAATTTACTGTGAAATTGCGCCTTGGATGGGACGATTAATTTTGCCTAAATTAGAACAACGTCAACAGGTTAAGGGGGTTTTCTTTGAGGTTTATCACGCACCAAAAGATTATGAATTTTTGGTGGGTGAAGTGGTGAATTTGAGATGGAGTAACGATCCACAAGTTCAAGGTTATGTGCGATCTGTAACGAAGGATTTACATTTTAGCGATGAGGCTTTATATAGTCAAAGTCAGGGAAATATTCACCCGGAAAGATTGAATCATTGGCAACAAGTCGATCCGTTGGAATCTTTGGCGGGTTCGAGGCCGAATGACGATCAGATAGTGATGTTACGAGAACCAGTAACGGTGGCGATCGCGAATAATCCAGATACAATATCCCGGCTAATTATTGTTAGCGAACCAGCACAGATTACTGGTAGATTTTACGGATTAGTTAAAATTTTACACCCGGTTGAAGATGAAAAAGATCGGTTTTTAGCTGTTCACTTTAACCGCAATTCTCGCCTATTTGATGGCGTGGAAGAAATTATTTGTATTCCCCAGGTAATTGCTAATTTTGAAGGTATTTTTTCCTCTACCAATAAAGAGATTGAAAATTCTCCTGTGAATGGGGAAGGATGGTATATTTATGGTGCGAAAAATGTTGCTGGTACTTTTGTCGTGCAGGCGATCGCGCCTCGATCTCTCCTACGATTGCAACCAGAAGAAGTAATTTTTGGCTTATCTGAAGCCAAAAAATACGTTAAAAAGCACTGTTGGCAAGATATTTTGAATCAAAAAGGTAAAACTAAATCGGTCTTATTATGCCCCGAAAAACAGGACATTCAGGAAGTAATTACTAAATGGGAAGAAGGCGATCGCGCCTTACTATTGCACGTTTATGGAGGTATTGGAGGCAAAAAAGCAGAATCCGCAGCGCGATCGCCTATATTCTTCGGTCATTTTGCTTATGGCGCAGCAAAAATAGTACGCGATCGCCTTACCCAAGAATTGATTTTTGACATCGAATACTATCAAGTTTACACCCAAAATACCGACGCATTAATCGCAGGTACTCAGCATTGGAGTCGCTATATGGGCGATCGACAATTTGGTTGGCTCGGTACTCGCCCCATAGCTGATATCCTAATTAAATTAGATGCCTTAACCGAAGATTATGATGTCAGAGGCTTGAAACGTTCCGCAATGGATGTTTTAATCGATCGATTAGAAGCAATGGAGGCACGCTATCGCATTGGAGACGGCACCGGTGGAACCTACGTTGGCCCCGCCCATAACTGTTCCCAAGACTCGAATCAAGCTGTTTATACAGCAATAAAGCAGATAGAAATAGCCGTTAATTCCTATCCCCATCTGCAAGAATGGTTACAAGAAAATCCCTCTCAAGCAGTGCGTTTTCATCAGTTAATCAACTTAGGGAAATCAATTAAAAATAAATTGTTACCCTTTGGAGCCGCCCGCGCCGATTGGATTAACAGCGAAAATACTTTAGGAATTAGTCCTGAAGAAGACGCTTTTACAGGAATACTTATCGGGTTTAAAAGTTGGCGTACACTTTTTCCCCGCCTTGCTAGTGAAACGATCGCTCTAATATTAATTCAACAGGGAGCCTCTGCGTGGGTACTACGGACAAATCAAGTAGGTGGAAATGACTCCGATATTGAGCCAATTGCACCTACACCTATTGGCTGATAGTATTTTACTTTTACGACTTATTCTGCATAAGTCATCACTATTCTAAAATCAAAACTTGGAAGGCAATAAATAATGAAATTTGGACAATGGCTTGGGTTAGTATCCCTCATAATTTCTCTATTTATTTTGTGGGAAATTCGACAACTATTACTACTACTATTTGTAGCAGTTATATTTGCAACTGCTTTGAACAGACTCGTCCGACAATTCCAACGACTAGGAATTAAAAGAGGAATCGGAGCCCTCCTCTCTTCAGTGGCTTTATTGGCAATTTTAGTGCTTTTTGCTGCCATCGTCTTTCCCCCTTTTATTAGTCAGTTTAATCAGTTAACTAAATTAGTCCCCGAAGGTTTAACACTGTTAGAAAAAGGGATTAATCAATTATTTGACTGGCTACCTGTGGAAGCTAAACCCTTCCTTCCCAGCTTTGGAGAATTAGGCAAACAACTTCAACCCTTATTATCGGGGTTAGCTAATAACTTTTTCCGATTGTTTTCTGGCTTTCTCAATTTAACAGGTAGTTTCTTATTTGTCGTAGTAATTACTATCATGTTACTCCTCAATCCCCAACCCTATCGCCAAGGTTTTTTACGGCTATTTCCATCTTTCTACCGCCGCCGCGCCGACCAGATTTTTTCCATGTGTGAAACTGATTTAGTAGCTTGGATTTTGGGTACGCTATTTAATATGTTCGTGATTGGTTCAGTCAGCGGAATTGCTTTATGGATCTTAGGAGTAAAGTTGGTACTAGCAAATGCTTTACTCGCTGGATTTTTAGAAGCTGTACCCAATGTAGGCCCTGTTTTAAGCACAGTTGCACCGGCAGCTATTGCTTTGATTGATTCTCCTTGGAAAGCTGTTGCAGTGATTATTGCTTATCTTTTAATTCAGCAATTAGAGCAGTTTTTGTTAGTTCCTGTAGTGATGGGTCAGCAGGTTTCTTTATTGCCCGCAATCACTCTATTATCTCAGATTTTCTTTGCCTCGTTTTTTGGTTTTTTAGGCTTATTTCTTGCTCTACCTTTACTAATTATTGTCAGAATTTTACTCCGGGAGATGATTGTCAAAGATGTCCTAGATACATGGGATGGAAATATAGAAAAATTGCCCGAAGAATTACCAGAATTATCTGAAGCTGTTCCCTTTACAAATGATGAAGATTCTGCTATTCTGACAGAATAAGCTTTGAACAGCGAAAAAATCTAACTTGAGAACAATGACATCGGAGCAATTTTAAAGATGCAATTAACACCGCAAGAAAAAGACAAGCTACTAATTTTTACGGCTGCTCTATTAGCAGAGCGACGTAAAGAAAGAGGTGTAAAATTGAATTATCCAGAAGCGATCGCCTATATTTCTGCCGCCATCTTAGAAGGCGCAAGAGACGGTCGCACTGTCGCGGATCTAATGAGTTATGGCACAACTTTATTGACGCGGGAAGATGTGATGGAAGGCATTGCAGAAATGGTACATGAAGTGCAAGTAGAAGCCACATTTCCTGATGGCACAAAATTAGTAACAGTTCACGATCCAATTAGATAATAAATAAACAAAGGAGCGATTATGATTCCAGGTGAAATGATTGTTATAGATGGAGAAATTGAACTGAACGCAGGTCGTCCTGTGGTGCGGTTACTGGTGGCAAATACAGGCGATCGTCCCATCCAAATCGGTTCTCACTATCATTTTTTTGAGGTGAATGAAGCTTTAGAATTTGACAGAGATTCGGCTAAAGGAATGCGTTTAGATATTCCCGCCGGAACCGCAGTTAGATTTGAACCCGGAGATGAGCGAGAAGTTAATTTAGTGCCTTTTGTGGGTAGTCGTCAAGTTTATGGGTTTAATGGTAAAATTAACGGTCAGTTAGATGGATGAGACTTCTGCTTATCAACAATATTAGTAAAACGATAGCTAGTGAAATGACACCGTATCCCCGAATAAAATCAATCAAAATTCAAGGTTATAAATCATTCCGAGATTGTACCGCTCCATTGGAACCACTAGAAATTATTGTCGGGGCCAATGGTTCTGGGAAATCAAACCTGTTTGAATTTCTGAAATTTTTTGCCGACAGTATGGAAAGCGAGATTCCTAACGAAATTATTAAGGGTTCTATCGGTCAACGAATTTTCCATCTTCCCGGTTCTGAAAAGTTTCAATGGGACATTAAAATTGATACAGGTGAGTCTAATATCTCCTATCAAGGAGAACTCATGGGGCCGAGAAGCAAGCCGCAAATTTCTTTTGAGCGAGTCGAGTCATCTCAACATTTATTCATGGACATGAAAGGTGGCGAAGGGGTGTATCACGAGCCTGGATATGCAGAGACAAATCGCGTATTGAACAAACGAAATCAACTCACACTCAGGACGATAGCAAATTCAGGTTTAGCAACTCTCACTAAACTGCAAGAGTATATTAGTGGGTGGAAGTTTTATAGCTCATTTAACATTGCTAATCATAAGATTCGCAAATCTGTTATACTTGAACAAGAGCCAGTGCTAGATGAAGATGCAGGTAATTTAAGTTCAGTATTGCACTATTTAATGACTGAACATCGTGCAGTTTTTGATGAACTGCAACAACATTTACAATCAGTTATTCCAGGGTTCAAGGGATTAACGGTAAAAGCTCGCGGTGGACCTGGGGAAGTCATTGCATTTTGGCAGGAAAAAGGGATTAAACGGGATCTAAGCCTTGCCGATTTATCTGATGGTATTCTAAGATTAATTTGTTGGATTTGTCTTTGTTTGCATCCGAAACCACCCTCTTTAATTTGTATTGATGAACCAGATCAAGGTGTTCATCCTCGGACACTCCCACTTTTGGCAGGATTGTTTGAAAAAGCTGCTGAACGCACTCAGGTTCTTTTGGCTACTCATTCTTCTTATTTTTTAACCCAATTTGATATTTCTCAAATTGCTGTGATGCGAAAGGAGAATGGAGAATCTAAGTTTATTAAACCTGGTAATTCCCAAGTTTTAACAGATATGCTTGAGGATTTTGGGACAGAGGAAATTGAAAAACTGCACCGCAGTGATGAATTGGAGCTTCTGCCATGAGGGTCATTATCTATGTAGAAGGGTCATCAGATAAAAATGCAATGGAAGTATTGCTAGAATCCTTAATTGCAGAAAAATTGCAACAAGGTATCAGTATAGAGTTTTTTCCGATCAAAGGAGGTAATAATGATAGGGGAGGTGATGCTAAGAAAGAGTTACTTTTGAATGCTCCGACAAAAGCTGTTAATATTCTTTGCAATAATCCCGATTCAATTGCAATTATTTTACCGGACTTATATCCTCAAAATAAAGGGTTTACCCACGAGACATTTCAAGACTTAGAAAAAGGAATTATGGATAAGTTTTATCAAGCATTACAAAAAAGAGGCATTCAGGATGAACGTCTAAAAGAACGCTTCAAAATTTTTTGTTTTAAGTATGAAATGGAAGCTCTAATTTTAGCTGCTGAATCCGCATTACAAACTCAACTAGGAGTTACCTCTCTGACTGTTACTTGGAAAATTCCAGTAGAAGACCAAAATCACAATTCTCCTCCCTGTCAAATTGTAGAAAAACTTTGCCTACGCCGAAACCTTTGGCCCAACAACAGGCGATCGCATCCGTTTAGCAGACACAGAATTATTTATTGAAGTCGAACAAGACTTAACCACCTACGGCGATTTTTTAGATAATTTTTTTAAGGTTTTTCATTACTCTCAATCAAAGAATAGAACTCTTGATAAGTAACAATTGCAGTTTGCCCAAATTGTTTAATAACAAGCAAGTCTAAATCACCAGTAATCAGATAATCAGCTTGGCTATCTTGTGCTAAAGCTAATAAAAAATTATCTTTAGAATCTCTACAAATAGTAACTTCTGATTTTATTTCTACAAATAAGCCGATTAATTGTAGAAACTTTAGTAATTCCTGAACTTTGTTAACTGCAAAATATTTTTGCAGTTTGGGACGTTGTGTTACCAAATCAATCTCTTTTATTAATTGGTCAGTTAAAACTGGTTGCATTGTTTTGTTGACAAGGAGAGGTTTTAAAGTAGCTAATTCTTTACCAATCAAAAAGCTAATCCAAAGATTAGTGTCAATAATCACTTTAAGAGGAACATTGTTGGACATAAAGTTCTGTTCTCACACTTTCTACTTCTTCATTAATCGTATCTAAGGAAAGCTCATTAGTTTGAAACGCTTCTAAAATTTCAGTTAATTTGTGATTCAAAGTCTCCTTTTCCAACTCTCGGCTGAGTTTGACTTTTTCTGGTTCTGGTAACTGTTTAACTAATTCTAGTATTTGTTCAAAATCTAAGGATAGATGATACATTTTGTCGTTCTCCTGTTTTTTAACAATAAGCAATATGAAAAATTGTAAAAAGTTGCTCGTTAGCTCGTTATTTAGGACTCTGGATTCTGAATAAGTTAGCGAAATTAGGTTATTCTGTAGTATTGATTACAGAAAGCCACCTCGGTAACGGTCAAACCTTTGATTCCCAAGTGTATAAGCATAGAGGACACTTCTATAATAACGTAGAAATAGAAGAAATTGTTACCTATTTAGAATCTAAAACAGAAGAACAAGTCAACAAGTTTGTGGCAAAATTAAATGAAGCAAGGAGTGAATTAAAATGAGTTACAGAATGAGTCGCCGCGCCTACGCCGAAACCTTTGGCCCAACCACAGGCGATCGCATCCGTTTAGCAGACACAGAATTATTTATTGAAGTCGAACAAGACTTAACCACCTACGGTGATGAAGTCAAATTTGGCGGTGGCAAAGTCATCAGAGATGGCATGGGACAATCCCCCATTTCTAACGCTGACGGAGCCGTAGACACCGTAATTACTAATGCTTTAATCTTAGATTGGTGGGGAATTGTCAAAGCAGATATCGGCATTAAAAACGGTAAAATTGATAAAATTGGTAAAGCCGGAAACCCCTACATTCAAGACAACGTAGATATCATTATCGGCCCCGGCACAGAAGTAATTGCCGGCGAAGGAATGATCCTAACTGCGGGAGGAATTGACACCCACATTCACTTTATTTGTCCCCAACAAATTGAAGTCGCGATCGCATCAGGAATTACCACCATGATCGGCGGCGGTACCGGCCCCGCCACAGGCACAAATGCGACTACTTGTACCCCCGGTCCTTGGCACATTTACCGAATGCTACAAGCCGCAGATGCTTTCCCAGTTAATCTCGGATTTTTAGGCAAAGGAAATAGCAGTCAACCCCAAGGATTAATTGAACAAATTAATGCGGGTGTAATGGGTTTGAAATTGCACGAAGATTGGGGAACTACACCAGCTACAATTGACACCTGTTTAACTGTTGCTGACGAATACGACGTACAAGTAGCAATTCACACCGATACTCTCAATGAAGCCGGATTTGTAGAAGCCACAATTGCCGCATTCAAAAATCGGGCAATTCATACTTATCACACCGAAGGTGCCGGCGGCGGACACGCACCTGATATTATTAAAGTCTGCGGTCAAGCTAATGTTTTACCCTCTTCAACTAATCCCACTCGGCCTTACACAGTCAACACATTAGAAGAACATTTAGATATGTTGATGGTGTGTCATCACTTAGATAGAGGCATTCCTGAAGATGTGGCTTTTGCGGAATCAAGAATTAGAAGAGAGACAATTGCTGCTGAAGATATCTTGCACGATTTGGGTGCTTTTAGCATGATTTCTTCTGATTCTCAGGCGATGGGAAGAGTCGGGGAAGTAATTATTCGCACTTGGCAAACAGCACATAAAATGAAGGTACAGCGGGGATATTTACCCCCCCTAACCCCCCCTTATCAAGGGGGGGGAACAGACTTAGCTTATCAAGGGGGAGGAACGGCCATAAACTCCCCTTACCGAGGGGGTGATAATGATAATTTCTCCCCCTCTTACCGGGGGGATAATGATAATTTCTCCCCCCCTTACCAAGGGGGGGAAACAGGGGGGGTTAATGATAATTTTCGGGCGAAGCGATATATTGCTAAATATACGATTAACCCGGCAATTACTCACGGTATTTCTCAGTATGTGGGTTCTGTGGAAGAGGGGAAATTAGCAGATTTATGTCTGTGGCGGCCGGCATTTTTTGGTGTGAAACCAGAAATTGTGATTAAAGGTGGTGCGATCGCATATTCACAAATGGGAGACGCTAATGCTAGTATTCCTACACCTCAACCCGTCCATTCTAGGCCAATGTTTGGTAGTTTTGGCGGTGCGATCGCAGCAACTTCCCTGACTTTTGTTTCTCAAGCTGGTTTAGAAAATGATATTGCCAAACAGTTAGGTTTACTAAAGCCAACTGTTGCAGTTTCAGGGACGCGAAAAATTACAAAAAGAGACATGAAACTCAATGATACTTTACCTCAAATGGAGGTAGATTCAGAAACATATCAAGTGAGAGCCGATGGGGAATTATTGACTTGCGAACCGGCCACTGTTTTGCCAATGGCCCAGAGGTATTTCTTGTTTTGATCGGTGGTTGGTAATTACTGAGGATTGAAAAATCAATAAGCGGAATTTCAAGCATAGCGATCGCACTTTTTGGGAAAGAGCGATCGCACTTTTTCATCCCCTAATTTTTACTTTCATCTACTGGAATTAACTGTTGAAAATCTAACACAGAAGGAATCGCGATCGCCTCCCTACTGTAGTTCACTATATTGAGTTTTCACATATTCCCTAATCACAGGTTGAAGAGTGAAAAGCGATCGTTCTTCTTCCCGGATTTTTTCAATTAAATAACGCCTTCCCAAAGATTGGATAACTTTGCAAAATTCCGCATGAGATAATTGCAGGTTATCTGGGATTTGTGCCAAGGAAACTGGCACTTTTTCACTTGCTAACCAAGATATTACTTGTTTTTCCGACTCGGATAAGCGCTGAAAAGATTGATGTAATACTGCTTCTAAATCTCCTAAAAATAGGGTATGATAGGATAAGGCTTCGGTAACGCTACCGTCAAACAAATCTTGAATCATTGTAGCCACTATTTTTAACCATAAAGGGTTGCCTCCGTAGGGTTCAATTAGTTCTGGCCATTTTTCCTCATCAGCTAATCCTTTTTCTCGCAAGATTGCCACTGCATCTGCACCTAATCCGCTGAGTTGTAATGAGCGAACTGGTTGATTTTCGCCTTCTAATATAGATATTTCTTTGGGTTTTTCGGAACTTATTAATATTAAGCAACTGTTATGATATAGTTCTGCTATTTGTTTGAAGAATGCGCTATAATTTTCATATCCAGGTTGATAGTTTCCCGCTAATTGTCCGCTGCTGTTGATGGTTTGTACGTCATCAAAAATTAGGAGACATCTGTATTTTCGGAGGTAATCTATTAACCCCCCCCTGCCCCCCCTTGGTAAGGGGGGTGATTATTTTCGTCCCTTGGTAAGGGGGGGTTGCTATTTTCGTCCCTTGGTAAGGGGGGGTTGCTATTTTCGTCCCTTGGTAAGGGGAGGTTGCTATTTTCGTCCCTTGGTAAGGGGGGGTAGTTATTTTCACCCTCTCTGGAAAATTGGGAATTGCTATCATTGCTATCAATCCTATCATTCCTATCATAGCCCCCCCTTGATAAGGGGGGGTTGGGGGGGTTAAATTGTTGCGGTTGAGAGAGAAATTGAATTATATTTGTTTCGAGTGTTTTTAGGGGTGGCGAAGTGCTGAGACTTCGCCATAATATGTAATCGAATTGATGTTTGATTTGTTCTACTAGGTTAACTGCGATCGCGGTTTTGCCGATGCCAGTTATGCCTAGTATGGCGACTAGGCGGGTGTTTTCGTGTAAAATCCACTGTTTGAGGGTGGTGAGTTGGGAGGTGCGATCGTAAAAGCTTGAGATTTCTGGTGCGTCGCCTAAGTCTATGTGAAGCTGTTTAGGAGTTGGTTGGGAGTTTTGGGGTTTTGTTGGACTTCGCGCTCTTTCAGGACAAATGTTAAGCTTATTATTAACTGTTACATTATCACCAATTTTTATATTGTCGCCAACTATAGCTAATTGATAATTATAAAACTTTTCTTTCTCTAATATTGCTCTAAAATTTGCTTTAGTAATATCCTCACCTAATCCCTCTGAAAGTATTTTCCATAATTCAGATCCGACATTTCTAACATGACTAGGACTAGAGTAAACTTCATCGGCAATTTCCGGGTAAGTTTTATCTTGTATAGTGCCATGCAGAATAGCTTTTTGCAGATAGTCTAAATGTTCTCCAGTTTTGGTAAAAATTAGCTCGTCCGCGAGTTTTAAGACTTCTGCGATGTCCATAGGTGAGGGATGGGTTGCGGTTTCAGCTATTATATCCGATTTTTCGTATATTTCGTACATTTCAGATTTAGTTGTCTGAAAAAACTCAGGATTCTTCCTACACAAGTCATCTCTTATAGTAGTTGATTAAAGTGTCGTGAGGATGTTTCTGTGAAACGAGTTCGATTGCTCAGTGGTTTGCTGTCTGCTGGAGTGTTGTCTTTTACTTTAGCGACAGTTGGGGCACAAGTGGCGCAAGCCCAGCGCGAAATCTATATATTTAATCTGAACTGTGTTACGAGATGGAGCACCTATTATGATACCACAAGTACAGATGTTTCCATAGGTAGACAAATATACACCAGCATTCTGAAAGCAGAGCCTTTCGGTCTTACCTGTAAACTGCCTGGGGGACCCGCCTCTCTCCGAATAGAGTATGGAGTTAGGGAGCAGGATAGCAAACCCCCTGCGAAAATAGATGTTTATGTAGATGGAAATCAAGTAGCTTCCCAGATAGGGAAATCTGGGATAGTCAATACAATGCTAGTAGATGTTAGTAATGGAAAAAGTCTAGCCATTGATATATCTTGTTCCAGAGCAACAAATTGTGGCAATGGAAGAGGATATGATTTTTACTACTTCTTCTGGTTCCATCTTATACCGGGAGCAAGCTCTCCAGGGAGTCGATAAATTATGAGTCTAAGTCGCCGTCAATTTAATCGTATCATCATCTGGGGTGGAGCTTCTTTCACTGCTTCCGCAACATCCGGTATTTTCTTCCCCAAACCCGCCGAAGCTTACTCCCTAGAATATCCCCTCAACGCCTTATCAGCCGACCGTGTTTTCAACGGCATTCAAAAATATTGTGGAGCCCAGCCTATTCCCGGCATTCTATCACCCATCTTACAAGGAAACACTAATGTTAGCAATCAAATAGAAGCCAGTGCCGCTAACGTCATTCGCACCGCCGATCAAGAATTTGTCAACCGTAATTTTACCAACAATAGAACCGAATTAGCCCTAACTGGCAGCGGTTCTAATTTTGCTGCTGATACCAGTCGATTGTGGGGAAGGCAAAAACAGGATAAAGTGGGGCCTAACGTTGGCTTTGGCTTCGTGCAAAAGTTTGAAGATCAATATAGCGATTCCAAGATTTCTGGGCCAACAATGTGCGCTATTCATAATAGCCAACAAATCTTAGCCGATCAAAGACTAACACCCCCAGAAATAGCTGCTTCACTATTACCAACTCGCTCAAGATTGGATGATTGGGGTACTTGGGGAGGAGATGCGGATGCCTCTGTTGGGAGAAATCCGGGAGTAGCTTTTTCTCAGTATGATACATCAGCCGGTACGGTGACATCTCGCTACGATCTAGTGGAACCAGGGCCGAAAGGTTTTGGGCGAGTCGAGTTGACTGTAGAAGCTGAAAATCAACCCAGGCGGGTGATATTAATAACAGTGAGATTTTAAGAAAAGCAGGGACACAGCATTACCAATTGGTATCAACTTAAACTGAAACACCGCCAGGGACTTAAGTCCCTGTCTAATAGCTAAAGTCCTCTGAAGAGGACTGAAAAACTCATTAGTCCTCTTCAGAGGACTTTAGCTTTGAGGCAGAGGTTTTAACCTCTGCCGGACTTTAGCTTTGACCTTAAGTTGACATCTATGGGCAATGCCGTGTCCTTATCCGTTGCGCGATCGCTATTAGTTAATTAGTAGGATTATCGCCCTGATTCCGCTGATTTATCAGAATATCAAGCATCCGCGCCGTCTCAATTCTCAAACCCTCCATCTTCGCCTCATGTCGCTCCATTCTCTCAAATAATTGTTGTCGTTCCTCTCTGGCCTCTGCCGCCGCATTTGCTAATGCTTGAATCACCCGCGCATTACTTTCTGCGATATTAGCCGTGACTTCTAATTTAGCACCTAAAGCATCCATGCGAATATCGAAAGCATTCATTCGATCTGCCATACCATCAATCCGATCTGCCATACCATTAATCCGATCTGCCATAGTATCTAGCCGAATAGCTAAACCATCAACGCGATCGCCAATACGCTCCACTGTATTAGCTAAACGATCTAAGCGAGCGTCATCCCACCGTTCTACACTCATAGATTTTTCTCCTGAATATCATATTTATTAGTCTAACTTAAATAATCATTTCTACTGAATCTGGCGCTGCGATCGCCCTTCCTTTCCCAAAGTGCGATCGCCGACATCACACATTATTAATTGCCCTTCCTTTCCCAAAGCGCGTAGGCGTAGCCAGCCGCAGGCATCGCCTTTGATTAATTAGTAGGATTATCATCTTGATTACGTTGATTTAATAGAATATCAAGCATCCGACGATTCTCAGTTTGGAGGCCACGAATCTCGTCTTGTTGTTGCATAATGATTTTGTGTTCTTCTGCCATATTTGCTTGCTGTTCTGCCATTCTCTCAAATAATTGTTGTCGTTCTTCCCTGGCCTCCGCTGCCACATTTGCTAAAGCTTGAATTACCCGCGCATTACTTTCTGCGATATTAGCCGTGACTTCTAGTTTAGCACCCAGAGCATCCATGCGAATATCGAAAGCATTCATGCGATCTGCCATACCATCAATCCGATCTGCCATAGTATCTAGCCGAATAGCTAGACCATCAACGCGATCGCCAATACGCTCCACTGTATTAGCTAAACGATCTAAGCGAGCGTCATCCCACCGTTCTACACTCATAGATTTTTCTCCTGAATATCATATTTATTAGTCTAACTTAAATAATTATTTCTGCTGAATCTGGCGCTGCGATCTCTAGTCTAGTACCCAAAGCATCTAACCGATCGTCATCCCACCGCTCTATACTCATAGACTTTTTTCCTTGACTTTGACAAGTCTCAACTTATATTTTATAATTAGGTTCAAATTATGGTCAATAAAAATGCTATGAATAATGTCGCCAAAGCTTCTGACTTTCCTCTAAAGCACATCCCAACTAGCGAACTGAAAAACACAACTCAAATAGCAGAGCAAGTAAAAGAGTCAGATATAATCGTTACTCATAATGGTGAAACAGTGGCTTATCTTGTCAATCCGACGCACTATGAAGCCTTAGTAAATCATTGGAATCAGACAAATAATTCAACCATAGCTGAGAGATTTTTACGAGGCTATGCTCAAACTCATGGCAGTCTTGAAAAGCTAGATATAGCTTATGCAGCCGCAGAGCGAGGTGAGTGGGCAAGTGATGATGAAGTTACTGATGTTTTTGGAGACTAGATGCGTGTAATAAGGAGCTATACTTTCTATTGACTACCTTTGCAATTGACGAATCATATCTAATGCTTTTTGAGCATCTGCATTCATTCCTTGCACCTTAAATAAACGTGCTGCTTGCTGCAAATCTGCGATCGCGCCTTGTCTATCTCCCATTCTCACCAAAGTAATCCCTCGGTTAGCATAAGCTTTAGCATAATTAGGATTAAGTTGAATTGCTTGAGTGTAATCAGCTAAAGCAGAGCGATCGTTACCGATGCGAAACAGCGCCAATCCTCTGTTAAAATAAGTATTAGCCCGACCTGGATTAAGTTGGAGAGCTTGATTAAAATCATCGATCGCTTGTTTTTGATCGCCTAACTCAGAAAGTGCTAACCCTCGGTTATTGTAAGCCGCTGCAAAATTTTGATCTAAACGGATGACTTGAGTATAATCTGCGATCGCGCCCGGTTTATCTCCCATTGTCGAGAGCAAAATTGCCCGATTATAATAAGCATTAACATAAGCTACATTCACATCAATTGCTTTATTATAATCTGCCATACTTTTCGGCAAATCTTTCAACTCAAAATAGGCCAGTCCGCGATAAAAATAAGCTTCTGCGTAATCAGATTGAGTTTGAATTGCTCGATTAAAATCTGCGATCGCGCCTAAGAAATCTCCTTTGTCAAACTTACTCAAACCCCGTACATAAAAAGTCTTAGCATTGTTAGGGTTATTCAGTGACAAAGGTGCATTTTTAGAGGTCGATGTACTCACCGAAATAGCCGAACGATTTAATCCTACTTGCGACAATTTAGCCATAAAAGTATTAATGGGAATAGCTGCATTAAACCCTGTTTTAGTAACAGCTAAACCTGTGGGGGTTCCTCGGCTATCTGTTACAGAATCATAATCGCGATCGCCTTCTCCGTGAACCCCAACTACACGCCCTTCACTATCAAATACAGGCCCTCCACTCATCCCCCCTTTCGTAACAGCAGTGTAGCGCAAATTATAGCCTTGCGGATGATTTGAGATACGGCTGGTAACATAACCTGGTGAAAACTCAAAATTACGATCGCCTTGGTATCTTCTACTAGCTGGAATACCTGGAAAGCCAGCAACAAAAATTTCTGTACTGATACTTGCTTGCTCAGAATCGCCTAAAGTTACAACTGGATAAGATTCTGTACTGTTAAATGTTACTACTGCTAAATCCGGCTCATTATTGCTTTTTTGCAATCTTACAAAACGAGTTACTGGATAGTCTTTTCCGGTATGAGTGCGAATTGTATAAGTAACTTTACTATCATCAACAACATGATTAGCTGTCAGTACAGTGTAAGTCGTACCTTGTTTAGCAATAATAAATCCAGTCCCGCCACGATTATCTGTTCGGTTAATTTGAACGGTTACAGATTCAGCTAATTTAGCAATTTCTTGAGGAGATATAGCCAAAGTCGGTACAGGCGCAAAAACAACTATTCCTGCTACCGTTACCGTCCCTGCTAGGATGCTCGTGAGGGAATCAAACCGCGAATAACCTCTACTCATAGGTCATTTCTAAAGATTTAAAATAGCTTTTACCTTGAATAGTATAGGTGAAAATTAAATACCATCACATCAAAGGCTATAGTTTTCAAACAATCCTGATTTTTCGTACATTTCGTACATTTCGTACAATAGTATTTGTCTGCATCAAAAAAAGTATATTATTAAATGAAATCGTGCGATCGCCCTTCCTTTCCCAAAGCGCGATCGCCGACATCACACATTATTAATTGCCCTTCCTTTCCCAAAGCGCGTAGACGTAGCCAGCCGCAGGCATTGCCGACATCACCCATTATTAATTAGTAGGATTATCCCCTTGATTGCGCTGATTTATCAGAATATCAAGCATCCGTGCCGTCTCAATTCTTAAACCCTCCATCTTCGCCTCATGTCGCTCCATTCTCTCAAATAATTGTTGCCTTTCTTCTCTGGCCTCTGCCGCCACATTTGCTAATGCTTGAATTACCCGCGCATTACTATCTGCTATATTAGCCGTGACTTCTAATTTAGCACCCAGAGCATCCATGCGAATATCGAAAGCATTCATGCGATCGCCAATACGTTCTACGGTGTTAGCTAATTGTTGTCGTTCTTCTCTGGCCTCTACCGCCACATTTGTTAAAGCTTGAATCATGCGAACATTGCTCTCGGCGATATTAGCTGCGATCTCTAGTCTAGTACCCAAAGCATCTAACCGAGCATCATCCCACCGCTCTATAGTCATAAACTTTTTTCCTTTACTCTACTTGTTGAGATAATTTTAATTTTAGTTCTTTTTTGGATATTCTGCGTAGGCGTAGCCAGCCGTCGGCATCGCCCATCTTTTCCTAAGCTTAAGAAAAGCATGGACACGGCATTGCCGTGTCCTTTCCCAAAGCGCGATCGCCTTTGATTAATTAGTAGGATTATCCCCCTGATTGCGCTGATTTATGAGAATATCAAGCATCCGACGATTCTCAGTTTGGAGGCCACGAATCTCGTCTTGTTTTTCTGCCATCATTTGAAATAATTGTTGCCTTTCTTCTCTCGCCTCCGCCGCCACATTTGCTAATGCTTGAATCACCCGCGCATTACTATCTGCTATATTAGCCGTGACTTCTAATTTAGCACCCAGAGCATCCATGCGAATATCGAAAGCATTCATGCGATCGCCAATACGTTCTACGGTGTTAGCTAATTGTTGTCGTTCTTCTCTGGCCTCTACCGCCACATTTGTTAAAGCTTGAATCATGCGAACATTGCTCTCGGCGATATTAGCTGCGATCTCTAGTCTAGTACCCAGAGCATCTAAGCGAGCATCATCCCACCGTTCTACACTCATAAACTTTTCTCCTGAATATCATATTTATTAGTCTAACTTAAATAGTCATTTATTCTGAATCTGGCCGGGGCGGGTTTATATAATTTGTTGATCATTGTCAAATATCTTGGCGAACCCGCCCCTACAAAAATTATTATGAATGATATTATTACCTTTGCAATTGCCGAATCATATCTAATGCTTTTTGAGCATCTGCATTCATTCCTTGAACCTTAAATAAACGCGCTGCTGTTAAAGCTTGAATCATGCGAACATTGCTCATGGACACGGCATTGCCGTGTCCTTTCCCGTTGCGCGATCGCTTCGCCTCCAATATAATGCTATAATCCCATAAAGCTAATCAACAATCACGATTAAAGCTCATGGAAAAACCAGAACATTTCGATAATTAAAACCAAAAATGCTTCGCCCTTTTCAGCGTCACAGTGCTAACGTTCTCCTTGGGATACTAAAGTTTGTAAAGGGGTTGCATCCATCACTAATTCGTAAGTGTAACGCATGAAAAGTTTGCCTGCGGAATAAGCTTCAATAGGAGATAATGGCAATCCCAAAGCTGCTTGTACTAAGCGAGATGGCAGATTAATTCCGACTCCGGTTGCAAAGTAAGTCCACGCGGGAAAACGGGGGTTAATTTCAAGTAGATAAATTGCGCCATCTTGGTCAGCAATACATTCTAATTCAAAGGGTCCTTTCCATTGGGTATTTTGGAGAAATTTCTCCGCTGCTTTGATTAATCCCGGATGATGAATAGTTAAACCACTCCAGATTTTACCGAGTTCAGTTACTCCCATTTTTTTGATGGCAACTAAACCTAAATGACCGCCTTTGCCATCACCAACGCCTACTAAATTAAGTTCAATTCCCGTGATAATTTTTTGTAGGATAATTGGATAACCCCATTCGGCAACTAATGGATAAAATCGTTGGACAGCTTCGCCCTGACTTGAGACTCGGTAGGCTTTGTAATAAGGCCCTTTAATCATTAAGGGAAATTTTAATTTTGCTGTTGCTTCCTCTAATTCTTTAGGGGATGTAACTACGATGGTTTCTGGTGTAAGAAGTCCAAAATTTTGAGCAACTTCCGCTAGTTTCGCCTTATTTCGTAGGGAAAATTGGGCTTTATTTGGTAAATAGGTGCGAATACCAAGAGCTTCTAATTCTTTGGCATAACGGATATACAATGGTAATTCGACATCGAAATTTGGAATGATACAATCGAGGCCAAATTCTTCTTGTATTTGCTGTATTCTGTCCATAAAAACCTCTATATCTGCTGAGGGATAAGGCATGATATAACGGCGATCGAACAGCCAATCCATATAAAGGCCAGGTTCCATTGCATCGTAGGCAAGGCCAATAATTTGTACTGGAAATTCTGGATTTTCTCTTAAACTGCGGGCTATTCCTGTGCCGGGACCAGGATTATCTACTGCATTAATTCCTGTAATTGCTATTGTTGGGTATTTCATAAGATGGGGGTAGGGGTTAGGGGCTAGGGGGCAAATCATTTAGGTTTGCCATACTTTAATTAACTTCAGTGAAAATGACAATTTGGCTTTGATTTGGATTACGGTTTGGTAATTTTCAGCGATGTCATTGTGGTTTAAAATTTGGACATGGGCGAGATGACTGCTGCATTAACTGTTTAAGCTCCATAAGTTGTTCTGGCGTGAGGACTTCGCGCTCTGCTAACATCATTTCAAAGTGATTGTTATCGAGTTGTTGGCGTAATCTTTGGATTTGTTGATGTTGTTGTCGCAATTGCTCTAATGGCACGCTGCTTTCTAATAGCGATCGCATTTGATTATCCGCCGCCAAAAGCTGTTTTTGCACTTCCTCAATACCTTTAATACTTTGTTGGTGAATCGCCTGGATACGCGATCGCTGTTCGTTACTAAGATTGAGATTTTTAGCCCAAGGAGGTTCTGGCAAATTCCCCGATTCCATACCGCGCAAATGATGTGGTGGCGGACAGGGAGGCATTTGCGCGATCGCACTTTCTCCCATAGTTAATTTGGGTAATTCTGGTTGCGCGATCGCAATCGGTACAATTAAAGATATTGCACCCAAAAGAAATAAGTGACGTTTCATCATTGGAGTAATCCCCTGAATATAATTTTAGTTCAAGTTGAATTGCTGTTCTTAATATAGCTTTCTTAGATAGATGAGGTACGCCTGCTAATGCCTAATGACTAATTACTAATTGCTCATTAGAGGCGCTAACCTCAATTGCTTAGGAAACGCTATATTCTGATTAAGCACCATAAACATGACAACTAGACCAACAATTAGATGACAATTTTGTAATTTTAGTGAATGCCCTTTAAGATATAATGATTAATAAGCCCAAGACTTGCGGACTTCTAATACCAATTCTTAAAGCTATGACTACAAATCTCTACCCCCCGGCTTCGCCGTCCCCCCTTGCCAAGGGGGGACTACAGGGGGGTCAAATCTCTAGCTGTAGATCGAGGAATTGGTATAACTTTCTGCCGCCGTTGTAGAGGTAAAATTATGAATATTCTATATGTTGAAGATGAAGCCAAAATTGCCAGCTTTGTTTGTGCTGGACTGAAAGAACAGGGTTTCGTAGTTGACTATTGCGATAATGGTAATGATGGCTATCTCCGAGCGATGGATAATGCTTATGATGTCTTAGTTCTTGACATTATGCTTCCGGGAAAAGATGGGTTAGCAATTCTCAAAGGTGTACGTCGCGCCGGTCGCAATTTACCTGTTATTTTATTAACTGCTCGTAATGAACTTGACGATCGCCTGGAAGGGCTAAATCTCGGCGCAGATGATTATTTAGCTAAACCGTTTTTTGTTGAAGAATTAGTTGCTAGGATTCATGCAGTTGTCCGCCGAGTTTCCGGCGATCGCCAAAATATTTTAAGTATTGGTCCGCTCAAATTAGATCGAATTACTCGCGAAGTTACTTGCAATCAACAATCAGTAGAACTCACCACCCGCGAATTTAATTTACTAGAATATCTCATGCGATCGCCCGGCAGAGTTTTAACTCGTACACAAATTTTAGAGCACGTTTGGGGCTACGATTTTAATCCCACTACCAATTTAGTTGATGTTTGCATTCAACGAATTCGTAAAAAACTAGAACGTCTCGATGGAAATGGTTGTATTGAAAGCGTGCGCGGCGTTGGTTACTGTTTTCGTAAACCGGAGGTTTAACCGTGAAATGGCATTCTTTTCGTCTCCGAATTGCTCTTTTATCTGCGATCCTTGCAGGTAGCGCTTTAGTTAGTTTTGGTTTGCTCTCTTGGTTACTAATTTATAAAGCAAAAGTTGCTCGTTTGGATGGCGAAATTAAAAGTCAGTTATTACGAGAATCTTCTCCACCCCGTCCGAACAATCATTGGCCGTCTTATGAGCGAAATTTACCATCTTTTTTCGGGGCATATTCTCAAAGAGCAATTGCATTATTAGTTCTTGATGCAGATGGAAATACTTTATTTGCATCTAACAATTGGCCATCTGATTTAGAGCGATCGGAGTTATTTCCTGAACTTCCCTTTGCGCCACCTTTATTTCCTCCTCCAATGTTTCATCCTCCCAGAAAACGTCCCCCGCATCTATTCCCACCACCCCCTAGAAATCGTGAGGAATTTCCACCGGAATTGTTGCCAGAAGAACCACCAGAATTGCTATTTGGAGAACCACCAGAACCTCGACCAATTGGGCATGACCAACGCAGGAGCAAATTGTCTGGCATAATTAAACGTCATACTAAATCAGGAGTTTGGCGAGTTGGGGGAATCACATCTCCTTTTGCAAAAATTGCGATCGCGGTCAGTTTTCTGCAAATTGAACGCGAAATGAGTCCCATTACTAATATATTTCTAATTTCCATACCATCTATTTTAATTTTAGTGGCGATCGCGGCTTGGTTTCTATCTGGAAGTGCCTTAAAACCACTGCGAGAAGTAACAGCAACCTTACAAAAAGTGACAGCTAAAGGACTAAATCAACGCATCCCCATTAGTGCAGTAGATATCGAATTTTTAGAACAAATTGAGGTATTTAATCAGATGATGGAACGCCTAGAACGTAGCTTTCAACAAGCATCGCGTTTTAGCGCAGATGCAGCCCATGAATTGAAAACTCCTTTGGCAATTTTACAAGGTGAATTAGAAAGGACATTGCAACAGGCTGAATCTGGTTCAGAACTTCAACAAAATCTTAGTAATCTCCTTGATGAAGTGCGCCGACTAGGTTCAATTGTCCGCAAATTACTATTACTATCTTTGGCAGATGCGGGACAAATGCGGTTGTATAAAATAGATGTAAACTTGTCAGAAATTTTGATGACTTTAGCCGAAGATATTGAACTTTTAGCACCGCATTTATTGGTAAAATTAGAGATTCAGCCCGGATTAAAGATTAAAGGCGATCGCGACTTACTAATTCAAGTCTTGCAAAATCTTATTACTAATGCCGTTAAATATAATCTACCAAATGGTTGGGTAAGGATTGCCGCACAGCGTAAAGAGTTGATTGTCTCTGTAACTGTTAGTAATTCTTCTCACGATATCCCTGTGCGCGATCGCGAACGAATTTTTAACAGATTTCACCGAGGAGATAGCGCCCATAATCGTCATATTGAAGGATTAGGTTTAGGATTGAGTTTATCCCGTGAAATTGCTCGCGCTCACGGTGGAGAATTGCAGCTAGATTTGACACCAATTGGTCAAACTGCCTTTACTTTAATATTTCACGATCGCGAAGAGAAAAAAAGAAAAAAGAAGGGGCAATAAGCTGTTACCCATTTATACCAACTGATAGAATTAACTGTTTAAATTACTCTTCGCTCATAATTTTAGGTACTCTAAAAAATTCTCCATCTCGATCGGGAGCACTAGCTAAAATTGCTTCGAGATTAGTAAAAGGTTCCAATTCATCAGACCTAGTTATATTACTAACATCGATCGCCCTAGTTGTCGGGAGCACATCACTCGTATCCAGTTCGCTCAACTGCTCAAAATAATCTAACATACTACTCAATTGAGTAGTAAACTGTTCAGTTTCTATTTCTGTTAGCTCCAATCTCGCTAGATGGGCAACTTTCAGCACTTGTTCGCGGTCAATTTTCATGTTTATTAATGGTTAATGATTAGTGGTTAACAGTTAACAGTTAACAGTTAACAGTTAACAGTTAACAGTTAACAGTTAACAGTTAACCACAATTAGAAATATACATCAATCTGCGATCGCCCAGAAGTTTTGAGCCAATTTTGCACCTCAATATAATTATTAGGTGCGAGACGAATAGCTTCCTTCCAGTATTCAGCAGCTTTATCAAACAACTCCTCCGCCACTTCCCCATTACCAGCTTCCTTTTCCCTTTCACCCTTGTAATGGTAAATTACAGCAATATTATTCAAAGCCTGTGGCATTCGAGGATTAAGATCGATCGATTCAGCATAATACTCCAAAGCTCGATCGTGTTCGCCATTACTCGCGTAAATTAAACCCATATTGTACAGAATATAACTGCGATCGTAGGGGTCCTCCTCCAACGTCAAAGCTTCCCGATAATTCTCCAAAGCTTCCGCATATTCTCCATCCGCTTGAGCAGACATACCATCCCGGTAATAAGCAAAAGCCTCCTTCGCCTTTTTATTAGCAGGCAAAAGCTTCAGAATGATATCTGCCATCACCGTAAAGCTCTTGTCAATAAAGTTATCATTCTTTTGAGTTCTAGGCATATTCTAAAAATGTGATAAACAAGACTACTGAAATTGTCTCATGCCATTGGGCAAAATTGCCCCCCGAAGCTCAGTTCTATTGAAATTCACACCACCTAAAGCCGCAAAGCTCAGATCGGCATTAGTAAGTATAGCCCCATCCAGAATCGCACTCCGCAAATCAGCCCCCCGTAAATCCGCCCCCTGCAAATTCGCCCCCGTCAAATCTGCACCAACTAAACTAGCTTGATAAAGAATCGCTCCATCCAACCGAGTAGGATAAACTTGGCAGTTAAGTCCGGTACAATTAGGTTCGTCCAAATCAATTAAATTCAGTCGAGCACCGTTCAAATTTGCTCCAGTTAAGTCAGCAGAGCTTAAATCTGCACCCCCAATATCTGCACCACTTAAGTCTGCACCGCTGAGATTGGCTTGTTGTAAGTGACTTCTCACCAAATATGCACCTTGAAGGTTAGTCCCTCTCAAATCAGCTTGCTTGAGGTTGGCATATAAAAGATTAGCTGAACTAAGATTGGTAGTTGTCAGATTAGTTTGAGAAAGATTTGCACCCCGTAAGTCTGCCCCGTTCAAGTTAGCATAACGGAGGTCAGCATTTCGCAAGTTCGTCTGGTTGGAGCGACGGCGGTTGAAGTTATGAGTTTCCAAGCGGCCGGGAGCGGCGTAGGCTAAACGAGCATTTTGGAGATTAGCACCATAAAAACTTGCTTGTTCGAGGTTAGTAGCGCTGAGATCGGCTTTGAAAAGATTTGCGCCTTCTAGGGAAGCTCCCCGGAGGTCCGCGCCTAACAAATTCGCATTTTCCAGGTAAGTCCTTCTGAGGTTAGCACCTCGGAGGTCTGCACCGATTAAATTCGCGCGGCTGAGGTCAATTCCGGTTAAAGATATACCTCGCAAGTCGCATCCAGGGCATTCTCTGGTGTCAATTAACTTTCTATAATGGTTGGGGTTTGCAGCTTTCACCTGGGTGGCTAAGCATAGAGATGCTAGGACTGCGATCGTGAATAAACTGTTAAATTTCATAATCATCGGGAATTGATACCTTAAAAGATACAGAATCAAGACTTTCTAAAAGTAAATCTGCATCCAAATTATAACTCGCTATATCCAACAACCGATAAGGTCGTCGCGCCCTAATTTCTACTTGACTAAAACCCGCATTAATTAGGTGTTGAATATATTCATCATAAGTCAAAGCACCAGACAAACACATAGCTCGCAAACGCTCATCATCTCTTAAATGTTGGGGAATAGGCCGAGTGGCAATAGGATCGCTCATAAACAAGCGACCGCCAGGTTTTAACACGCGATAAGCTTCCTTTAAAGCTTTGGTTAAATCCACAGGTTCAAAAATATTAAATAGACAATTTTGAGCTACTATATCCACAGAAGCATCTGCTGCTGGTAAGCTGAAAGCATCACCTTCTCGAATTTCTACAAAATTAGGATCGAACCAATCATTATCTTGAGCAGCAAGTTGCAAGTTACGATTAGCAGCTTCTCGCATAGCAGCCACAGGTTCTACAGCAATCACACCTCCTTTTTGCCGGGAAAAATAAGCAAATTGCAATGCTTCTAAACCGCCGCCGACACCGACATATAATACTACTGGTTTACCGACAAGTTCGGCACCATGAACGGTAGTACCACAGCCATAATTCATGTCTTTCATTGCTTGGGGAATTATTAATTCTGGCAATTGCGAGGGAGTGCTTTGAACGCAACATAGTCCGGTTTGGGGTTTTTCTGCTGCTTCGCCGTAAAATTTCGCCGCAGTTTCAAGATAAGTCATGGTTAATTTTGTAGGGTTAGGATTGATATTTGAGATTATGGCTGTTTTATGGTGTAAGTACAAGTACCGATGCTGAAACTTTAGCGGAAAGCTCAAATCGCTTGGTGCACGATATGGACTCCTCTATCCTTCGGACACTTTTTAATGGGCAATAGTCGAATGAAGCTTTCAGCCATTTTTCTAACAAATTTCCAGATTTAGAGTATTGTTAAAAAGTATTGACAATTTTTTCAGTCATTAACTCTTACAGGAGAAGCAGTATGCGCCGATTAGAAGGAAAAGTCGCTCTGGTTACAGGTAGTAGTGGAGGCATCGGTCAAGGTATTGCCATTCGCTTAGCAGCAGAAGGAGCGAAAGTTGTAGTAAACTATCGTTCCAATCCTCAAGGCGCGGAAGAAACCCTAGCAAAAATTCAGGCACAAGGAGGAGAATGCCACAAGGCCGAAGGTTACTGTGACAACGAGCAAGGCTACAGCATTGGTGCCGATCTGGGGATGGTTGAAGATGTACAGAGATTAGTTAAAGAAAGTATCGAACATTTTGGCCAGTTAGATATCCTGGTGAACAATGCAGGAATTGAGAAACACGCTGACTTCTGGGAAGTTACTGAAAAAGATTTTGAAGCCGTGATGAATGTGAACTTTAAAGGTGTGTTCTTTGCTTGTCAGGCTTTTGTCAAGCATCTTTTGGAAACCAAGCGTGTAGGTAGAATTGTCAACATTAGTTCTGTCCATGAAGAGTTGCCCTTTCCCCACTTTACGGCCTATTGTGCGAGTAAGGGCGCAATGAAAATGATGACGCGCAACTTAGCGGTAGAACTTGGCCCCTATGGTATTACGATCAATAACGTTGCTCCAGGAGCGATCGAAACTCCAATCAATACCAAGCTCTTAAACGATCCTACCAAACTCAAATCTCTGCTGCAAAACATTCCGCTAGGGCGTTTGGGGCAGCCGGAAGATGTCGCTGGGTTAGTCGCATTTTTGTCATCCAATGATGCTGCTTATGTAACAGGTACTACCCTATTTGTAGATGGTGGGTTACTCTGGAACTACCAGGAACAGTAATTGCTAGGACGACTATTTCAGGATTAGGCCTTGCTGAATGACGATATGATTTTGCGGAATCGTGACACAGCTATCAAGGGTTTCAATACTGTATTGTCAAGGGTTTCCGCGATCGATTCATACCTTAAATCAGCAACGCTCAGGAGAACTTCCTCGATTAAATCAGGAGTAATCATGCTGGATGACTTAACAGCGATCGAAAATCCATTTCTCAGAGGTATGACAGCAGCGATCGCGGCTGGCTCGATCGCCACGATCGGTTCTGGGATGGTAATTGGACTTGTAAACTTAAAGGGAGAATCCGTCTACAAAACGGTTCTTTGTACCAGTCTTTTGGTAACAGGAGGTGGAGGAGTCTTTGGTTTTGTATATAGCAAAAAAGGGAAGCAAGGACAAACCCTAGCCAACGATACAATGACCCCACCCCAGAAAACTCAAGAAATGGATCGGAGTGGTTGGCAGGATTGGCGAAACTTTGTGGTTGAGCGCAAAGTAGAAGAAAGTCAAGAAATCACCTCTTTCTATCTGCAACCAGAAGACAAAGGTGAAATTCCTAACTTCCAGCCAGGGCAGTTTTTAACCATCAAACTAGATATTCCTCAGCAGTCCAGACCAACTATTCGCACCTATTCTCTCTCTGATTATTCTAGTTCTGGTCAATACTATCGCTTGTCTATCAAGCGCGAACCTGCACCGAAAGGATTAGAAGTGCCGCCAGGCGTTGCTTCTAACTTCATGCACGATCGCATTCAACAAGGATCGATCATTCCAGCCAAACCACCGAGCGGCAAATTTGCCCTGGAGGTACACCAGTCTATCCCCATCGTATTGGTGAGTAATGGAGTAGGCATTACCCCCATGCTGGCGATGGCAAAAGCCACAACCCTGCTCAATCCCCAACGGCAGATTTGGTTTTTTCATGGTGCTAGGGATGGAAGTTTCCATGCCTTTCGCGATGAGATGCAGGCGATCGCTCAACAGAATCCCAATTTAACCTTACATTACGCCTACAGCAAACCACGTCCTGAAGATGAAGGCCATTATCACAGCACGGGATATGTCGATGTGGCTTTAATTCAATCCCTAGTGAAACTGGAAGCAGAATATTTTCTCTGCGGTTCTCCCCCCTTCATGGATTCGATTCGTACAGGCTTAAAACAGGCAGGCGTACCCGATAGTAGGGTCTTTTTTGAGATGTTTACCAAGGCTAGTAAAGCTACAGTCGAAATTACATCTGGTTCTTCTCCTTCTCCAGAAACTGTTAAAAGCCCAGGATCTGAGATCGTCTTATCCAAATCGGAAAAAACTTTTTCTTGGCAGGGAAACGCCGATAGCTTGCTGGAATTTTTAGAAGCAAATAATGTAAATCCTGACTATAGTTGTCGCCAGGGTATTTGTGGCACTTGTGAATGCCGACTCGTAGAAGGTGAAGTTGAATATCAGCAAACCCCCACCGCATCAGTGGCAGAGGGATCTGTGTTGATTTGCATTGCCAAGCCCAAAACAACCAAAGTTGTCCTTGACTTGTAGCTCCAACCAAAGAGAACAAATTAAAACCATAATGACAACAGAGAATCACTACGACATCATCATTATTGGGACGGGGGCTGCCGGCGGCACTCTGGCCTATCGCCTTGCCCCCAGTGGCAAACGGATTCTGATCTTAGAAAGAGGCCCATTCTTGCCCCGCGAGAAAAGCAACTGGGATACGCAGACTGTATTCAATAGCGATCGCTATCACAACAAGGAAGTTTGGTATGACAGGGAAGGTAAAGAAATCCATCCCGGCATGAGCTACTTTGTTGGTGGCAATACGAAAGTCTATGGTGCTGCCCTATTTCGGCTACGGGAGCGAGATTTTGAGGAGTTTAGCCACAAAGACGGCATCTCCCCAGCTTGGCCATTGAAGTATAAAGACTTTGAGCCGTACTATACCCAGGCCGAAGAACTCTATCAAGTTCACGGGCAACAGGGGGTTGATTCGACGGAACCGCCTCGCAGTCGCGATTACTTTTATCCCTCTGTCAGCCATGAACCGCGTATCCAAGAGGTGAAGGAGCTTTTGGAGGCCACCGGACTCCATCCCTATTCGACACCGATGGGAATTCATCTCAACGAGGCGCAACGGTTTTTAAGTGCTTGCATTCGCTGTAGTACCTGCGATGGTTTCCCTTGTTTGGTTCACGCCAAATCCGATGCCGAAGTCACAGGCATTTTGCCGATCCTATCCCAGAATAACGTTACCCTGCTGACAGAAGCGAAGGTAGAAAAACTTTATACCAGTCCCTCTGGGAAAGAAGTGACTGAGGTAGAGGTAACGATCGATGGCGAACAACAACGGTTTCATGGCGATATTGTCGTAATCGCCTGTGGTGCTGTGAATTCTGCAACTCTCTTATTACGTTCTGCCAACGATCGCCATCCCCAAGGACTTGCCAATAGTTCTGACCTAGTGGGGCGGAACTTTATGAAGCACGTTCTCGGTTCGGTGATTGGAGTCGCCAAAAAGTCCAATCCAACTGTTTTTCAGAAAACTCTATCAATCAATGACTTCTATTGGGGCGAAGCGGATTATCCCTATCCGATGGGGCAAATTCAAACCCTTGGCAAAGTGAGTCAGGAAATGCTGGCAGGCAATGCAGCCCAGTATGCTCCTCTCACCCCTGAAGAAGTTGCTTCCCATTCGATCGATTGGTGGCTGACGACCGAAGATTTGCCCGATCCCAACAATCGGGTTATGGTTGATGGCGATCGCATTATCCTACACTATCAGGAAAATAATTCTGAATCTTATGCCCGACTAGAGCAGCGCTGGATCGAAATTCTTAAGTCGATCGAATGTGCAGAATCCGTACACTCCCACTCTACCTACTTTATCAAGGGTTCCAAGCAGTATTTCACTGGTAAGTTACCCGTAGATGGTGTAGGGCATCAGGTGGGCACCTGCCGTTTCGGTGAAGATCCTCAAACCTCGGTTCTCGATCTCAACTGTCGCACCCACGATATAGAAAATCTCTATGTCGTAGATGGTAGTTTCTTCCCTTCCAGTGGAGCAGTTAATCCCACCCTAACCATTATCGCTAATGCTCTGCGAGTAGGGGATCATCTTTTGGAGCGCCTGACCAGCTAAAGCAACAGGTAAGACAAAATTAGTCTGAACTCCAGTTCTTAAACATCATTGCAATAATTAGGTTTTTATGAATCCTCAATCTCTCCTCGAAAGTAGGCTGCAACTCCACTATGGGATTCAATTTATGGCAGCAACCGCTGCGGTTCTGGTTACTCCCGAACCCGACTATTCCCATAATGCTTTGGAATGGAATCCAGAAAAGGGATATTTTCAAACTAAACTCCTCAGTGATTCGTCGCTCCGGGTGGTCTTGAAGCCGGGACCATTGGAGTCTCTAATCCTAGATGGGGAAGGAACAGTGCTGTCCTCCTTTTCCTTGGGCGGAACTACGATCGCCGAGGGATTTTCCTGGCTGCGGGCAACTCTAACCCAGATGGGCATAAATGGAGCCGCGATCGCTCCCCTGGCTTATCCGACCTACGACTTTCCCTTCCATCCCATCGCTCATGGCGGGATGTTTACTACGGCTGGAACTGAAGATAGAGAAGCTTTAGCGCGGTACTATAGTATTTCCTATCAGCCCTTGCAAGAAATTGCGAGCGGAAATCCCCAGGCTTCTCCCCTCCACATTTGGCCCCATCATTTTGACATGGCAATACTACTCTCTTTTCCAGAAGAGAAGAGTATCGGTGTCGGTCTTTCCCCTGGAGACCAAAGTTATCCGATGCCCTACTGGTATGTGACTCCCTGGCCTTATCCTGCTGTTGAGCATCTCCCCTCTCTGGCTTTGGGTTCCTGGCACACCCAAGAATGGACAGGAGCAGTTCTGACCGCTGAGGAAATGGGAGAATTAGATGCTGAGAAGTTACAGGCTTTCTTGAAGGTGGCATTGACTGCATCTCAAACTCTGTTAGGAATGAAAAATAGTTCGTAGTAAGCGCTTTAGCGCTCTTTGCGCTTACTACAAACCAGCTAATTATTTAATTTCTATTTCTTTAGAGTTTAGAGATGGTTTAGATTTATAGATTCGGAGGGAGAAACCATGTTCAATA
>MBRE01000056.1:0-3483 GCA_001698425.1 Oscillatoriales cyanobacterium USR001 | reverse complement strand
GGGAGAAACCATGTTCAATACTAAAGAGGGCGCTAAAGCGCTTACTACAAACCAGCTAATTATTTAATTTCTATTCCTTTAGAGATGGTTTAGATTTATAGATTCAGAGGGAGAAACCATGTTCAATACTGCGGAAGGCAAACGTTTACAAGCATCTGGTTGGAAACACTGGGGTCCATACCTAGCCGAGCGTCAATGGGGAACAGTACGGGAAGATTACAGTCCCCAAGGTGCGGCTTGGGATTACTTCACCCACGATCAAGCGCGATCGCGGACCTATCGCTGGGGCGAAGATGGGATTGGTGGTATTTCCGATGACCAGCAATTCCTTTGCTTTGCGATCGCACTCTGGAACGGCAAAGACCCTATTCTCAAAGAACGTCTGTTTGGCTTGACGGGAAGCGAAGGTAATCATGGCGAAGATGTGAAGGAATACTATTTCTACCTGGATAGTACGCCCACCCATTCCTACATGAAATATCTCTACAAATATCCCCAAGCAGCCTATCCCTACGAGGGCTTGGTGACTGAGAACCGCAGGCGAGGGTACGACCAACCTGAATGGGAACTTTTGGATACCGGAGTTTTCGATGGCGATCGCTATTTCGATATCTTTGTGGAATACGCTAAAGTCAGCCCTGAAGACATAGCGATCCAAATTCATATTGCCAATCGTAGTGCCGAGGCCGCCACCCTCGATATTTTGCCGACTCTATGGTTTCGCAACACTTGGTCTTGGACACCCAATAGTCCCAAACCTTCCCTGAAGGCTATCTCGGAGCAGGCGATCGAGGTAGAACATCCAACATTAGGCAAGCGCTGGCTCTATTGTCGCGATGCAAATTCTTTGCTCTTTACAGAGAATGAGACGAATTTTCAACACCTTTATGACACTGCCAATCCTTCTCCCTATGTGAAAGATGCCTTCCATCGCTACATTATTCACAATGAACAGACAGCTATCAATCCTAACCAGGTGGGGACTAAGGCGGCTGCCCTGCATCATCTCACAATTCCTGGACAGACTACCCATACCATCCAGTTGCGATTAGTAAATAACGGCAATCTTCAGGCTCCCTTTGGTCAGGAATTCTCTGACATTTTTACTCAGCGTCAAAGAGAGGCGGATGCTTTCTATCAAGCTGTCACCACCTCTGATATGGATGAAGATATGCGTCGGGTGCAACGTCAAGCCTACGCTGGGATGCTCTGGAGCAAGCAATTTTTTTATTACGATGTCACCAACTGGCTAAAAGGAGATGCTACCCAACCCTCTCCTGCCCCCGAACGGCAGCGCGTGCGTAATTTTCAATGGTTACATCTGGATAATGCTGATGTGCTGTCCATGCCAGACAAATGGGAGTATCCCTGGTTTGCGGCTTGGGATTTGGCGTTTCATGCTATTCCTTTGGCAACGATCGATCCGGAATTTGCCAAAAATCAATTAGATTTGATGACCCGCGAATGGTATATGCACCCTAACGGACAGATTCCTGCCTATGAATGGAACTTTAGTGATGTCAATCCCCCCGTTCATGCCTGGGCAACTTGGCGGGTATATAAGATCGAGCAGAAACTTACAGGTAAAGGCGATCGGCAATTCTTGGAGCGGGTATTTCAGAAATTGCTGATGAACTTTACTTGGTGGGTTAACCGTAAGGATACAGAAGGAAATAACGTTTTTGAAGGTGGATTTCTGGGATTAGATAATATTGGTGTTTTCGATCGCAGCGCTCCTCTGCCCACTGGCGGGTATATTCAACAATCGGATGGCACCAGTTGGATGGGAATGTATTGTCTGAATATGCTGACGATCGCCCTGGAACTGGCAATGACTAATCCAGTGTACGAGGATATGGCAACCAAATTTTTTGAGCATTTCATCTATATTGCCAATGCCATGAACAATATGGGCAATAATGGCACTGAGCTTTGGGATCGGGAAGATCAATTTTATTATGATGTCCTGAAATTTCCCAATCGCCAATCCATACACTTAAAAGTGCGATCGATGGTGGGGTTGATTCCTTTATTTGCAGTTATGACCCTGGAACCGGAAGTAATGGAAAAAGTGCCGGGGTTTAAGAATCGATTAGAATGGTTTATTGATAATCGCCCCGATCTGCGTCAGAATGTGGCTTGTATGCGTACTCCAGGAAACCAGGAGCGGCGACTTTTAGCGATTGTTTGGCAAGAGCGCCTCCGGGAAATTCTGGCGAAACTTCTGGATGAAGAGGAATTTTTAGGTGACTATGGCATCCGCGCTCTCTCTCGCTATCACCGCGATCGCCCCTACATTTTTAACACTAATGGCCATGAATATCGGGTAGATTATGAACCCGGAGAGTCGAGTTCAGGTTTGTTTGGTGGAAATTCCAATTGGCGAGGTCCGGTGTGGTTTCCAGTCAATTTTCTCCTAATTGAATCGCTCCAGAAGTTCCACCACTATGTCGGTGATGACTTTAAAGTAGAATGTCCAACTGGTTCAAATAAATTTTTGAATTTGTGGGAAGTGGCTACAGAACTAGAAGCCCGATTGATTCGGACTTTTTTGCGGGATGGTAATGGGCATCGTCCTCTGTATGGAACAATTGAAAAGTTCCAAAACGATCCCCACTGGCGCGATTATTTGCTTTATTTTGAGTATTTTCATGGGGATAATGGGAGAGGAGTTGGCGCTAATCATCAGACAGGATGGACAGGTTTAGTGGCCAAATTAATTCAGCAGTATTCTGAATATAGCGGGTCTAAATGATTTATGAAACGGTAGTGCGAGCATCTCGATCGCTAGATATATCAGCCAGCTTGCTATAGCAATCCTAAATGATTCGTAAATTTTTTACCCCACCCCAACCCTCCTGCCCTTAGCAAGGGGAGGGAGTAAGAAATTCACAAATGATTTAGAATTGCTATATATATAGTATGGTGAGTATGATGACCGCATTAGTAACAAAACAATTAAGAAAGCAATTCACAGTAGATGAATATTACAAACTAGGTGAATTGGGGATGCTTGGTGATGGTAGGACAGAACTAATTGATGGAGATATCGTTTATATGGCACCAATGGGTAGTCGTCATGCGGGGTGCATTGGTCGTTTACTGAAAATTTTCTTTAAAGTTTTAGATGACCGTGCTTCGATTTTGTCACAAACTCCGGTGAGACTAAACGGAAGATTAGAACCCCAGCCTGATGTATCAATCTTGAAACCTCGTGCTGATAACTATTCAGAGTCACATCCAAAAACCGAAGACATATATCTATTAATTGAAGTAGCAGATACTACCATTGACGATGACCGTAATATTAAGTCTGTTCTCTATGGTAGAGCCGGGATTATTGAACTTTGGATCGTAGATATAGGGGATGAATTAGTTGAGGTTTATCGCAACCCAAGTGTTAATGGTTATGAAAGTATCCAACAATTTAGACGCGGTGAAACTATTTCGCCTTTAGCTTTTAGCCCACATTCCGCACCCTCA